>JAYSWB010000001.1:0-2809 GCA_043718245.1 bacterium
CTCCCACATAGTTATGAATCCTTTTGTCCCTCTAAACTTGTTAAAATATGCCATTTCCTTAATTGCTTAAAGAGTGCCATATGTATGTGAACTTATGCAGTACTTTATGAAAAAAATCATTTGGCTGGTATTGACAGTAGTTTCATTAGTTTTAAGCACTTATGCCTTTATTTTGGGGTCAAAAGTCATGGAAAAGAGCCAATCTGCACCCCCGATTTATATTACTTATCCAGGGGGGTACGGGGAGTTGGTAGAACCGGCTAAGCCTGTATCAAAGTCTAAGAAGAAAAATGCAAGAAATAAAACCTCGAATTAAGCTTGGAAAACTAACTGATGCTGAAGCCAAGAACTTCATTTCAGAAAATCCAGGCAAGGTAATCTTAGCATTGGGTAAATATCGTCCAAAATCATGTATTACCAACATACTAGAAGCTGAAAAATATGTAAACTTATTTTTAAACCTAAAGATTTTTTCTCCAGCACTTCAAGTTAATGTATGTATAAACCACATAACAAAAGATCACTTATTTAAGCGAAAACATACTGATATTATTAGAAGAGCCAATATCCTTGGCGATGCGATAGAGGTTCTTGAAAATTCTTCCGAAATACACGCCGTGGACACCTCGGAGAAAGAGATCGTTTATTACGAGACACTCGGATTATCTAAGGGTGGTAAAATTATGAATATAAAAGTTAGTGAAAGAAATGGGGAGGGTAAAGTGCTGTGGACAATAATAGACATAAAGTAAAAACCCCTCATTTTGAGGGGTTTTTACTGCTGGGAGGGCGCCAGTTTCTCCATCACTCTTGCAATTAAGCATGGTAGCAGTGGGGCTTTCTGCATTTCAGCTATCTAACTGAAACCATAATATCAAAACTAAGTATGTAGTCAAGCTACTTGCAAAACCCTAGAAATGTGGCTTTATGATACTTTGAATTATATCCCTAAACAGAGCCATATAATCGTTAAATTACATATGAAAATCTGACCAAAATCATTGACAGGAGACTCGAGACGTGCTAGTATATTGTCATACCACATGACAGCATGTGGTTTTATTGTGCAAGCGTTTAAACCGACTTCATCTGACAAACGCATTACTAATTAAGGAATTGGCTTATTATACAACTTACTATCGGACTAGCCATGTTTGCATCGGGATTCATGGGCGGAAACCCTCCAGTTTCCATCGTTGAAGCCACTACAACCATCGCTATCACTGCAACGGCAACCACAACAGCGAACCTTAACAACAATAAAAACTACAACTTGGCACAGGAAGTGCGAAACTTCACATCCGACAAGCCTCTTATGGCTGAAATTTCAAGATGTGAGTCTCACTTCAGACAATATGCAAAAGACGGATCGGTTCTACGAGGACGAGTAAATAACATGGATGTTGGACTATTCCAGATCAATGAGTATTACCACTTGGAGACATCGAAAAAACTTGGTTACGACATCTACACAGTCGAAGGGAATATGGGTTATGCCAAATTCCTCTTTAACAAAGAGGGTGCGACGCCATGGTCTTCTTCATCACCATGTTGGTCAAAAACAACTGCGTATGAAAACTACCGGTTGAAAAGCCAGCTTGCTGTAAAGTAAAGACTGAAAAACAAAATCGCCAATCCCGTAAGGGGTGGGCGATTTTGTTTTGATGTATAATGTCACCACATGACTCAAGAACAAGCCTTAGATATTCTAAAGATGGGCTATAATGCCTACATCACAGGACCTGCGGGGAGTGGTAAAACCTATGTTTTAAACAAGTACATCTCATATCTCAAAAACAAAGGGGTTGAAATAGGTGTGACAGCATCAACCGGAATAGCAGCTACACACATTGGGGGAGTCACCATTCATTCGTGGACTGGTATGGGAATTAAAAATGTGATGACAGAATATGATGTAGAAGCGCTTCAGGAAAAACAATATTTATGGAAGCGCTTCGAAAAAGTAAAAGTGTTAGTCATCGATGAGATTTCGATGCTACACCATTTTAGATTGGATTTAGTAGATAAGATATGTAAAGGGTTCAAAAGAAATGATAAACCATTTGGAGGCATTCAGGTTATTTTGTGTGGAGACTTTTTTCAATTACCACCAGTCTCTACGGCCTATGAAGATCCTGGATACTTTGTGTATCATTCTAATGCTTGGAAGAATGCAAACTTCAAAATATGTTATCTAGAGGAACAACATCGACAAGTTGATGATTCAACTATCTCGATTTTAAATGAAATTCGCAATAATGATGTTAGTCAGAAAAGTTTTGAAATACTGCAAAGCAAAATCGCGAAACCACACACAGATGAAGATGGCGCTTTTTCTCCGACAAGGCTTTATACGCACAATGTCGATGTGGATATGATTAATTACAAAGAGTTAGAAAAAATAAAAAGTGAAGAAAAAAGTTTTGAGATGGTAGAAAGGGGAGGGGATATGCTTGTGGATTTATTGAAAAAGTCATGCCTAGCGCTTCCTAAAATTAAATTGAAAATTGGAGCCAAGGTTATGTTCGTAAAAAATAATTTTGAAGTTGGTTATGTAAACGGAACACTTGGCACGGTAACCGCAATTGGAAAAAATGGACCGGTTGTTCGTACTTACAAAGGTCAAATTATTGATGTAGAGCCCGCAAGTTGGAAAATCGAAGAGGACGGCAAGGTGAAAGCGGAAATTACCCAGTATCCTCTTCGCCTTGCGTGGGCCATTACCGTTCATAAAAGCCAAGGGATGAGCCTTGATTACGTAGAGGTTGATTTATCAAAGTCTTTTGAGAGAGGAATGGGGTATGTGGCA
>JAYSWB010000002.1:0-8317 GCA_043718245.1 bacterium
ACCAGAAGACCTCATTGGACACTTGGACTGATCTCTCCTTTGAGGTATATTTGTAATCAATTAACAGGGGTGGAGTGCCAGAGGTTGTGGACGGATACACCACATTTACAAACCCTCAAAAAAAGCTTAATATACCCTCACATAAATCACACACCCCCACACTGGCCTGCCCAGGGGGTTTTTCACATAATATACATGTCTAAAAACAAACCACTTGTCAAAGCTTCAAAAACTGGCTTCCATGCAGAAAGCGATAAAATTATCGTAAAGGGTGCCCGTACCCACAATTTGAAAGACATCACTGTCGAAATGCCACGAAACAAACTCGTGGTGATTACAGGCCTCTCAGGTTCTGGAAAATCATCTCTTGCATTCGACACTATTTTTGCAGAAGGACAACGAAGATATATTGAGTCACTTTCTTCGTATGCTCGACAATTCTTACGACAGATGCAGAAACCAGATGTTGATGAAATCGTGGGACTTTCACCTGCAATTTCAATTGATCAAAAATCTCGTTCGAATAATCCCCGTTCTACTGTGGCGACAATTACAGAAATTTATGACTACCTTCGAATTCTTTTTGCAAGAATTGGAAAGCCACACTGTTTGGAATGCGGACGCGAAATCAAAAAGCTTTCCAAAGAAGAAATCCTTGAGTCTATTTTTACTACTGTAAAGTCAATCGATACTTCTTCCAAAACTAAAAAAGTTATGGGCGTAGCAGTGGATACATCCGTTTTTAAAATCTATTCACCAGTGGTTGTGGGCAGAAAAGGAGAGTACTACCAGTTGCTCTATGATCTTTTAGGTAAAGGTTATGAAGAAGTTCGCGTTGATGGAAATGTAAAGAAGTTAAGAGAGCAAATTATTCTGTCAAAGACTAAGAAGCACAATATTGACGTGTTGGTCGACCAGTTTTATATTTCTGAGATTAAAGAAAATAATCCCGCTTTTCGTGAACGATTGAACGAAGCGGTTGAAAAAGGGTTGCAGGAATCAGAGGGATTACTTCGAATTGTAACGGATAATGCAGACAAGTTGATTTCATCAAAATTTATGTGCCCATATGATGGATTTTCATTCCCAGAAGTTGAACCACGTTTATTCTCTTTCAACTCGCCGTACGGTGCATGTCCTGAATGTAATGGTTTAGGTACGAGGGAATTTTTTATTATGGATCCATGTAAGGTCTGTAACGGCGCGCGACTTCGACCCGAGGCTCTACATGTTTTCTTGATTGAAGAAGGTGGAAAGAAGACTAACATTGTTGAAACAACAGCCATGACAATTGCCGAGGCACTCGATTTCTTTATCGGCCTTCCACTTAGTCCAAAAGAAAGAGAAATTTCAAAAGTAATTGTAAAAGAAATCCTTTCTCGATTGGAATTTATGAATGATGTGGGTATAGATTACTTGTCGCTTGATCGCCGCGCGAATACTTTGTCAGGGGGAGAAGCGCAACGAATTCGGCTTGCTTCACAGTTGGGGTCTGGTCTTGTCGGTGCATTGTATGTTTTGGACGAGCCGACAATTGGACTTCATCAAAGAGACAACGACAGATTGATTAAAACTTTGGTCCAGTTGCGAGACCTTGGAAATACTGTAATTGTTGTAGAACACGATGAGGATACAATCTTTGCTGCTGATTATATTATTGATATTGGACCAGGAGCGGGAGTGCACGGTGGTAAGGTTGTTGTCTCTGGATGGTTGGATGAATTACTGACTGCTAAAAAGAATGATTCAAATTCTTTAACCCTTTCGTATCTTCGGGGCGAAACAATGGTTGAAGTACCAGAGGAGCGTCGCGAAGCTAATCGCGGAATGATTAAAATTACTGGCGGGAAGGTCAATAATATTAAAAATTTAAACGTAGATCTGCCTCTTGGAAGGCTGACGACTGTGACAGGTGTTTCAGGTTCCGGTAAATCATCTTTCGTATATGAAATTTTGCACAAGAATTTGCAGGCCAAGTTTGATAAAGCGTACCGCAGTGCGAATGTTCACAACTGTACGAGCTTTACTGGAACAGAATATTTAGGCCGATCGATCCTAATTGATCAATCGCCGATCGGCCGAACCCCGCGTTCAAACCCAGCGACTTATACTGGTGCATTTACTTTTATTCGAGATATGTTTGCAGAAACTGAAGAAGCGCGTGCTCGAGGTTGGACTTCCAGTCGATTTTCTTTCAACGTAAAAGGTGGGCGATGCGAAACTTGTCAGGGTAATGGAATGATAGAAGTAGAGATGCATTTTTTGCCGACAGTGTATGTACAGTGTGATGTATGTAATGGAAAGCGATTCATGAAAGAAACATTAGAAGTAAAATACAAAAAGAAAAATATTTTTGAAATTCTGAAAATGACCGTAGAGGAGGCCTTGGCCTTCTTTGAAGATGTACCTTCGATTGCTGACAGACTTGAAACTTTAAATGAAGTGGGTCTTGGATATCTCGAACTTGGACAGTCTGCAACGACGTTATCAGGAGGAGAGGCGCAGCGCGTAAAGATTTCTGCAGAACTTTATCGACCACATGTACAAAAATCTATTTACATTTTAGACGAGCCAACTGTTGGACTTCATTATGAAGATGTGCGAAAACTTGTAGAAATTCTCCAAAAGCTTGTTCAGAAGGGAAATACGGTTGTAGTCATCGAGCACAACATGGATGTTATAAAATGTTCAGATTATGTTATTGATATCGGACCAGAAGGAGGAGTGCGAGGAGGAAATATTGTAGCAAAGGGGACACCAGAGGAAGTAGCAAATAATCCAAAGAGTTTTACGGGGCAATATTTGAAGAAAGTACTGAACAAATAAAAAGGAGCACTTCAGACATAATGTCTTTAGCGCTCCGTGCTTGTAATTACACATGTTGTAATTACGGAATGAACTTGGCAAGTGAGGATGCCGGGCCGTCTGCTTGATACCACCATATCAGCGCAGACGGCCCGAACCACCCTAACTCTTGAAAAGCCGTGTATAATATATACCTAAAAAGATGAATCGTCAAGACGTCAACAAAATTATAGCTAAGAAAAAAATCCCAGATACCCCTGGTGTCTATTTATTCAAGCAAAATAAGGATATTTTGTACATTGGTAAGGCGACCAGCTTGAAAGACCGTATAAAAAGTTATTTTTCAAATGACTTAGTCAAAAGCAGGGGTATGCTTTTGGTCGACATGATTTCTAGAGCAGATGTTGTCGATTTTTTACTCACGGATTCTGTTTTGGAGGCTTTTATCCTTGAAAATGAACTCATTAAGAAGCACCTTCCAGTATTCAATACAAAAGAAAAAGACGACAAAAGTTTTAATTACGTTGTGATTACAAAGGAAGAGTTTCCACGTGTTTTAATCGCGAGAGGAAGAAATTTAGAAAAAGAAAAATACTCACATGTCTTTGGTCCATATCCTTTTGCTCCACAACTAAGGGAAGCCCTCAGATTAGTGAGAAAAATTTTCCCATTCAGAGATACTTGCAAGATTGGACAACAGAGACCCTGTTTTAATTATTCCATAGGTCTTTGTCCTGGAGTCTGTGGTGGAAAAATGCTTGCAAAAGAATACTCCCAAAATATTCGACACCTTGTCTTGTTTTTTCAAGGAAGAAAAAAAAACTTAATAAAGGTCTTAAATAAAGAGATAAAAGAATACGCAAAAGTTTTAAATTTTGAAAAGTGCGCAGAGATTAAGAATACTTTAAATTCACTTGAGCATATTCAAGACGTCTCCATGATAAAAAAGGAAAGTCCTAAAAATTCTTTACGTATTGAAGCCTACGACATTGCTCACTTGTCCGGAACAAATATGGTAGGAGTGATGGTCGTTTTAAATAATGGAGAATTTAATAGAAATGAATATAGAAAGTTCAATATAAAGACAGTTGATGGACCTGACGACACTAAAGCTTTGAAAGAAATCCTAGAAAGGAGATTTACTCATGATGAATGGCCTGTTCCAAACCTTGTTGTCGTTGATGGCGGTGTGGCCCAATTAAATGTTGCGAAACCAATTTTGCCAAAGACCGTTTCTCTTGTTTCAATTGTCAAAGATTCGAAACACAAAGCAAGAGAAATTTTAACTTCTGAAAATTCTTCTATTGATGTTGAAAAACTTCAAAGTGATATTGTAAAAATAAACGCGGAGGCACATAGGTTCGCTATCACTTTTCATAGAAAAAAGAGAGGGAAGTTGCCCTATTGATTTATATGAGGATCTGTGTAATAGTATCAATAGGTGTTTGTTTGTGTTCTCCCTCCCTGCGAGCTGGTTTGTCTGCAAAGATCTCCCTGAAGAAATGTGTTAAGTGGCAGGGAAATCTCATGGATGTGGTGTCCGGCAGCAGACCTCACCTCGTGGGGAGGGTTGAACTTCCAGATTTTAGAGTGACATTTTGTAACCACAACTACTAGAACTTCATCTTGAAGGTCTGGTATTTTTTTTACTCTACAATCTGCAATTCAAGAGCCCTAGTATCTAGGTCTGCTTTAATTAATTTCACCTTCAATTTATCTCCCAATTTGAATTGTTTTTTTGTTCTCTGTCCATTGATCACATAGTTTTTTGTATCTGCAGAATAGAAATCACTTGGCAATAAATCTTTCAATCTGATTAATCCTTCTGCTTTTGATTCCTCTTCTTCGACAAACATTCCCCATTCTGCAATTCCTCCAACAGTGACGTTTAGAATCTGGCCAACCTTTCTTTCCATATACTCAACTTGTTTGTATTTAATAGAAGCACGTTCTGCGTCTGCCGCCTCGACTTCTCGTTTCGAACAGTCGGCGCAAACTTTGTCTAATGACGCCATAAGCTCAGCGGAAACCTTCTCGCCACCACCTATGCTTTGCATGATTCTGTGAACAATTAAATCTGCGTATCGTCGGATAGGGGAAGTGAATTGAGTATAGTAAGTGAAGGCAAGTCCGAAATGCCCAATATTTTTTGTAGAGTATTCTGCCTTAGCCATTGAACGCAAGGTTGCAGTTTTGATTGTTGCCTCGGCGCTTGATCCATTAATTTCTTCAAGTAAAGTCTGAATATCTTTTGACTTCATATTTTTGTGAGGATGAAATTCAAAACCAAGCGCGCGGACAAAGATTCCTAAATCTTCTAATCGTTCAATATTGGGAACATCGTGAATTCGGTATACTCCTGGCAAAGTTTTTCCTGCCGCATTTTTGTATTCATCATGAATGAATTTTGCAACTTCACGATTTGCAAGAAGCATAAACTCTTCTACAAGGCGGTGACTTTGCAATCGGTCCTTTTTATAAACTGCAATTGGCTTGCCATCATCATCTAATTTAAATTTAATTTCAGTTGTTTCGAAATCAATCGCGCCGTGCTTGTGGCGCTCTTCTCCCATCCTTTTTGCAATTCCATTCAAAACGGTTAATTGCTCTACACAGTCTCCTTCATTTTTAACAAGCCTTTCCTCCGCTTCTTCATAAGTAAATCGTCTTGCAGAATGGATGACAGTCTTTCCAAACCAGCGCTCTTTTACATTAGCATTCTTGTCCATGATGAACACGGCCGAAAAGGAAAAGCGGTCTTCGTTTGGATTCAAACTACAGACATCTGTCGAAAGGATACTTGGAAGCATTGGAATAGTTCGATCTACTAGATACACCGAAAAAGCACGCTTACGGGCTTCCTTATCTAACTCTGTGCCTTCGCGCACGAAATGTGACACGTCTGCAATGTGCACACCTACTTCTAAATTACCATCAGGTAATTCTTTAAGAGAAATCGCGTCATCAAAGTCCTTGGCATCAAAGGGGTCAATTGTACAAGTCCAAGTCTTGCGGAAATCTTTTCGCTTCGACATTTCTTCTGCGTTCTCACCTCGCAACTGCGCTGCAGACTCAGCCGCTTCCTTTAAAACCACCTCGCTAAAAGTCGTATCGAAACCGCGCTCTGCCACAATTGCTTCCATTTCGGCATTGTTGTCACCTTTGGCACCAAAGACCTTTACAATTTCTCCACTTGGGCTTCGACCATCTTTCCAATTATCGAAATCAACACGAACTTGTACCTTGGTATTATCTGAAAGGGAATCTGGATTAGTGATGGTAATCGAGATGTTTGACTTCAAATCGTCGGTTCGTAATTTCCTCTGCCCATTTTCCGTGTAGATTGTCCCGACGAAACTTGTTTTACTTCTCTCTACAATTCTAATAATTTTTCCTTGCGTCTCGCTCCATTGATTTTGGAAAGTCGAAATCTCTACAGTGTCACGATTTAAGGCCGTACTGATATCCATAGGATCAACCATCACGTCGTCTTCGCGATCTTCAACCCTTACGAATCCGCGACCTTTTGCATTAATGCTGATGGTCCCAATCAAGTTTTTATTATTCATTAGATTACATGCTAGCAGAAAATATGCTTTTTTGGAAACTTGGTTTTCTATGATATAGTTTTTTATAATACAATGTATCATCATCACAAGAAGTCATGGCTTGAGAAGCTGCTTCCTCACTTTCAAAAGCATGAAATACGCTTTATAGGTCTATTTGCAGGATTTTTCATTGCCACTATTGTTCTGCTTGCAGGTCTCGGGCTCGTTCCAAGCGAGTTTCAGTCAGATACCAGTAAATCTAGCCTCCTAGATCAAGTAAAGACTGCTGCAACCAGTCCTTTGACAGGTAATGATCAACAAATCGCTCCTAATCCTCAAGTTGAGTATGAATATCCGGTAAGAATAGTGATACCTAGAACGGCTACAGATGGAGCAGTTAAGAATCCTACATCTACAAACGTGGATGTCCTTGATAATGCGCTTACCCAAGGGGCAGTAAGGTATCCTGGGTCAGGGGTCCCTGGAATAGGCAATATGTTCATTTTCGGACATAGCACAGGATTTAGAATTGTTCAGAACAGGGCTTTTAAAGTGTTCAACACTATTCAAAATGCCCAAAATGGAGATGAAATTCAGGTCTTTACAGATAAAAATGTTTACATCTATAAAGTAACTTCTGTAGAAGAGGTGAACAAGGACGAGGCATTAGTAGAGTTCAATACAAAAGGCCCAGCGATGCTTACTTTGTCGACCTGTGACAGTTTTGGAGAGAAATCAGATAGATTTGTAGTTAAGGCCATTTTTGACAATGTATACGCTTTAAAGTAGGGTAACTCACAAATACACAAAAGCCCTTTGTTTTCAACAGATTTTTATAGGTATTAACCATATTTTGTCAGAGTAGTTTCGATATGTCTAGGTATGTATTGACAGGGACGATATCATGGTATATAATATATGAACTATGAGTATTAAAAATATTAACAAAAATTATATGCAAAAAATCAAATACATTTTCGCCACGGCCGTTTTTGCTGTTGCGCTAGCTTTTACAGCTATGCCGACTGCAACATTTGCTGATCATGATGGAGGAGACGGCTACGGATATAACATGGATAGTGTGGGTAGTTCAGACTACTGGTCAACTCCTTATTATAACGACAACTCCTCGTATTCTTCAGACTACTACTCAACTCCATCTTACACATCCACTAGTGGAACTGGCTACACAAGCGGAACAGGCTACGGATGTACAAACTGTGGTGGTTCAACAGGATACACAAGTGGATACTCAACAACTCCTTCTTACACTTACGGGTGTACTAATTGTGGTGGCTCAACTGGCTACTCAACTGGTTCAGGCTACGGTTGTACAAACTGTGGTGGATCATCAATCCCATCATATACGTATGCCCCTGCTACTGCATCTTCACAATCTACTTCTAATCCTACAAACACAAGTACGAATACAAACCCGAATACTAATACGAATACAACAGGACCTTCTACTTCAAACTCAAGTTCTACATCTTCGGCTAGTTCAGTTCTAGTAAACAATTCGCCTTCAAACGCAGTTGCGACAAACAACTCTACTACAACTGTAAATGTTATTAATAACATTTCAGTTCAGATTCCTTACGCTCCAACTACTCCAACGAACAACAACAATAACGACTTAAATGTAGTTTGTACTATCAATCCTTCAAATAATGTACAGATTGCTCAAGATGTAAGTTTCTTTGCTAACGCCTCAGGTGGCAATGGAAACTACACTTATTCATGGTCAGGTTCAGATGGTCTTAATAGTTCAAGTCAGTCTTTTACAGGACGATTTTACAGCGCTGGATCAAAGTATGCGACAGTAACCGTTTATTCAAATGGTCAGTCTCGATCTGCGACATGTAGTACGAACGTTACCGGAAGTACTCAGTCAAACTTAAGTGCTTACTGTGTAGCTAATCCTACAAACACAAGTACGAATACAAACCCGAATACTAATACGA
>JAYSWB010000011.1:0-2495 GCA_043718245.1 bacterium
TTTTGTTATTTGTTAATCTTAACAAAAGAAAACAGTTTACACAGAAGTCTGTGTCTACTATATGGGGTACGGATCATTGTGTACGGACGACGGTAGCGAACGGTCGGAGTCTCGACTTTTCGATTGCTAATCTTCGCAATCGTTGCCGAGGAATCGACGGTTAGTTCTTTGTCATCAAACACCCACCCTGCGCTGAAGAAAAAAATGGAACCGAGGACAAGTCCTGCGATGCCAAAGTTTTTTCGCCAAGTTTTTCCTTGCTTAACTCGCGGACGAGAATGCATGAAGATTTGGTGGTTTTCTACTGTACTAGGAGGCATCCAGAGCCCGCCTGGCCATACCAGACGACTGAATGTCATGCCCTTTTCAAGGCATAGCGGATATTATGCCAGTTTCATATAAATGCGCAATACATTGAAATGTATAAAATTTCATAGTATATTATCTTCGCAACACATGCCGTGGTGGCGGAATGGTAGACGCACACGACTCAAAATCGTGCGGGGGTAACCCTGTGAGAGTTCGAGTCTCTCCCGCGGCACAAGTGAAGGACATTATTGTAATTATCGGACCGACATCTAGTGGAAAAACCGCGCTATCTATTAAACTCGCTAAAAAAAATAACGGCGAAGTGATTTCTGCTGATTCAAGGCAGGTATATAAGCACATAAATTTAGCCAGTGGAAAAGTTACAAAAAAAGAAATGGACGGGGTGATGCATCACCTACTTGATGTAGTTAATCCTAACAAAGTTTTTACCGTAAATGATTTTAAGAAAAAAGCATTTAAAGCAGCGGAGGAAATTATTGCAAGGGGAAAAACCCCAATTATTTGCGGTGGTACTGGATTTTATATTGATGCACTTTTACATGATAGTCAGTTTCCAGAGGTAGCGCCAAATATAAAGTTGAGGAAAAACTTATTTAAGAAATCTACAGATGAGCTTTTTTTAATGTTGAAAAAATTGGATAGTAATCGTGCAGAAAATATTGATAAAAATAACCCCGCTCGTCTGATTCGTGCAATTGAAATTGCTAAAAAACTTGGAGAGGTTCCGGTGGTAAATGATGGTCCAAATGCATTGTATAAAAAATACAATGTAAAAGTTATTTATATAGACCTGCCAGATGAAAAACTTTTTAAGAGGGTTTTAAAGCGCATTAATGAGAGAATAAAGGCTGGAATGATTACTGAAGTACAAAACTTACACACAAAACATAAAGTTTCGTGGAAAAGGCTTGAAGATCTTGGTCTTGAGTGCAGATATATTTCATTATTTCTACAAAATAAACTCTCAGAGCAAGAAATGCGAGAAAAATTGTTTCAAGAAACAAAACACTATATAAAGCGCCAGAGGACTTGGTTTAAAAAGTATATAAAAGATAACTTGTAATTTTAGCTTAAAGAGTTAATCTATTCGTAGATCGATGCAATCCTGCATTGTGAACAAAGGAGGTAAAAATGTACAGTGAAGAACTTTTAAAGGAGATACGGCAAATTCGGCATACACTTCTCCCTCGTCTGCACACCTGGTTTTTGATTGATAGCATCATGTGGCATATCGCAGAAAGATATCACCCAGCTGGGATCTCATCCAGACGTTGCATCATGTCCGCGGTACTTGACCCATGGTCTCTCGTTACGCCAACCAAGATGACACGTATAGGCCCGGGAATGGTAATCGTCCAGTACTGGTGGACTGCGGAAGAGTTAATCATGGAACTCGGCACACGGCCGAAGATGCACATTCCCGAGCAGATGGTCTTACTTCCGCGCGAATTGCAGGCTCTGACTTTTGAAGAGCTCACTATCCTCACATTGGAAGTTATGAGGAGAGGCAACGCGAACCTGCTGAATTATCACGAATGGTACGGCATTTCTAAGACGTTGAGCTGGATCAAGTCGCTCCTAAATTATTTCGGCAAGAATCCAATGCAGGACAAATTCAGATTCTTGCCGAGGAGAATGTTCGGAAAAAATCTGTCCAACGTTAATCCATACGTTAAAGCCCTCATCGACGAGCTCGAAAGCCGCCGAGACCGCGTGGTTCTGTGTCCATATGAAGGACTAGTTCCCGCAGTGAAACAAACACCGTTCGATTAATTTCGGGCGGTGGTTTCTTTTTATGTGTGTTGTAATTTGCTATCCACCTTTTTTAAAGGCATATGAACAAGTTATGCACAACATGTGCACTTACTTTTGAACATATAAATTTGACAAGTCTACAAATAGGTCCAGAATTACGTATAGGTTTGGTTCCGAAGGAGATCCCATTTTTTAATTTTTGCAACCGCGTCTCGCTTATTAGTATCCCTCAAGATACTGATTAGAGACCAAATATAATGCAACTAAAGGGATTCATTCTTTTTAAGGGAACCAAACCTAGCTTAGCCAAGACCCTCCATTCGGGGGGTTTTGGTTGAAAAATTTTAATAATAGAAAACCACTCGATTCGAGCTCGAATCGAGTGGTTTTCTATTATTAAAATTTTTCAA
>JAYSWB010000012.1:0-2482 GCA_043718245.1 bacterium
ACACAAGATGGCCGAAGCAAACAAGGCTTTTGCTCACTTGGCTTGGTAATTTTATAAAAATTAAGTACAAATATTTATGAACAGAGATTATCCACTAGAAAAAGTCCGTAACTTCGGTATCATCGCGCACATCGACGCGGGAAAAACAACAACTTCAGAACGAATCCTTTATTACACCGGAATGTCACACAAGATCGGTGAAGTACACGACGGTGAAGCCACAACCGACTGGATGGAACAGGAAAAGGAACGAGGTATTACAATTACCGCGGCTGCTATTACATGTTTTTGGAATCCAACATACAACGGCGCCGACAAATCTGGAATGCACCGATTTAACATCATCGATACGCCAGGTCACGTGGACTTTACAGTGGAGGTAGAACGATCTCTTAAGGTTTTAGACGGAGGAGTAGTAGTTTTCGACGGAGTAGCCGGAGTAGAACCACAATCTGAAACTGTTTGGAGACAGGCTGATAAATATAATGTGCCTCGAATTTGTTTTATTAACAAGCTGGACCGAACAGGTGCTTCTTTTGAACGATCATACGCTTCTATATTAGAGCGATTGAACAAGAACGCAGTTCGAATGCAACTTCCTATTGGATCGGAAGGTGATTTCGAAGCAGTTGTGGATTTGTTGAAAATGAAGTCTTACCACTTTGAAGGAGAAATGGGAGGAACTGTAGTTGAAAAAGAAATTCCTGAAAACATGGTTGCTGATGCGACTAAATACCGCGCTCAATTGGTAGAAAAAATTGTAGAATTTGATGATGTGATGATGAATCAATATTTGGAAGGAAAGACAGATTTTCCTATTGATGAATTAAAGAAAACTTTAAGAAAGGGGGTTATTGCTGGTAAGATCTACCCAGTATTCACTGGTTCTGCTTTGAAAAACAAGGGTACACAGCTTATTTTGGACGCCGTAGTAGACTTCCTACCATCGCCTCTTGATGTGCCTCCAGTGAAGGGTATTGATCCAAATACAAATGAAGAAATTGTTCGACATGCATCTGATGCAGAACCTTTCTCTGCTCTTGCCTTTAAATTACAGAACGATCCATTCGTAGGACAACTTACTTTCTTCCGCGTTTACTCTGGAACAGTAGAAGCAGGTTCATACTTATATAACGCAACAACTGGTAACAAAGAACGATTGGGACGAATCGTACGATTGCAGGCTAACAAGCGAGAAGAAGTAAAGAAGGTGTACGCCGGAGAAATTGCTGCAGCCGTAGGTTTGAAAGAAGCAAAAACTTCGCATACTTTTTGTGATGAAGCTCATCCAATTATCCTTAACCCAATTAAATTCGCCGACCCAGTAGTGTCTCTTCGAATCGAACCAAAGACAAAAGCCGATCAGGAAAAAATGGGTATCGCTCTCAAGAAACTTGGAGATGAAGATCCTACTTTCCGAATTTCTTCAAACGTTGAAACAGGGGAGACAATTATTTCAGGTATGGGAGAACTTCACCTTGAAATTATGATTGATCGTATGATGAGAGAGTTTGGAGTAGAAGCTAATGTTGGAAAACCACAGGTAGCCTACCGAGAAACTATCATCGGTGAAGCAGAGGCTGATCACAAATACGTCAAGCAGTCTGGAGGTAAGGGACAATACGGTCACGTTAGAATTAAGCTTAAGAAATTGGAACCATGGCCAGCTGATAAAAAGATGCCAAAGAACATTCACCGATCAGAAGGTTTCGAATTTATCGATTCAATCAAGGGAGGTGTTATCCCAGTTGAATTTATTCCTGCAGTTGAAAAGGGAATTATCGAAGCAATGCAAAGAGGAGTAGTTGCAGGTTTCCCAATGACAGATATTTCTTGTGAACTTTTGTTTGGTTCATATCACGATGTGGACTCCTCAGAAATCGCTTACAAGATTGCTGCATCTATGGCTTTCCAGGAAGGTGCAAGACGAGCAAAGGCTGTTATCCTTGAACCTATTATGAAAGTAGAATGCGTGATGCCAGAACAGTTTATGGGAGACGTTACGGGTTCACTTTCATCTAAACGAGGACAGATTGAAGGTATGTCAGACCGCGGATTGAACAAAGTGATTGATGCAATGGTGCCACTTTCAGAAATGTTTGGTTATACAACTGATATTCGATCAATGACACAAGGACGAGGCTCAATGACTATGGAATTCCATCACTATGATGTAGTACCGCCGAATGTGGAGAAGACAATTGTCGAGGCGAAGAAGTAAAATCTAAGTTAGAAGCAAAAAACCGCCACTAGGCGGTTTTTTGTTTTCGTGTAATATTAAAATCTGTTTTAGTTCCGCTCAACAATTCAACAAGAAAGGTACATATGAAAAAAATTCTCAGCTTGGTAACTCTACTGTTCTTCATTCGCTTTTCAGAAAAGAGGGAGTAAAGGCGATTTCTAGGTGCTAAATTAACTCTTGTTAAGTAATTCAGAGATTACTTTGTACCTTCGGTCTTTGCGTAATCCATGATGCTGTGCC
>JAYSWB010000013.1:0-7006 GCA_043718245.1 bacterium
GGACTGATCTCTCCTTTGAGGTATATTTGTAATCAATTAACAGGGGTGGAGTGCCAGAGGTTGTGGACGGATACACTAACTTGATAGATTCTCTAAAAAGTTGTATGCTAATGGCGTAACAAATTTTGAGCGTATATTTTTAATATTATGAATAAAAAAATCATTTGGGGCGCAACAATCTTGATAGCACTAATTGTTATTATTTTTGTCGTAAACAATGGCTCGAAGAAAAATCTTCCCGAAGGACCAATAAAAATTGGAGCGGCTTTACCACTTACTGGAGATGCTTCAGTTTGGGGCGAGGCGGCACTAAACGGAATAAAACTCGCAATACAAGAAATCAATGACAAGGGTGGGGTTAATGACAAAAAAATTGAGTTAAGTATCGAAGATACGAGAAGTACTTCTAAAGACAGTGTTTCTGCTGTATCGAAACTACAGAATGTTGATGGAGCAAATGCTCTCCTAGTGGGTTGGCTTGATGTATATCAGGGTGCAGAATCGGTCTTAAAACCAAATACTCTTATGATCTCTCCTGATGCAGGGATTGAGGGTGTTAATGGAACAAAAATGCATGAAAATGTTTTTTCAACATGGTATCGTACTCAACCAAAATCTGAACTGGCGATTAAGCACATGGTGAGTGCGGGTAAAAAGAAGCTCTATATTATTGCTCAAAACGATTCTTACTATGCGACAGCTGTCGGTTTTATGGAGGAGGCTGCTGCAAAGTATGGCGTAGAAGTCGTTGGGAAAGAGATGCTTAACTCCGGAACTGATATGCAGACTATTTTGACCAAAGCGAACGCAAAAAAGCCTGATGCGGTTTTTGTAGCCTTGTATGACGAAAAGCAGAATATTGATTTTCTCAAAAAACATTCTTCTTTACTTTCTTCAAATGTGAGCATTTATGGAGATGAATTCGTTCAACAGAATTATGCACGCTCAGATTACAACCCTGCCTGGTTCGAGGGATTCTACTTTTATGGTCCTAAAACTCCAAATGTTAGTTTCTTCAATAAATACAAATCTACTTACAACGTAGATCCGGTCTTTGGAGCAAGCACGGCATATGATTCTGTCTACATGATCGCAAAAGCACTTAAAGATAATCCAACCGATCTGAACTCGTACATGAGGCAAACAAAATTCAACACAGTCAGCTATGGGACAGTAACCTTCGATGCTCTAGGTGGAATTACAACTCCAGAAAGTTACTTCGTAATGAAGCAAATAAAAAATGGTGTTCCAGTTGATGTGAACTAAATAAACTATGAATAAGAAAACAATTTTAACAATTATAGCCATCATTGTAATTGCTGTTATTGTTGGAATTGTTGGCCAAAAAACAAATACCGATTCAGTAAAAATTGGTGCTGCACTTGCTCTGACCGGAGATGCCGCTCCTTGGGGAGAAGAATCACTTAAAGCAGCTCAATTAGCAATTGATGAAATAAACGCAAACGGGGGCATAAATAATAAAAAACTTGAGCTCGTGGTTGAAGATATGAAAAGTTCAACAGCCGGAGGTGTATCAGCTGTTTCAAAGCTAGTGAGCGTCAATAATGCCAAGGCAATCATGATTACATGGCTTGATTCATACGCAGGCGCAGAAAGTGCCGTGCCAAAGAACATGCTGATGATCTCACAAGATGCTGCGATAGAGTCAGTGAACACTCCAACAAATCATCCGAATGTCTTCTCTCTTTGGTACAGAACTGAAGCCAAAGCAAAAGTAACGCTTGATGAAATGAAGCGATCAAAAGTAAAGACACTTTATGTTGTTTTGCAGCACGATTCGTACTACACAAAATTACTCGAATTCTTAAAAGCTGAAGCCTCAAAGCAAGGTATTAATATTGTGGGAGAAGAATTGCTCAATCCGACCGATGACGCTAGAACCGTCGTCGCTAAAATAGCAGATAGCAAACCCGATGCCGTCTTTTTTGGATCGTACGATGAGAAGTTAAGTGTAAGTTTTCTTAAGAGATATAGTGAATTAATAAACACCTCGATTGCTATTTATGGCGATGAATTTATTGAGCAAGATTTAACTAACAAAAATTTCAATAGTTCTTGGCTGGAAGGAATTGTATATTATGTTCCGGCTAATCCCGACCCAGCCTTCAGTAGTAAATTTGAGAGCCGCTTTGGTCATAAGCCAATGTTTAGTGCGGGTACAACTTACGATACTGTATATGTTATCGCCCAAACTCTAAAAAATAATCCCGAAGATATAGTTGAATACATGAAGAAAACAAAATTCAGTACCATAACCTATGGAGAAATCAGATTTGATGGTATCGGCGGTATCGTTTCCCAAAAACCAACAATTACAATTAAAAGAATTTCTGGTGGAAAAGTGATGGAAATGGGTGCTAACTAACGCTAGCTATATAATCGAAATCTTGGTATGCTTTAGAGCATGAAAAGAGCTATTTGGATAGCAGCAGGTGTCCTCCTTTTAATCGCTGTTATTGCCCTTGTGGGCCACAATTCAAAGTCTCAAACAACCTCTAATCAAACAATAAAGATAGGGGCTCTCCTCAGCTTAACTGGAGGCGCTTCTGCTTGGGGTGAAAATGCTCAAAAGGGTATCGCGCTTGCCGTCGAGGAAGCAAATAAGAATGGTGGCGTAAATGGTAGGCAGGTAGAAATAATTTACGAAGATACTGCAAGTGATCCTAAGATATCAGTTTCCGCTTTTCAAAAAGTCACCTCACTTGATCATGTTGATGCAATCATTGGTCCCTTGAATCAGACGGAAACAGCATCTGTTATTTCACTCATTGATCAAAGCAACATTCCTACAGTAGCGCCAGGATTTCTTCCCCTTCGAGATCGCAAAAATATCAACAACCCTCTCTTCATATGGACTGATGCTGAAACGGAATCTGGTAGATTAGCTCAATATGTTTTTGATCAAGGGATTCGCAAGGTGGGCGTTATAGGAACACTTGATGCATGGGAAGAAACTGTCACTAATGGCTTTGTAGAAAAGTTTAAAGCTTTGGGTGGAACCATTACAGATCTGGAAAAAGTACAACCAACTGCAGACGACATGAGATTGCCGGTCACCAAAGTTTTAGCTACCAAACCAGAGGCTATATACCTCGGAACCTACTATGAGTTTGTTAATTCGTTAAAAGAGATCAGTAATCAAGGATACAAAGGAAAACTCTTCGGTATTGAGGTTGATGATTATCTAGCAGGGGAGACTTCAAAATGGTCAAGCGGCCTTCAATTTATTGCTCCCGACTATTACTCGAGCAATTTTATCGACATTTACAAAAACAAATATAGCATGCCACCTGGAATTCCTGCCGGCCAGTCTTATGATGCTACAAAGATATTGTTTTCGCTTCTGAAAGAGAAACAAAGCGATACTCTAACAGCTATGAAAAACTTCAAGCAATATAGTGGAGTGTCTGGAGAACTTCGTATCTCACCAGAAGGCAGGACGTATCTCCCAACCGCACTATTTCAAATTGATGCTGGTAAAATCAGTAGAGTGAAACCATTAAAATAAAATGCCAACATTATCAACAAAAAATCTACTTAAGCATTTTGACGGAGTCAATGCCGTAAACAAACTTACTGTTTCTTTTGATGCCGGCAAGATCACAGGCATTATCGGTCCAAATGGCTCAGGGAAATCAACCCTTATAAATCTTTTAACTGGCATGGTACCAATTGATAGCGGAGAGATTCTCGTTTCAAATAGCACTACGCTTTCTCGTATCAAATCCCACGAAGTTCCGCTATTTGGTATGACCCGTACATTTCAAGACGTCAGACTTTTTGAACAGATGCCTGTACTCGATAATATTTTAGTGGTACTCACCGAAAGAAGTATCTGGTCTTCAATTTTTGAAAAGCATTCAACATTCCACTTGGAAAAAGCAGAGGAGGTTTTGAAAAAAGTCGGGTTATGGGAAAAGCGTAATGAGCTTGCTAAAAATCTTTCATACGGACAACGCAAACTTCTTGAAATTGCTCGCATGCTAGCTATGGTTCATAGCAGTACCGGAGAAATTACCACTGTTTTCTTCGATGAACCCTTTGCGGGTCTTTTTCCTGAAATGGTAAAAATTGTTGTTTCAATCATGAAAGAACTTCGAACACAAGGTAAAGCGGTCATTCTTGTGGAGCATAATATGGATCTTATAAGAGAGCTTTCTGATACGCTGTACGTTCTCGATGCTGGTAGTCTTTTGGCTGAAGGAAAACCACTAGAAGTTTTGGCTAGAAAGGATGTGGTGGAGGCGTATTTAGGAGAATAAACACATGATCAAAGAAACCTTACTCAAATTAGATGATATCCATGTCCATTACGGGGGCGTAAAAGCCCTTAACGGAGCTTCTGTGGCTATTGATGAGGGTGAAGTTGTAGCACTTATGGGTCCTAATGGGGCGGGTAAATCTACGATCCTGAAAGCTATCTTCGGTCTTGCTCCAATAGAAAGCGGAATGATATCTTGGGAAGGTCTCCAATTTGCTCCCGTCTCTCACGAGGTTGTAAATCGAGGCATAGCTTTTGTGCCACAGGGTCGTCGAGTATTTAAACATTTAACGGTGTATGAAAATCTTGAGATAGGTGGTTTTAATTTATCTTCCAGTGAACGAAAAGAAAGAATAGAAAATGTTCTTAATTTATTTCCTGCCCTTAGAACTAAACTTAAAGCAAAATCAGGCACACTTTCTGGTGGCCAACAGCAGATGCTTGCTATTGCTAGAGGACTTATGACAGATCCTAAAATTCTTCTTTTAGATGAACCTTCTCTGGGTCTTGCTCCGAAAATAGTAAAAGAAGTATTTGCAAAAATCAAAGAAATTAATCAGCGACGAAAGACGGCCATTATTGTCGTTGAGCATAATTTAAAATCACTTCTTGAGATCACTACTCGAGCATATGTTCTTGATAAGGGAAAGGTTGTAGCACAAGGTGCGCCGGCGGAATTAGTAAACAGTAAAATCTTGGAAAAGGTCTTTCTGGGAAATTTGTAGACAAATTGCTATAATTAAGCAAATTATGATACCTGATGAAGAAAAAAACGGAATATGGGCAGAGATAGAGAAGATGTCACCCGACCTTCTTCAGACTTTTTTGTCGCTCAAAACGATAGATGAAGCAAAAGCATACCTTCGTGATTTGCTTAGTGAGCGTGATCTCCGTGAGCTCGCAATGCGATGGGAAGCCGCAAAGAAACTCGATGCAGGCGTTCCTTTTTCTGAAGTCCAAGATGAATACAAACAATCTTACACAACGATTACTAAGATCAACCGTTGGCTTAAAGAAGGCTGCGGAGGTTATCGGATGATGATTGATCGCCTCAAGAAAAAGTAAAGAAAAGATAAAATAAAATTAAAGTTTTTTATTAGCTAACTGAGCTGTAAAAAGTTAAACTGTGAACTGACTTCGTCAGTTCTTTTTCATAAACCATTAAACCAAAAGGAGGGTCCCATGAGTTCTACACAAGAAGACCGTCATGGGACCTACGTGGTTACCTATGACGTGGCGAGTCGTCTTCAGGCATTCCGCCCGATGACACTCACAATCCCGCGTCCGGATGATCAGTTGTTCGAACGCTTTCACATCAGCCTGTTTCAGAAAGTGCAGCAGGCTCTCCCTGGTATCAATATTGATACCATCGAGATGAGCGAACTTCGGCGCAAGATCTGGGAGCAAGTAGAGAGTCGTGTCACTGACCTCGGTCAGCAAGCGGTCCTCAGCACGTGTCCAGAGTTTGCCGATTTGAATCCGAAAAGCGAAGGCCTACTCCTCAACCTCAACCGACTGTTCAACACAGACGGACAGTTGATAGGACATGGTCCTCGTCCAGGGTTCGAGAATCTCGAGAAGCAGTACGATGATTTAGCAAAGAAAATCGCTGGCCGTTCCGTAGTCCTTATCGAAGACGGGGCATTCAGTGGTGGCACTCTTCGCTATGTCCTTCAGGAGCTGAATAGTCGTGGCATTACAGTCACGGCAATCATCATCGGCTTCTGCTGCACAAGGGCAAAGTTTGTCCTCGGTAATTTCTTCAAAGGTGAGCTTGTGATAGTGCATCCGATTGAGAACCTTCTCGATTGGATTCCCGACCACGATCTCATTCCGTTCATTCCGAACTGTGGACGGGTCCTTGGTGAAGCATCGGGC
Source organism: bacterium (assembly GCA_043718245.1). GTDB lineage: Bacteria > Patescibacteriota > Minisyncoccia > Phycocordibacterales > CAIZLB01 > JBAXAB01. Next base: position 6,161 of record JAYSWB010000013.1, read on the forward strand.
AATGGCTTCATGCCGGTCCGAAGCACCGAAGGCTTCAGCTACGCTTACCCTTACGTCCTGCCATTCGGTAAGATCGAGGAATGGGCAAGTCTGCCACTCGAAGGCGCTCGGGAGTTGTCGAGGCTTTGCTTGGAAACAAGCATCGAACTGTTCAGCCGCGTAGGGCCTAAAATGACGATAGGGGAGCTTCTGGGAGCGAATCCCAGGGTCTCAATGCCTATCGAAATTGGAGCAGATCAAGCCCAAGTTGACCTCAATGTGGAAGTTGTTGGTTTTTTGGAGCAGATGCGTAAAAGACTGGGGTAACTAACTCCTTTCTTTATTAAAAACAGTCGCATCGCTCAAAAGGCGGTGCGGCTTTTCTTTTCAATGCTCAAAAAACCCTTATTTTAATTGACTTCTTTGATATTCTCTTGACTGTCTCTTTAAACCATACATTATCCTTCTTGACAATGGCATGTCACTACACTAGAGTGTAGTGACAACTGAATAAGCGATCCGTTGTCCCGAAAGGGATCTAGCCATAAGGGCTAGATGCTAGCAATGGACTTTGAACCAAGCGTCGGCTTGCTATATCCCGAAGGGATAGAGTAAACTGATAGTGCGAGCTCGAAAGAGATTCGTATCCCAAGCTTGGGAATGACGGAAGCCGATTAATTTATTAAAAGGCTGCGGTCACCAAAAGTCCACTTTGACTAGCATCGGGTGGACTTTTCGGTTGACTGATATGAAATTAAGCCAAGCAATAGAAGAATTCAAAAATTGGAGAGGGTTTAAAGTCACGGGCCATACAGTGGTCCGGTATGATAGCGCCCTCCGAATTTTCTGCCTTGTCATGGGAGATCC
>JAYSWB010000014.1:0-6670 GCA_043718245.1 bacterium
GCACTTGTGCCACCCGCCCAACAATACGGTAGATTCACCACTCTTCACCACCTACGCGGTAGTTCCGGATAAAGCCTTGATCTTGAATCCACCGCTGACCATCCGGTCGTACTTGGTACCCCTGATTGCAGGGGTTGAAGTTTTGTGGTGGCTCCGGACACCGCACCATCTGCACACATTGCTGTTGCTGTTGTTGTTGCACAACCCGGTGATGGTTGGTGCTGTGGCGCCGTTGATCGGGCACGAACCTGACTTGCAGGGTGCCACAACCGGAGATGAGGATTGTGCAGAAAATGCTGCACACATTCAGGAGTTTCCTGAGTTTGCTGACGTGTTGGTTTTTCATGGTTACGACTCCTCAACTTTTTAAGATTTCGTAACCATGAAAAACCCGATTAAAGAACTTTGCATAGCATACAACTATAATTGTCTCTTGTCAACTCAATTTAAGCAAAACAAAAACCTCACACGATGCGAGGTTTTTGTTTTTAGCTGATGGTTGTATCTATCTTATATCGCGCTCCTTTCGGTAGCTCTTCTGTATAAAATACATAAGGGCTAATAAAAGAATTATAGTCCAGATCCACCACCAAGGACTCGTTGTTTCTCGAGGGGTAGTGACAGGTTGGCTTTCAGAAGTCTGTTCTGTCACAACTGTTGTGGTTATTACATCAGTTGTGGTTCCAAAATTCTGCGCCAAGATGGCTGACCCACTTCCACGAGGCACTGTAGAGCCAGTGGAAGCTCCGAGAATTACTCCAGGACTCCTACTGCCTGTGGATGCCCCTTGGACAGTGCCCCCAGTCACAGTTCCGCTAAGTGTCCCCGAATTAGACCCCCCGGAAGTTCCGCTCACTTTCGATCCACTACCAGAGGAAACTGCTTCTAGTGTTGAATTTGAAGGTGATGAAGCTCCCGATGAACTAAGGGTTCCTGTAACTTCTGATGCAAATGCTCCGGAGGCTACAAAGACACTGAGTAAAAGAACATTTCCGATTAATTTTGGTATTTTCATAATCGATTTCTAATTTAAGTAACTAGTTAGTTTTAACTCCGTAATTTGTTGTGTACGATCCATTTACGGTTGTTGAAGGGATTGAAACTTCAACTAATACCTGTACCTGAGTTCCAACTAATGATGGATTCATGTCAGTCACCATGTTAAGAGTCGGAACTGTGTAGGTGTTGGCCGCAGTTACTGGAACTGTAGCTCCACCGTTATCTGCCTGAGACGAAGAAATTCTCATGTTGTTTGCAGCAGGAATTGTGCTTGATCCTGTTGTATTCATCCAATCCGCGAATTTCATGCTTAAATGAGTCTCGTTGTTTGGAACAGTAATGTTGAACATATATTTCCAACCGTCAGTGTAAGTTCCGTTTGCAGTTGCCGATGTTTTAATTGGCGTAATACTGGTTACCTCAAGTGTTCCCTGAGATGAAGTTGCTACTCCACCTGAAACGTCACCACCGATTGTCCCTGCAGGATTAGTACAAGACTTGTTCCAGACAATTACGTATTTGTCAGAAGTTAAGTTGGTAAATGTTGGAGTTGTCATTGTTGATGACGCAGCCATTGCTTCCGCCTTTGTGTTTCCAGTTGTGTAACCTACTAGCGCGTAAGGTGTTGTTGAGCTTGTACAAGTCGCGCTAACAGTTGTTCCTGTTAGAATTTCGTTTGTTGAATAATCCGCTCCCTGAGTAAAGTCAATTGTCTTTGCTCGGTATGGAGTCGTGTCTCCGTTGTAGCCAGCTGCACTTAGGTTATAAGTGCCTGTGCCGGGACCAGTTTCAGCTGAATTGTAAGTCGCGCTCATAGGGAAGTCCTGTGAGTTTGAAGAAGAGGCGGTTGCCTGTGCTCCGTTTACGAACTTATCAATAGTCACCTTTACTTCTGTTGTGGTTGCTGTTGATGTTGCAATAGGCTCTACATATCGCTTGTTCCATACAATGACATATTTGTCACTTGTGATGTTAGTAAAGCTTGGACTTGTCATTGTAGGAGTCGCTGCTACGGCTGCTGCAAGGGTGTCTCCAGTTGTGTAACCAACAAGACTAAATGGAGTTGATGAGCTATTTGTCGCTCCAACTACAATCCCATCTATGATTTCATTTGTCGCGTAGTCAGATCCAGCAGGTAAAACTGAGGTCTTTGCCTGGTAAGGAGTCGGATCTCCGTTGTACCCAGCTGCACTAAGAGCGTACTGTCCTGATCCTGTTGAACTCGCAATAGTGAAGTTTGCCTGCATTTGGAAATCAGAGCTACTTGCGGTGACTGCATTTGCCATGGCTCCATCAATATACTTTTGAATCGTGACTACCGAATCACCTGTAGTTGCAAAAGCAGGTGTGCTTAACGTGGAACCGAATAGACCCAATACTAGCGCCGTAAGCGTAGTGAAGGCCGTCAATTTGAATAATTTATGCATTATAATTTTATTTTTTTAATTTAAGTGTTAATAAGTGTGAGAAGAAAAATCGTCTAATTAATAAAGAGGTCTCGACCGTACAAGGGATGCCGACGTACGTACAATGTCATTACATAATTTATTATTTCTTCATCAATTCTATTAAATCTTTTTCTAATTTTGCTACTCGGTTGGCAAGGTCTAGCTCAACTTTGTTTACGTGCCCTGCCAGTTTCTCAGCAACCGAAATCATCTCAGTCACGTCTTCCATGGCAAGGAGTATGATTGGCGGAAAAAGTTTTGAATCACCACCTTTTCTAGTAAATTTTGAATGGATCTGTCTTGCATTTAAAATCATCACTTTGCGCCCGATCACCGGAAAATCATGAGCTACTTCAAAACCTTTAAAAAAGGTATTCTTTGGTAAAATATTTTCAAGAAGTTTCCTTAGAGTAGGAATATCCCACTGCCCATCACCTAATTTGTAGACCAAGTTGTGCTCCGTATCCTTGGGTTCAACTTGGAAAGTCCGATAGAATGGTTCGTTCGCTGCCATGACACAAAGATTTTTATCTAAAATTAAAATTGGTTCACGGACTACGTCCACTACTGTCTTTATATAAGTCCAGCTTTCATCCCATAATTTTTCAAAGAAATCTGATTCGTCTTTTTTTGGTTCCATATGCTTTATGCCGATAGAGGTCCATAGTTCTCACAGAGTAATGAATGGGTACCCCGAACGGCATTACAATTACATGGAGTTTAACATCACCAAGATGAATGAGTCCGCATGCAGAGGGGAATTGAGTGATGCTCACAATGACTTTTACCAAGGTCTCAATTCATATGCCTTTTTTAAGGTCAGTAATCACGCCTTGGGTGAGGATTTGGTTCAGGAAACTTTTTTAAAGACCTGGAAATATCTTATTAAAAATGGAAAAATAGAGGGGATGAGAGCTTTTCTTTACCACATTCTTAATAACTTAATAGTAGATGAATACCGCAAAGGGAATCGTAAAGCCTCATCACTTGATGATCTAATGGAGAGGGGATACGACCCAAGTGCAGGGGATTACCATGCTTTTATTAATATTTTGGACGGAAAAGTGCCGATGAAACTTATTTCTAAACTTCCCTTAATATATAAAAATGTCTTGAGTATGCGATATGCTCAGAGTTTGACTATCAAAGAGATTTCAGTCCTTTCAAAACAGACAGAGAATACTGTTTCGATGAGAATTTATAGAGGAATTAGAAAACTCAGACTTTTGTATATAAAGTAGGTTTCTTTTCCTGACTTTATAAAATTATTAGAATTAGTAAAGTCGATACACAACTAAATCTGGATCTGATCTGTAAACACAACTAGTCTCTTCGAAGAGGTTTGACGGATACTGTTCCAAACCCCTGTACAGGTAATCAGATTAAGATGAACTTTCCCATCGTCCGATTCAAAGACCATTGACGTATCAGCTTTCGCATCAAAGGTTTTAATTTCACGTACAATGAATGTAAGGATGATTCCATTTTCTTTTTCTATGTACATAAGGTCTCCCTTTTGCAATTTATGCAAGTTATCAAATACTGCGGGGGTTCCATTCTCCCAACCCGAGTGTCCATCCATAACAGCACTGCCTTGTTGCCCGGGAGTTGGACCCTTATTATACCAACCTACATTTTCCGGACCTTGAGGAGCATCCATTATTCCATCGTTAGTCAGTCCAAGACTTTCAACTGCAGCATCGACATTAATTTTTGGAATCTTAAGCCGTATGGGATTTTCATTACTAGGGTATACATTACGTATGGCTGATGTGTCTGACTCAACTTTAACTACCGGCAAATTGACAATAAAAATAAAAACAAGAATGAAGAGTGCCCATATAAATAAAGAGCGTCGTTTCATGTGTTTATTTAAAACTAAACTGTACGACTTCGTTTTGAGATGAGTATTGAGAACAGGCCGAGCACAAGAATTCCAGCTATAACAACTATATTCCATGAAGCACTTTCTTCCTCAGGTGGAAATCCGGTATTTGGGAAGCCAGGAGATGAACTTGTATCTGTATCTGCTCCGAGAACTTGTCCTCCTGATCCGCTACCTATCGTACTGCCACCACCAGTCGATCCACCAAGGACAGCGCCTCCACCTCCACCCCCACCTCCACTTCCACTTCCAGATCCTCCGGAAACTGTACCGGATAGAGTACTTGTTGCACCAGAGTTCGTTGTAGATCCTGTTAACGTCCCAGAGACCGTACTGCTCCACCTGCTGTTCCATCTATGGTCCCTGATACAGTGCTACTGCCACTTAATGCTCCTCCAAATGTCCCAGAGACTTCAGCTGCAAGAATAGAAATTGGTGCACTGAAAAATAGCATGGATAAAGCTACCGTTGCTACCACCCGAAATATTTTTTTAAAGTTTTTCATATATTTTTTTTAATTGGTTATTATTTATCTCTTATATGCATACCGATATATACATAGACCGCTTATATTTGTTTAGCCGAGCCGATCTGATTGTTATGACAAACAAATTAATTAAATATAAACAAAAGCCCCCGCAACGAGTACGGGAACTTCGTTGAAGGGGCTATTTTAATTTGAATTCTCTTAAGAAACTCTCTGCTACAGTAGCAGAGTCTCCGTGGAAATCCTTTTTCCAAAAATGCTTGAAATCGAATGTGGGAGTCTCTGTGTCATCAGGAAAATCACCATTTCGATAGCGCACTTCTGAATGATAGATCCCCTCGGAAATGATATGGGTAGCGACTGTTACAAGACCAATTTGGGGGCTGTCGATTTGGTGCCCAAAATCATATTTTGTAATGGGCCTTCCAGTGTTTGGGTTGTATCCTGTTTCAAGCTCTCCAACGGCCTCTGCAATCGGATTTGTCATTTCTTCATCATCAAAGATGCTAAATTCTGCCTCAGCACCCCCGTAAGGGTTCAAGACAAGGAAGTAGACGGTCTTTGGTTTAAACTTGGCAGGGGACAAAGTTAATTTTCCGGTGTAATTTTTCTCTATCCTGTGGACTTTGACTGTAATTTCGAATGGCACAGTAAGGGTCATGGGTTTTCTGTTGTTGATTTTTGTGCGAGGTTTTGGGGCTTTTGTCTAGCAACACAATATCATGAAAATGTGCAAAGTAAATGACGTCTTAAATTACATATTTTAGGGTAATGAACTTTCGTTTTGTTCGGCTAGTATATTATCCCTCATGACTTAATAAGGGCGTTGGTATTTTAAGGCGATGTGAAGGCAAACCCAATAATAATTAAATTTAAAATAATATGACAGATACTGAAAAAAATAAAAATTTACAAGTAAAAAACAAAGAAGTCGAAGATACTGAAATAAAAGCAGAAAAAGCTGAGAAGAAAGTAGAAGGTGCAGTGGTGACTGTTGTAGGCGAGCACGTAGAAGCTGCCTTGGTACACAAGGAAGCAGCGGAGGTTCATATCGACACAGCCGAGGTTCACATAGAAAAAGCGGATGAGAAAAAAGTACAAGGAATAGTGGCGCCAGTTAGGGAAGAGTTAGAGGCAGCCCTAGCGCACAAAGAGGCAGCCGAGGGTCATATGCAAGTAGCCGAGGATCACATAGACGCAGCAAAGAAAAATAATCAATTTTTGGCAAAGAAAGCTCCTCAGGGACAAAAAAATAAGTAAGATGTATCGATAGTTGTTCCAAAGGTTGTGATAGGTTCGAACTTGTTCATATAAATAAAGGAAAACCGCCCTTGGGGGGCGGTCTATTTATGGAGCTTTGACAGGTTTCTCCGAACCTAGTGGGGGGCCCCACCATGCTTTATAATCATAGGTCGAGGTGACCTTGCACCTGATATGTGCCACTGTGCATGCCTAAATGCTTTTCACAAAACACCTTGGCAAATCTGGCGTTAATGTGCTTGAGTTCACTTAGCACATCTAGATTCAGATGAAGACTCATTCTGCTTCTTAGGATATTTATTGCTTTTTGACGAACAATTATCCTTCGAGCAAGAATGACGGCCACTTCTCCAACACTGACTGGACCATTTGTCGTTCTCCTCTCTTCTTGATTTGAAAGACCAATTATCGCCACAAGGCGCCTGCTACTAACACGGGAAACGTTCATAAGTAATATAGTGCCACCAAATGGTGGTGGTGTCAAGTCAGTCGTAGCTGAATTCAACTTTGAAGTGCACCACTCATCATTTGTAATGGTGTCTTCCAGCCAAGGCGTTTCCTCGGTCTGGTGTTGAGTAAATATTCAACTCT
>JAYSWB010000015.1:0-22404 GCA_043718245.1 bacterium
TGCCATTCACTATCCTTAAGACATCGGTTGCATCTGTTGATGTTTTAAATCCGAGATAAAACTTGGCGAGAGTAGAATCATATCCTTGACTTATTCTAGAAGATTCACTTCCTGATGTTCCTACATAAAAGCTTATTGCATTACCTGCCGCCGCAGCATTACTTAAATTTGATAAGCGAAGTACATCTACGACCGAATTAGCAGTTGTTGAAATTTCAAGCAATGAGCTTGGGGTACTTGTTCCAATGCCCACTCTGCCCGTTGCAGTTACAGTAAACAACCTTGCATTTGTTGAAGAAGAGAGGGCAAAAATATCGGACGATCCAGCTGTGCCGATAACTTGAAGTTTTGCAGTTGGAGTGGTAGTGCCGATACCCATATTACCGGCAAAAAAATTGTTGAGTGTTGAAGGCAGGTTGCCAAATATTTGCTTTTCTGTAGTGGTGCCTGCGTCAAGCAAACCAATTACACTACTTCCTCGTAAATCATTATTAGCAATAATATAGTTTTGTGTAGACGAATTAGTGATATGTACTCCGTATGCTTGTGTCTTGACATCTTGATCATCAAAAACCGTATTATCTACTATCTGAAGATCAGTAGCGGGAACGCTGTCTAATTGGTTTATGTGAATACCGGAAGCTAAAGCTAAATTTCTTCCTGAATTAGAAATAACATTACCTTTAATAACATACCTAGACCCTCCTTGAATAGCGATACCGTACCACGAATGATTTTTGATTGTGTTATTAGTGATAATGACATATTCCGCTGCCTCAGTTTCTATTCCACTAGCTTTATCAGTAAGACTAGACTCTAGAGTGTTTCCTTCCACAACAACATAACCAGATGTCCCCGCTCGACCTGTAATATCAATCTGACCACCCCCAGTATTAGTTCGCCAATGGTTATCTGAAAAATAATTATTACTAATAATCGCGTTAGTGCCAACTAAAAATATAGCGTTCGCATTATAGCCAGAAAAACGGTTACCTGAGATAATTTGACCATTAGGTGCCCGACCATCAGTTGATGTGGAATAAGAAAAAAGACCTGGAATCCACGCCAAATCAGTCCACGAGTCACTTAATCTATTAGGAAAATTGTACCCAACAAAAACACTATGGGTTACTTTATCAAAATCTCCGAAAATTCGAAATTCACCGCGCATTCGCAAAACCTTAACATGATCAAACCATCCGTAAGCACCTGTCATTTGAACTTCAGTTCCATAAGAATCTGAAACATATGACCCAGGACCAGTCCAAGTATAAGGTCGGGGTTCCACATCGATTACCTGATCAGTAACCCCCCCATCAATAGTCAAATCAGATATTTTGACATTATTACTTGTAATATTTAAAAGCATATCTGTAAAGGAACTGCCTCTTACCAAAAAAGTACTGTCTATTCCGCCACCTTTGATAGTCACATTAGGTTTAGAAATAGTAAGGGTGCTAGTAATCGTAGTAGTTGAATTTGGGGCCAAAATCATCGTTCCTCCATCTGTGGGCAAATCATTATAACAAGCCTGGAGTGAAGCAAATTGATCACAATAGCGAACGTTATTGAGATTTTTTACTGTAGTTGTCCCTGCCGCGGTCAAATTACCTCCAAAATAGGAGTTGCCTCCCACTGTAAGCAGCGAAAAAGGAGTAGTGGTGCCAATCCCTACATTCCCATTTTGAAGGATAGTAAATAGCGATGTCCCCGTCGACGAAGCAATATTCAGTGGATTAATTCCAGAGGTTCCTTGGAGATTGAAAGTATACGAGGATGAAGTAGCATTAATTCCCGCCACAGTCCCGTTATCAAGAAATAGTCCAGTACCCAAGGTATTTGCATCAGTCCACCTTGTAACATATCCACCTAATCCAGTCATAGCAGAAAATGCCGAAGTGCCATTTCCTTTAAGTACCCCTGTAATGCTTGATGTTCCTGTACCACCATAAGGCACCCCGATCATAGTACCGTTCCACGTTCCAGATAATATACTTCCAAGATATGAATTCCCAGAAATAGAAAGATTCGTGGTTGATGCATTACCAAGAGTTACAAGTCCGCTAACATTCAAAGTAGAAGTAAGAACTAATGCTCCGGTAGAAGTTCCAGCTTGGTCTCTTCTTAAATATTGCGTCGAAGAAGCCCCGCCAAGATTGTAAGCTTCAAAAGCCGCAGGCACCGCACCCAATTTCTTTCGTGGGCTCATTTCCCCATCCCAAGCAGGAGTCGAAGTTCCTCCAATGTTAACACCTAAATATAAAGTCTGATTAAAATCCACTCCTGTAAATGCTGTTGTGCTACCGAGCAAAATAGAAAACAAACCATTCGTGACCTGCACCTTGTTTCCCCCTGAATTTGTTTCAGTCCACAAAGCAGTTGTAGTTGAACTATCTACATACATTTTAAATTCGATATTGTATGTTCCATCGGCAACTGCAACACCAGCATTGTTTGTCAATTTTCCTTGATAGTTTATTTGCTGGTTAATAGCCGCGTTTGCAATTAAAACACGCGAGAATATTATGAAAAATAAAATAAGAAAAACACCACTTAAAAATCTATTTTTATTTATTTTTAAGTAGAGTGATTTCATCATATGAAAATAAATCTAGCTAGCATCAAAAGTAACCAAATGAGGAAGATTACAACACCAATTTTGACCACTGTCGGAAGGGTATTTTTCACTTTAGTTACAAAACTATTATCTCCTGTATTGTCATTATCCCTAAGGCTTTTTATGGAAAAGATTCCCTTTGCCACGGTGACACCCAGACTATCTGATTTTAGCATTTTTAAGTTGAATTTATAATCCCCTTCGGAGGTAAATGCGGGGATAACTAAGTTGAATTTTCTCTCGGTAGAGTCATCCTTGAAAAGATACCCGAACTTTTCATTAAACATGGTTCCGTTTATACATAGAACCAGGGTTTGCCCATCTAACTTTGAATTATTACTAGACGCCAGATTAATTGTGATCGGGGACATCGTTTCTGCTATTATATTTAATCCATCATTTTCGACAGTTCTATTATTTTGCGAAAATTGAATATTTGATACATCAAGCGAAGAGTCAACACTAGAATCCGAGCAAACATTTGGTTTTGGATTATTATCTCCAGTAAACATTGGACCATCCGAATTAGCCATAAACACGTACGGATTTTCGTCCACTAGTAGCCAATCTTTGTTGGTAATTACAGTAGACGTTGCCCTATCTTTTTGTCCAATATATTTTACCTGTAGAACTGCTGGGCTTGAAAAGTTTTTAGAAACATCACTTGAAAAAATAGAGTAAAAATAGGTTACTCCCTCTTTTACATCAGTGTCCGCTGCGTATTGACCGGCACCTTCATAGACTACTTTTCCAGAAAATGGATCTTTCGCATATCTAATATCAGATCGAACAACCCTAACCACCGACAGATCTGGTTCCGTCGGATTAATCCACCTTAGAAAAACTGAATCTTTGGCAAGAGCGTAGCGAAATTCCGCAGGTGGTGGTGGAGCTATTCTATCAACAAGATCAGCTGTAAAAAAATCGCCCTCAAAGTACAAAGTTTTTCCTAGCGTATCCTTGAGAGAAAGCGAATAGTAATACCGCTTTGACGGAACAAGGTTTTCTAATTTAATATTAAATTTATTGTGGTACCAAGACTCAGCAAGAGAGCCAATTTCATATTTTCCAAAATTCCCCCAAGACAACGCCACAAGGGATGGAAGTTTTGTTACAAAAGTCACCACCGCATAATTTTCAAACGCCTCGACGCGGACCATCTCTGTAAATACATTCGTTATGGTTGATGTGGCAGTAATACGTTCGGGTGTGTAATTTTGTGGTGGTGTAATATTTATATTTGAAGTACTTGTTGCTGTTATTACAAACGGCACTGGAGGCAAAATATTTCCTCCGCCTGTTGGCCCACCACCACCTACAACACTTGGGGTCGTGGTAGGCGTGACAACAGGCGGTGGTGGCGGACAATCTGCTGAACAGCCCGTGCTATTTTCACCAATCATAGGTTCGCAAATGGTATTAAGATTGCAAGAATCTACATTCAGATTGACATTCACTGATCCTGCAGAGGCTACTTTAAAGAGAACCATTACGGCTATTGCAGACAAAAATAAAAACCTTTGAACAATGTTCATATGCTTAAATTATAGCATTATTTTTTAAATTTTTCGAACTAAAAAACTTACAAAGTTGTGGCTGTTACCGTAATCTCAGCAGAGTACCCGGGAGATGCATCTTGAATCTTTGCAGACCCAATTTGTACCCTGTATTTTACCGTTGTTGTTGCACCCGTAGTGTTAGGCGAAGCGGATTGTGCGATTGTTTTAGGTGAAGTAGAAAATCCATCCCAACATGAATTCGAAGTGTCACCTACCCCGAAATTACAAGATGCACCGTTGTCCTTAAATCGGTCTGCAATGTCTGTTCCTTCTGGACTAAACCCAAAATATGACTGGTTTGTTGCGACTGTAAATGAAAAATCTGGATCTGCGCCGGCTGTAACATAATCGTCAATTGAGGTACCAGCTGATTTTAGGGCCGGACTTGTAGAGGCGACAATTGTCAATTGATATCCCAAAGAATTATTTGTTGTAACAACCCAATCTGTCGAGCTAGTGGCAATTCCTCCAGTTAATCCACTGATTGATGGCAATGACACTCCGGCTGGGGCATTAATTGTTATATAAGTAGAACTGGCAGATACATATTGCCAATACCCTGCACTGTTTAAATAATAGCTGGTACTGGACGAAAGACCGGTCGCTACCTCTCCGACACTGTCACTGAGAGAATAATTGGTACTGCTTGATAAATTTGTTCCACCGATGTTTATAGAATCTGATTCAATTTTGTAGTTACTGCTCGACATGACTGCAGCAATCAATGACACAGGCAAGATGATGCTTGCCAACAAAACGATACTAAAAAATAGGTTTTTTTTATTCTTCATGTTTAATCAAGTATTTATCCACCCAACTGTTTACTATCTTTTTTTCAGCTCAAATTTTTTCGTGAACAAGTAGTAGAGCATAAAGATAAGGAAGAGAATCACAAGACCAAGTCCTATATATATCCAAGGTAATACCCAGAAGGTCACGTCCTTTTCATCTACCAAATTAGAATAACCCCTATGCATTTCCAAGTGCGCTTTATAATATCCAAATAAAAACTCTTTTGGCCAAGTCACCTGTCGATACCTCAATGAATTTGGCAGAGCAAAATACGCATCAACAGGAAGCTCGGCCACCTTCTGGCCAAAAATATTAGTGATCGTAATTATTCCATACGGCACAAGGTGAACATTTCCAGAGTTTCTAAAAAGCATCTCGAAAGACAAGGGGCCACTTTGTAGAAAGCCCTGTCGTGGGCCTGTCACTCTCAGATCCTCCAATGACCCGACTTCTTTTACGTCACCATTAATTCGCACAAAGAACAAAACTCCGACTCGGGAGATGACTCGGGTTGCGGCACTAGCATTTGTACCATTTCCACTATCTGGCAAACTTGAGACTATAACGGAAGAATAGAAACCTCCCGGTTGAGCGTCTATGGGTGCTGTAACGGTCACGGGTATTTCAATTCTCTGACCAAGATCAAGGTTAAAGCTTTCTACGTCAGGCTTAATATTATCTTTGAAAGAATACGGGCTTTTTTCATCACCTAGCAAAATAACCGGTGTGTCAGGATTTTGTGATCCGATAAAGTCCTCTGTTGTAACGCTGAAACTTGCCTTTCTATTTATTCGGCTAATGATCGCTATGTTTTTTGTCACTGTCTCGCCAGGGTTCATAAAGATCTCAATCTTTCCTGGTTCGAGCACGAAATCTCCTCTGCTTTCTGCTCCGGTATTAGTAATAGTATAAGCGGAAACTGAATTGAAATTTATGGAAGTTAGAAAAACTACTGCTAGCAGTCCTGCGTTTAAGATAATTTTTCTAGTTTTCATGTATTTATGTTTGCCCAGTTTATAGGTATAAATCTTTGTATTTACATTACTTTATACGTATTTATAAAATATAGCAATGCAGATTTCCTAAGACGCTGTGGCTGTGGCTGTTATTGTTGCCTGGTAGTTTCCAGCGGGAATGTATGTGTTGTTCTGTTCTACTGCGTAGCAAACTGTGGCATCAACACCCGACGGAGTGGTAGTAGAGGCTCTGGTTGCAATTTGGAAACCTGAAGTAGTGAAGCCTTTATACTTTAGAGCTGTCGACTGAACATTGGCAGTGCTGTAACAGTCTGTATCAGTACCCCATGTTCCAGTCGACACATCAGTACCAAACGCAGAGTACCCAAAATACGCAAACCCTGATGTAGCGGTCCATGTGTTAGGTGCACCTGTTTGATAATCCGCGATGCTGTTTACAGTAGTTGTAGAGTTCATTGCAGGAGTAGATGTAGCCTGTACAGTCAAGGTGTAGCCCGTCGCACTATTTGTCTTTACGTTCCAAGTTGTTGTTCCAACAGCTGTGTTTTGAGAAACACCGAGAGCGGTGCTCATAGTCGAGTTAGATGGACTTGTGATCGATACCCCCGCTGTGACGTTAAGAGTAACGACAACAGAGCTTGTGGCAGTAACAGCCGAAGCTGAACTTGGTTCTATTAGAGAGAAGGCTGCGCCAATGGCAAGAGCTGTGACAAGAGTGGCTGAAACGGATTTTTTTATAATTTGAATGATCATTTTGTTAATTTAAGTTTTAAAATTTATTGGTGCAACTAAATTTTGAATGTTTTTCACACCTATGCAATATATTATATATCAAGCTGTTATTTTTTGCTAAACAAAACATGTGGATAAGTTTAGATGCTAGGGATTGGAGTTTCTACCACTGGTTATTGCGCTGGTGAGGTTTCCACATTTGTGGGGGAAATTATTCAGACAGTAATTTCTTGACTGTTTCCTGCGCCACCAATGGATTTATTGCGCCTTTTGAAGCCTTCATAATCTGTCCAATGAAAAATTGAAGTGCTGCTTGCTTTCCGGCTTTGAAATCTGCGACCACATTTGGATTTGCGGTCATTAATTCACGGATCATCTTCTCTAGGGCTTCCGGGTCGTTCTTTTGAATCATTCCGTTTTTTTCTGCAATCGATTTTGGTGATTGATCTCCCTCATCCCAAATTATCACGAGGATGTCTTTCGCCGAGCGAGAAGACAATTCCCCTGCTTTGATCATTGTAATAAGTTCAGCGAAATTTTTAGTAGTTATTACAATCCCCTTCTCTGGAGACTTTTTAACAAAACCTGCAATGTCGCTCGTAATATAGTTTATTGCCAATTGTACATAATCTTTATCAAGTATTTTGCTTATCTCCTCGAAAAAGTTTCTAAACGCTTCATTTTGCACAAACATTTCAGCATCTTCATCTTTCATATTAAAAACCGTTTTATAGCGATCTCGTTTTTCCCATGGTAGTTCTGGTAAATGGAGGTTCTCCTTTGCAAATTCTGGAATTTCAGAAATGAAAAGTTTTGGAAGATCTGGATCTGGAAAATATCGGTAATCATGCGAATCTTCTTTGGCACGTTGTGAAAAAGTTTTTCCAGTTGATTCATCAAAACCTCGGGTTTCCTGAACAATTTTCTCCCCCCTTTCAATCAAATCAATATGTCGTTCGATTTCAAATGCAATAGATTTTTCAACAGCCTTGAATGAGTTGATGTTTTTCACCTCAACTTTTGTACCAAATTTGTCTGTATCAGAGACTGAAATGTTTACCTCTACACGCATCTCGCCTTTTTCCATATTTGCCTCACCTGCACCTAAATATCGAAGTAACAATTGAAGTTCCTTTGCAAAACGTGACGCTGTCTCTGCATCATGGATAACAGGCTCCGTTACCAATTCCATCAAGGGCAAACTTGATCGATTAAAATCAACCAAACTGAAATCTCCCTTGTCGTGCTGAGAGCTCGCGGTATCTTCTTCAAGATGAATTCGCGTGAGTTCAACACCAGCAATTTTTCCTCCTGTGATAAGCGGGTGTGCAAACTGGCTAATTTGATATCCCTTTGGAATATCTGGGTAGAAATAATTCTTTCGATCCCATTCTGTAAAGTCCGCAATTTTTGCGCCGATTGCATGACCGATTTTGATCACATGTTCAACGGCTTTTTTATTAATCACTGGTAAAGTTCCAGGATGTCCCATACAAATTGGACAGACATTTACATTAGGTTTTTCCTCGTCTGGATTGTTTTTACACGCACAAAACATTTTTGACGCTGTTTTCAATTCAGCGTGAATTTCCAAGCCAATTGTGGGTTTATAGATTTTTCCAGATGGGGCCGTAATCATGGGCTTTAATATAAATTATTTCAGTAATTTCACAAGTGAATCGCTGAATTTTTTAATCGAATCAATATCATAAACAGAGATGACAAAGACCTTTTTTCCTTTCCATTCTTTGACGGCTTTTGCCTTTTTCTCTGTGTCTTCTATACCTAAAATATCCATTTTAGTCACTACAATTATTTCTTCTTTTTCTAAAAGTTCTTTATCGAAATCTTTTAATTCATCACGGATGACTTCGTAGGTTTCAAATAGATTTTCATTTTCACTTGAAATACAATGTATCAACATCTGAGTGCGGCGAATATGTCGCAAAAACTTGTGACCTAAACCTTTCCCTTCTGATGCGCCTTCAATAAGACCCGGGATATCCGCAAGAATGTGTCCATATAAATCTCCGAGATTTGGTTCCAGTGTCGTGAATTGATACGCACCAATTTTTGCATTCGCATTTGTAAGCACATTTAATAATGAAGTTTTTCCAGCATTTGGAAGTCCAATCAAACCCGCAGATGCGATGATTTCCACCTCAATGGAAAAAGTCGCCTCACCACCCTCACGTCCTTTTGTTGATTCTTCTGGTTTGGTATTTGTTGAAGCTTTGAAATGTTCGTTTCCATAACCACCTTTTCCTCCTTTTAACAAAACAATTGTTTGGGCATCTTCATCCAGTCTGTAAACTTCACCAGAATCATTATTTGTAAGAATACTTCCAATTGGAAAATCGATAATTAAATCTTCTCCTTGTCTGCCTTTTTTGCTACGATTTTCACCCGGTTGACCGTTTTCTGCAAGCATCTCTTTAACATGCGCATATTTTCCCAATAGAAAAGTATTGCGAACAGCACGCGCAATTACATCTCCGCCATTTCCCCCGTCTCCTCCTGCCGGACCAGAATATTCCTTAAATTTTTCAGAGAGCCAGCGGACCACACCGTCGCCGCCTCTTCCTGCTTTTAACCTGAGTGTTAGTTCGTCTACGAAATGCATAATACAGAGACTATATCACAAATTTAGACTTTCACAGGCAAAAAGCCGGCTTCCTTGAACATGGCATCCACAAGGGCTATTGCCCCCTCTTTGCTTTTAGCAACCGCCAGAAAAAGACCCTTGTGGCAAAAAACTGCATCGGGTACGCCAGATATTTTTACCAAGTCATCTCCATTCAACCCTGCCCACTTTTCAGGAAAATAAATTCTGGATGCATACTGACCAGATGTGACCCTAACGGCCTTGGCAGACCAATTTCCCCTTGCATCAGGATAAATAGTCACAAGAGGCTCTTTCATTTTCAAAAAACCGTAGCCTAAAAATTGTGGAAGGATAATTACCCGTTTATCTTTTGCATCCTTGAAATGTTTCTCTGCAATTTTCTCAACCTGAGTATAACCTTTTGCTTCATTGATGGATTGCAAAATTATGTGTTTAGCAAATGGTATCAAGTTAAAAAATCTTTCATCAAACTTTTTAACATCTTCAAAACCACGTGAACATTCATTTTCAATAACGTCCCTAATTGTAAATGGTTTTACATCCTCCATCGTCTGCCTATATAAATCTACCCCATTGTCTTCCGCATCTACTGGAATGACTAATTTTTCCTCTACCCTATCCGCCACTTTTTGATTTCCACATAAATACTTGCCGTATTTTTTCCAAACTAATCCAAACGCAGCATATTTTATTCCATTCTTATGGGTAATTTTCAAATCCTGATGATGATCAAATCGATTTTTAGACGGATTATATACGCGACCGATATCAAGAACTAAATCTCCCTCCGCCCAAACAGCAGGATCAAGTGATCTTTTAACTTTGTATTTAAATCCCTTTTTCTCCATCAACAAAATTGCACACGCAGTACCAAACACGTCGTCGACGTGAAAATTTGCGGAATGTGTAACGATTAATTTAGGCTTGGACAGCTCTTTCTTTGGCATAGTCTTGGTAAACTCGGATAAGGGTAAACAGGAAGGCCAAAATTGTCGGACCTAATATTAAACCTTCTGGTCCGAAAGCTACTACTCCTCCTAAAATTGAGAAGAGAATCAAAAGCGGATGAATATTTGATCCCTTTTCAATAAGCTTTGGCCCAAGAAAAGTATCGTTATAAGTAAACAAAAGTGGACAATAAATTACGAAGCCGATCCATGCGTATGGGAAATTTCCTCCGAAGATGAACAAGTAAATTGTAGCGGGTATCCACACAATGCTCGGTCCTACACCAGGGAATAGCGCTGCAAGCGCAACGATAATGGCACAGAGCGCTGGGTTTGGCACTCCGAAAATCAAGAAGCCAATCCAAATGACCGCTGCCTGAAGGGCTGCAACTGTGACCGACCCAACCACGATTGAATTAATAGAGACTTTCAAAGATTCGACTATTCTTTCATCATCTTTCCTAGGAAGTGGCGAGAGGACCATGATGTGTTCTTTGAATTTTTCCCCGTCGCGCAAAAAATAAAACAAAGCAAACATAGCCAAAAATAATTTCAGACCAAACGAAGCGGCACCGGCAAAGAACGCTCCTAAATTGTTCACTATGTATAAAGAAAACTCGACCAATTTTTCTCTGGCATCAAACTTGAATTGTGGGAATAATTTCTGGGTATATGATTCGACGACAGCGTTTATCTTTTCAAAAGAGACTACGTCGCGGTTGCTTAAGGATACATAAAAATCATTTGCTTCGACAAAAACACTTTGCAAAATAAAAATTAGTGGAAATATTACTGCAAATAGGAAGAGGGTCAGCGTAATAGTTGTAGCAATAGTTTTTCTGCCCTTAACTTTTGCTAAAAAATAGCGATAAATTGGACCGAGAACTACTGCCAAAATTCCAGCCATAGCGAGCACTCCGACAAATGGCCATAGGACATATAGAGCGACTGCTGTTACTACTAATATTATAATTGTGAAATAAGTCAAATTTACGCCTTGTGGTTTCATATACCTATACTATAATACATTTCATAGGATTTATTAAGTAGCTATAATACAAACATGTTGAGATATACAATTTTAGGAACATTAACAGCGGTTTTTGCTTTAACAGCAACTGTCACATTAGCAGAAAGAACAGATACTCGTCCCCTTAGAAATATCGAAAATCGTGTCGAAGATAGAATAAAGGCTTCAACGACTCGATCCCTCCTTCGTGACAGAGGAAACGCCTCTACTACAAAAATGGCAACTTCTAATTGTGCCAAAACTGCCGTCGATGTACGTAAAGCATCATTGGTCAGTATATATTCAAAATTCGCAAGCAGTACGATCTCTGCCCTATCTATCCGTGAAGATGCCGTTAAAGCTTCGTTTGACCAGACCACCAAGAAGGCTCGTCAGGATGCGAGGACTGCAGCTAGAAATACTTATAAAAAGTCAGTGAAGACTGCTTTTGAAGCTTTAAAAACAACGGAAAAAACTACAATGCGAACTTACGCAGACAGTATCAGAGCCTGCGGTGGAACAAATGCTGAGGCGAGTGACGAACTTTCTGATGGGTCTGTTGCTGATTCTATAAAGTAAACTATTGAAAATTCTTTTTCAACTTTAAAATTTTCTTTTCAATTAGTTGATAAGAAAGGGTGGAAATAATCATTGCAACAAAAAGTGTAGTGAAAAATACAGCAATAAATTGCGGTGCGGATTGATAAGTGGTATTGAAACCTGCCTTGTAAAAAATAGAGAGAACAACAACCAAAGCAATCATATGATAGGCATACAGACCGTATGAAATTCTACCCAAATAAATAAGCGCCTTTTGAATTAAGGATTTACCAGTATCTTGAAGTTGAACGAGATGTATGATTATTAATGCAAAGAAGATTGCGAAAACTATAGGTTCAATAGCAACAAGAGACCGCCTTGCCCATTCTAGATTCACACCATAAATAAGAGAGCGCGATATGATGAGAACAATTAAACTTGCGTATAGTGAAAAGGATTTTATACCACTCAAGTTTTTTAACCATGAAATTATTCTCTTTTTTTCAACAAAAAGCCAAGCCACAATACAACCAATAGCGATATCTGACATGACAGAAAACGTCGAATATTTTACCGTATTGTAATCATAAGCATAGGTGAAACGATAAATTATCGAAAGAAGAATGACAGAGGATAGCAGTACCAGCAAATGCTTTCTCTTCATAAATTTCACTACTAAGGGCCATAGTAGATAGAACTGTTCCTCGACAGAAATCGACCACAAAATCGCAAGAGTCACAGAAGGCGGGGTGTTTAAAAACATATTAAAGTTTCCAACAAAAAACAAATACCAAGGATAACTTTGTAAGTTGAAAAATACGTCAAAAGGTAATCTATCCCCCATTCCTAAAAAATCGACAAAAAATGGCAACCCCCAGACCGCAATGAAAATTGTGATGAAATATACTGGCCAAATTCGAAACAAACGACGGGCATAAAACTTTTTGATATTTATATCCCCTTTTTCTTGTTTTTCACTCATCAATAAATATGTGATCAAAAATCCACTTAGGACAAAAAAGAAAGTGACACCGAGATCCCCATGTTTTAAAAAAATCAATTTAAAATTTTCCCAAACTATGGATGGATTGGTGTAGCCAAAAAGTAAGGCCGAGTGCGAGACAAAGACCAGCATAAAAGCCAGGAAGCGCAGAACATCGAGCGTTGGAAAGTAAGCCGATTTTTTTTCGGTAATTAATGGAGGCATAAAATAAAGTGTAGCCCAAGAGAAGACAAAAGCAAACTGAAAGTCTATACTTCTACTTATGCCCACTTGGTTTCCTTTTCTACTTTTAGATTACAAATACATAGTACTTGCTCTACTGGCTATACCAGAAGGGCCTATCGTTATGGCAATAGGAGGATTTCTGGTGCAAACAAAGGTTCTTTTGCTTTGGCCGACATATTTTGCATTAATTATTGGAGACTTTATGGCAGACATAATTTGGTATTTTTTAGGAAGAAAGGGGGGACTTAAAATTGCACACAGTCGGTTTGGAAAGTTCATGGGGCTGAATGATAAAAATATAAAAATGACTGAAACTTATTTTCACAAATATCACACATCAATATTATTTATTTCAAAGCTCACGACAGGGTTTGGCTTTGCACCTGTTGTTCTCTTTACGGCGGGCCTTGTGAAAATTCCATTTAAAAAATACTGCCTGGTGAATTTCTTTGGAGGATTCGTGTGGGTAGGTTTTTTGATGGCTTTAGGCTATTCATTTAGTCATTTGTTTGTGACTATCGAAAACATATCTGGAAAAATTACTTTAGTTGGAGGTTTTTTGCTTATTTTATTAGTAGCTTTCAGGATCGGAAAGCACTTCCATAAAAAAATCGCCAACGGTAAATTGTAATAATATGATTTCATTCATTATCCCGAGCAAGAACGAAAGAAAGATTATTGCCTCCACATTAGAGGGTGTTTCGTCATATTCTGGAGAAAAGGAAATAATCGTTTCGGATGGTGGAAGTTTAGATGGAACAATTAATATAGTGAGAAAGTTTACCGATAAAGTTGTTGTCTACAGGGGAGAAAATCGCCAAAATATCAGCCAGGGCAGAAATGCCGGCGCAAAAATTGCTCAAGGAGAGTACTTTGTGTTTATGGATGCTGACACTTCGATTAAGGATATGGATGGATTTTTTACTAAAGCAATTTCGAGGTTTGAGGAAGATGAAAAGTTGGGTGCTCTGACGGTAACAATAAAGGTTTTACCTGAAGTAGAAACTGCAGCTGATAAACTAGTGTTTGGTTCTATGAACCTATTACACCGCTTTTATAATAATGTTTGTGGGATGGGAGTTTCAACTGGCGAGTTTCAAATGATGAGGAAAAGAGTTTTTGATGAAGTTGGTGGATTTAACGAAGCATTTGCTGCAGGAGAAGATTATGATTTATTCAAGAGAATTTCAAAGAGATACAAAACAAGAATGGAGTCTTCCTTGACTGTTCACCACACAGGAAGGCGGGCTCATACAGTAGGCTGGCCAAAACTCCTTTCTCAGTGGTTTATGAATTTCTTTTTGACAACTTTTTTCAAGAAGTCGAGCGATACGTGGGAGGAGGTACGTTAAACATTCACCCCGTGGCACTTCTTATACTTCTTTCCACTTCCACAAGGACAAGGATCGTTTCTCCCCACTTTGTTACCCTCCTGATTTTTTACCGCTGCCTTTGCAGACTTGATATTGGCAATATTCTGAGCAATTTCTCCCGTCACAGGATTATATGAATCAGCATTCGGTTTTAATTCAACCGTTCGGACATTTTCACCAACACCAATCTCGGCCGTAACATTTTCAAGAGTCCTGATTATTTCTGCATCAACCCCCACCTCCATTTGTTTAAATAATCGAAGTCCTTCACGTTTATATTCTACCAAAGGGTCTCTTTGTCCGTACGCACGAAGTCCAACACTTGATCGCATATAATCCATGATTTCCAAGTGATCTACCCAAAACAAATCGACAGTTTGAAGGATTGCCCCGCGAACGGTATTCAAAAACGGGTGCTCTCCCATTGCATTTCTCTTTTCTTGGATTTTATTTTTAGCCTCTAAAGTTGTGTGAGATAAAATTCTCTCAAGTTCTTCTGATACAACAGATGCATCCCCTATTAGGATTCTACGGCGACGTTCATACACACGCTTTCTCTGCTGGTTCAACACGTCATCATATTCAAGGACATGGCGACGTGAATCAAAATGTATTCCTTCGATTCTTGACTGGGCACTTTCAAGAGCGCGGGTCACGATCATGTTTGTAATCGCCTCGTCTTCTGGAACCTTTAGACGTGCCATCATTTTTTTAATAGTGTCGCTCGCAAAAACACGCATCAGGTTGTCATCAAATGATACGAAAAATTGACTTGCCCCAGGGTCTCCTTGTCGACCTGAACGACCTCGAAGCTGGTTGTCAATTCGACGTGCCTCGTGGCGTTCGGTTCCAAGCACGAATAAACCTCCAAGGTCGCGAATTTCTTCGTATTGTTCTTTCGTTGCAGGTACACCTCCTAATTTAATGTCCACACCTCGCCCTGCCATGTTAGTTGCAATTGTCACCGCTCCTTTACGGCCCGCTTGTGCCACGATTTCTCCTTCTTTTTCGGCAAATTCAGGTTTTGCATTCAATAATGTGTGTGGGATTCCCTCTTTCTTTAAATATTCAGAAAGTAGCTGGTTTTTTTCAATTGAAGCAGTACCAACAAGGACCGGCTGGCCTTTTGCATTTAATTCTTTGATTTTTCGCGAGATGGCTTTGAACTTTCCATTTTCGTTTTGGAAAATCAAGTCGCTAAAATCCTGTCGGACAATTTTTCGGTGAGTCGGCACCTCTATGGTGTCGATACCGTACACTTTCAAAAATTCTTCTGAGCTCGTCATTGCTGTTCCTGTCATTCCTGCCAACTTTGGATATAATCGGAAATAGTTTTGGTAAGTAATTGAAGCATATGCGCGGGTTTCTTGATTAATTTTTACGCCCTCTTTCGCCTCGATTGCTTGGTGCAAGCCTTCGCTCCAACGTCGCCCAGGTTGCAAACGTCCAGTTGATGGGTCGACAATAATGACTTGATTATCCTTCACAACATATTCCACATCCTTTATATAAAGTGCTTTTGCCTTCACTGCGTTTTCCAAGTGATGCACGAATTTGATACCCCCATCGCTGTAAATATTTCCCATTCCCAATTCTTTTTCTGCCAAGTCAATTCCCGCACTTGTTAATGAAATTGATCGGAACTTTTCATCAACTGTATAGTGCTCGTCCTTTGACATTCTTCTAGAAATCTTTGAAAAAGTAGTATAGAAGTCATCGGAATCAGCAAATGGAATCGCGATAATGAGAGGTGTTCTAGATTCGTCGATCAAAATTGAGTCCACTTCGTCCACAATAGCGTAGTAAAAATCACGCTGACGCAGGCCTTGTGTATTTTTTTCCAAGTTATCGCGCAAATAATCAAATCCGAACTGACTGTTTGTTCCGTAAGTTACATCAGCTGTATATGCATCCCTTCTGTCGCATGGTTTTAAAAATTCGTATTTTACTTTGAAAGATCCTGATTCATTTATTTCTTGTTCAAGTTTTTCTTCATTAACATGCGCAGGGTCAAACAAATACGAAGTGTCATCATTCACAACACCTACTGTTAATCCCAGGAATGAATAAATTTCACTCATCCACACCGCATCTCTTCGCGCCAAGTAATCATTCACCGTAATCACGTGAACACCGCGTCCTGACAATGCATTCAAATACACAGCCAATGTCGCCATCAAAGTTTTTCCTTCTCCTGTTTTCATTTCCGCAATATTTCCATCATGGAGAATCATTCCGCCGATCAGTTGCACATCGTAGTGACGTTGATTGCGTACTCGGTGTGAAGTCTCACGAACCACCGCAAATGCTTCGGGCAACACAGTTGATAGCGCCTCTTGTAAAGTTTTTCCCTGAGACTCTAAATTACCAATTTTCTCCTTTAATTCGGAGGTTTTTGCCTTTAATTCATCATTTGAAAGCAATTTAAGGTGTTCCTCTAAAGCATTTATAGCCTCAACATTTTTCCTATATTTCTTGATAAATCGTGATGAGTGCGTACCGATAATCTTGGATATGATCGACATAGTGGGACTACTATACCACAGAGGTCATAAACACAAAAACACCACAGTTAAGTGGTGTTTTTGTTAAGTGAGAAGAAAAATTATTTAAAATTTATCTCTTCTTTGACTTCTTTGCTCCTTTCTTCTTTTTAGCTGCTGGCTTTCGCTTTGCAACCTTCTTAGCCTTCTTTTTTGCTGCCATGATATTTTTTGTAAATTAAAAGATCTCTTAATTCGCGTTTCCGTTCTGTCGACTTTAATTACAAATAATTTGTGCCAGACGAAAACTCGTACCTTAATTATCGTTCATATCGAAGTTGTGCGCAATGTTTTTTTGTAAAATTGTGTGGATAAGTTGATTTTGCAAAATCACATCGCGCAGTGTCGATTGAAGCGCGATGCAAAATTTTTTGTAAAATAATTTTAAAAAATAAAAAACACTTTATTTTTTTCTAAAGTGTTTTTTATTTTCATGAAACTATTTTTTATTGTCGTGACGGATCTTTTCCACTCTGAATCATTTTTATATATTCTTCTGCTTGCGCTTTGAATGCTGGTTCTAAGTCCACTGCAACTCTAAGCTCGCGGATTGCATCACTATTCCGCCCCGCTTTCAAATACAATGCTGCAAGAGATACGTGGAGTTGTACGTCTGTTGGATTTTCAGCAATCTTTTTCTTGGCAATACTTTCTATGATATCGAATCGTCCAACATCAAGATACGCTTGGATAAGTGTTCCATCAGATTCGACATTACTGCCAGCTACAATTGCAGTCGCCTCATCTACACTTGTAGAATAAATTAGACTAACAGCGTAGAACAATCGTGCAGCGTCATTCTTTGGTTCAAGCTCGTAGGCTTTTTTAAACGGTACTAATGCTTCAGCAAATTGTTTTGTGTTCAAAAGAATCAAACCTTCTTGTAAGAGGAACTGCTGTTTTGTCGGTGAGAGCGCTTCTGCTTTTTGAACTTCAGAAAGTGAGCCCTTAACATCTCCGATTTTTGAAAGATATAATGCAAAGAAATAATGATAACGTGGATCACCTGGGAATCTCTCGAACTGTTGTGCGTATTGATCTCTTGTTAGTGCGTCATATTCTGTAGCCAACTCTCGAGATGTAGATGTTGAAGTAATAACCGCAGATGCGACTTCTACCAATCTCTCTCGTGCTTCTGCAATTCCTAATGTGCTGTTCGAATCGAAAATCGATTTAAAGTATTCCAAAGTCTCTGCAGGATTTGGACCGACAACTTGGCCCTCTGAATCTGAATGGTTACCTAATGCTTGAAGAGCTTTAATAAGGTTTGCTGAATTTTGATAAGGTTTGTAATTTACGTGGTACAGCGCAAAGACAAGCACGACTGCAGAAATCGTTACGACAAACCACTGAGATCCTTCCTTTGATAGTAGCGGGACATGCAGGTATTCTGGATTATGCTGATGAGCCGATTCGTTTGCTGAAACATTTCTCTCGTGGAAATACGCAAGGAGAAGGAAGAAGACTATATAACTTGTTAAGTTGTCGAACACAAAGAAATTGTGAACAAAATACGCCAATAACAATCCGCTGATAGTCGCCCGTTCGATCAATGGCCACTTGTGACCTTTGCCAGCATCTTTGTGCTTTGACCATAGAACAATAATAAGTGCGCCAAATAATGATAAGTAACCAAGAAGCCCCAAAAATCCTCCTGCGATCATCCAATCAAAGAATACGTTGTGGGTGCGGTCGAACCATTGCTCCTGTGCATAAGCTGCTGGATTGTAATACTTTGCAAAAACATATCCGAAAGTGTCCTGTCCCCATCCGAGGATCGGCTTTTCAACAACCCCTTGCCACGCCATCGGCCACAAAAGACCTGCGCGGGCATAACCCTGATTTTCCAAAATACTTGAAATGTCCCATGTCACAAGCGCACTGTAACGATCGAGAGATGAATTGCTCTTTGCAAATTCTGTACCGCGAATGGCTCCCAAAAACGCAACAACAACAAGAGCCGCGGCCAAAATCCCGATACCAATATTTCTAATTTTTTTACTTTGCTTTTCACGAATAGCAAGGATAAGTGCTGTCAATAAAACACCGAGCCCAAGACCAACCACAGCCCCTCTTGTTCCTGTGTAGAACAAAATTACAATGTTAAAAATAATTATAAGTGCATAACCAAAAATTCTAGACAACATGTCCTTGGCATTTTTGCGAGCAAAGTGTGACAGAAGGAAAAATGCTGCGATGAATACATTAAGTAGTGCGTAGACTCCGAGATAGCTCGAGTTTCCAAGAGTTCCCTGAATACGACCTCCGCTGATCATGCCTGCATTTTCAGCAGAAAAATCTTGCAAAGCAACAAGCCCGACAACAATAGAAGCGGCCATCAAAGCATGAAAAAGATAGACCCAAGTCCTTCGTACCTTTATAACAGACGACGTAACCAAAAACAAAAGCCCTAAATGAATTAGCGTGACGTACCCTTCCATTCTTTCAAAGTTGCTCCAGAAACTTTTTGCGGGTGCAATGCTAAAAATTGTTGCGAGGCCCATAATAAGAAGGAACGCCGAGAGCGCCCAAGTGATCGGAGACTTTTTAGGAAGAAAAGATCTGTCGAAGCAAACCAGAATAATGTAAAGCGCCGTCATGATTTCGACAATTGTTCGGAAGTAGAACGCCTTCCCTGTGATGTAGGGGAAGAACATGTTGCTTGTCATTATAAGGGGCGTGAGGAGAAGTAAAAATACAAGTGTAATAATGGAATATTGTAAATATCGTGAAGTTTTGTTCATGTGAGTGAAGTTCGAAGGGTTGGTTAATTTATAAGGGGTATGGGGGAATTGTATCACATGGCTTCATATTGTTGAATGTGGTAGTATAGAAAACATTAAATATTAAGGTTATTCTTACTTAAATGAAGTTTCTAATTTTAGGATCATCTGGACAGATCGGCACCGCCTTGACAGAATACGTTAAAAAAAACACTTCTCATGAAGCGATAGGATTTGATGTTGTTCGAAATGAAAAGGAGGATCTCAGGATTCCAGCAAATCCCCTTTTGGAAGAATCAATTAAAAATAGTGATTTTATTTTTTTCCTAGCTTTTGATGTGGGTGGTTCGAGATACTTAAAAATGTACCAAGATACATATGATTTCATAACGAACAATCAAAAACTGATGGTTAATACGTTTGAGCTGATTAAGAAGCACAAAAAGCCTTTTATTTTCGCTTCAAGCCAGATGTCGACCATGTCTTTTTCTAATTATGGAATTTTGAAAAACTTAGGAGAGAAGATTACCATGGCGCTTGGAGGAAAAATTGTGAAATTTTGGAATGTTTATGGATTAGAGAGAGATCTAGAAAAATCTCATGTTATTACAGACTTAATATTGAAGGCTGACCAGAATAAAAAAATCGATCTCTTAACTGATGGTAAAGAAAGTCGCCAGCTCTTACACGCAGAGGATTGCTCTCGATGCCTTGTCACTCTGGCAGAGCAATTTGATAAAGTAAATCCCGAACAGCCACTTCATATTACAAGTTTTGAATGGACTTGTATTTTAGACGTCGCCCAAATCATCAGCGAAGAGTTTAATAACATTCCAATTGTACCAGGGGTAGCGAGCGATGACGTGCAACACTCTGTCAGAAACGAGCCATCTCAATATATATTTAATTTCTGGAAGCCGAAAATTAATATAAAGGAAGGGGTACGAGATATTATTAAGCAAATGCGAGAGTTAAAAATGATAAAATAAAAATATGAACATAATTGTAAGCACTATTACTCCCTGTTTCCGAATGAAGCCATATTTGAAGCTTTTTCTAGATGAATTGCCAAAGCAAACCATGTTCGACCAAATGGAAGTAGTTCTCGACCATAATGATCCAGATCAAGAGGAAACCTCATGGGTTAAGGCTTTTCAGGAAAAATATCCCGGACGAATCAAGCATATTATTACAAGTCCAGTGGTACCTATCGGAACATCAATGAATACATGTATTAAGGAGGCGTCTGGAAAGTATGTGACTATATGGAATGTAGACGATCTTCGAACTCCTAATTCAATCGAACTCCAAGTTAAAGCTATCGAAGAAAAAGGAGGTGATATTTCATTTGGAGATTATGAAATCGTTAGACAATTTGTTTCTGCAGGTACTCTTCGAGGTAGTTTAGTAAGACACTCTCACATTCCCCCATCTGAGTTTACACGTTCTATGATTTTTGGGCCTTTTGTAATGTTTAAAAAAGAGCTCTGTAAAAGGTCAGGAATGTTTGACGAACAGCTCGTATCTGGAGCGGACTTTGATTTATGCGTACGTTTGGCTTTTAATGGAAAAGCAGTCATGGCAGACGGGCTTTTGGGATTTTATTTAAATGAAGGAAAAGGCGCAAGCACCAGACCTGGATCAAAACAAAAACTTGATCGCACGATTATCGAACTGCGATATGGGATTTATGACAAGATCGATTATGAAATTGTTGCGGATGCTAGTACTTATCATATTCATCATGTCGTGATCGACGGGGTATACCACCTTATAGAAGAATTTGTGCCAAAATATCGCGAAGTAATAAAAGAAAGATTATCTCAATGGAAAAAAACTGGTATTAAAAAATTCATGTTCCAAAAGCTATTCATGATTGAAAAAATCAAGAACAAAATAAAAGATACCTTGCGCCCTGGGTATCACCGTTTAAGCGGCGGAAAGTAAAAAAACAGGCCCGCCGCACGAAGTGTGCGACGGACCATGTGTTATTTTGGAGAATGGTTACTCCGAGAACCCAATCATCTGGAGAGCTTCACGGACTGGGTCAGGCCACGACGGTTCGATCTTGGTGAACCATCCGACCTTCGCGTTTTCTGCGTTAGGCTTGATGACTGCATCGGGGGCAACGAAGACTTCGTGAAGATTCCAGATGGAGTGCCAGAGTGGTCGCGTAGCGCTTTCGGGATTCATGACGGAGACCTGCCCGACGAACCTCGGAGTAACTCCCTCCAACCCGAGTTCTCGTTTGAGGTGGCGCTTGCACGCCTCCATCGTTGTTTCGCCCCAGTTGAGACGGCCGCCGGTGACAAACCAAGCGTCTTTAAAGGGGGCTTCGGCGCGATAGCCGAGGAGGAATTCCCGCTTGCCACTCGAGGAATTCAGGCGGGTGACGATGAAGTCACTAGTCATGATCGGAAGCCACTTGAGGACTTCTTTGAAAACTTCGTCCGGGATGCGCTTGCGATCCGGCATGAGGCTTTCGACGAGGTCGTGACTGACTGCGTTGGTATCTGTATAGTAGTTTGGTGCCATATTGGCCCTTTCTGTATGTAGTTTTTGGGTTGTTGTGCTAGTGAGCCGTTTTGGACTCTACATATATATAATGACACCTATCTATCCTAAAGTCAATACACCAAAAGCTGAATTCAACTTTGAAGTGCACCACTCATCATTTGTAATGGTGTCTTCCAGCCAAGGCGTTTCCTCGGTCTGGTGTTGAGTAAATATTCAACTCT
>JAYSWB010000016.1:0-6370 GCA_043718245.1 bacterium
GTTCCAGTAGAAAGGCCTCGTCCCAAAGTAGTAATCCTAACCCCATCTCCCAAAAACTTTTTCAACAATCCTTGCACATAATAAAAAGTATTTTCGCCCTCTGGGTTAGCACTTGTCCCAATAATAATTTCTTTCAAGCTCAAATTTTTAATCCTTTCAAGTAGTTCTTTTTGTCTAATAAAACCATCAGGCTTCTCTTCAAGAATCGGAACATTACCTCCAAGTACAAAATATAAGCCATTGAAAGCGCGGGACTTTTCCATATTATCCAAGTCCACATCTCGTGCCACTATCATTAAAATATTTTGCTCGCGATTATGATCCGCACAAATTCCACAGACATCTGTCCCAGGATTTTTTAAAGCATAAAATCTCTGACAGCTTTTACACTGTGCTACGTCGTTTTTAAGCTTGTTGATGTTTTCTATAATTTCACCAACGGTATTGTCATTTCTACTTAATAAATGATACACAAAACGCCGCGCCTGGCGTGGACCGACACCTGGAAACTTCCTAAATATTTCAGTCAGCTTATCGATACTAGACATAATGCATTAATTAATTATTGCGTCGCGCTTCAATGGACACTGCGCGACGTGATTCTGCGGAATCACATCCCCGGCTCCATGCCCATGTGTTCGCTAAAATCTCCAAAGTCCTTTTTCTCGACGTTTTGGTAGCTGGTAATTTTATTATTAAAGTATAGTTGCACGGAGCCCGTCGGACCATTTCTATGCTTTTCAATCAAAATCTCAGTGATACTAGGCGCTGCACCAGGTTCAGTATTGTGTTTGTCTTCACGATGAATAAACATAACTAAATCGGCATCCTGTTCGATTGAACCGGAATCTCTGAGGTCTGAAAGGCGAGGCTTGCCACCGCGCTGTTCAACAGCACGCGAAAGCTGTGAAAGGGCAATTACTGGCACATCCAATTCACGCGCCAAGTGCTTTAAGGAACGAGATATTTCAGTTACTTGCTGTACGACGTTATCACTTTTGACCGATTGAGTCGGAACCATCAACTGCAAGTAGTCGACAATAATAAGTCCAAGTCCTTTTTCGCTCTTAAGTCGTCTCGCAACACTTCGCATTTTCAAAATGTTGTTTCCTGGAGTGTCTTCTATATATATTGGAGCTTTTGAAAGGCGTGCCATAGCCTCACCAATCTGGGCAAAATCCTCTTCGCGTGACAACTTTCCAGTACGCATTTTCCACGAATCAACCATTGATTCTGCAGAGAGCATACGATTAATGAGCTGCGCTGCACTCATTTCAAGCGAGAAGATTCCAACAGGAATATTGTATTTCACCGCCGCATTACGAGCGATATCAAGTGCAAGGGCCGTCTTACCGACTGATGGCCTGGCTGCGATGATGATTAGGTCTGATTTTTGAAATCCTGAAGTCTTTGAATCAAGTTCAGCAAAACCAGAGAGGACACCTTGTCCTGCCTCGCCACCTGAATTGTGAATCTTATCGATTTGTTCCCAAACGCCCTTCAAAACATCTTTAATGTCTCTGAACTTTTTTGAACTATTCTTGTTGGTTACTTCAAATATTCTTTTTTCTGCTTGATCGAGTACCTCTTCTAGGTGTCCGACTTCGTCGTAACCTAATTGGGCGACATGATCTGATGCGAGAATAAGATTTCGCATATAAGACTTTTTCTGAATGATTTGTGCGTAGTGCTCTAGGTTTGTTGCAGAGGGAACAACATGAACCAATTCTGCAAGGTACGATGATCCACCAACCGCATCCAAAATTTGTTTTTCATCAAGAAGGTTTTTAACCGCAACCAAATCCATTGGGCTGTGTGCATTAAACAGATCATTCATGGTTCTGAAAATCAATCTGTGTTTTTCGCTGTAGAAAGTGTCTTCATTAATAAGATCAATAATGTCATTGAAAGCCTGGCTTCGAATCATAAGGGATCCGAGGACGGCCTTTTCTGCTTCTAGGTTGTGAGGGGGGACACGTAAATTATTTCGAACGTTCAAAGTAGACTCGATAGTCTTGTATGTTCTTTTGTAGGAAGTAGGATTACTCATGCCTACATTTTACACCTTAATTAAAGATAAAGAAAACCTTAAAAACTCTTCATTTGTTCACAAGCTGTTAATAGATACTGAATATCTATTTCTTGGTATGAATCTTGGTGATTTTCTCCTTGAGGAAGGTGAATAGCTTGATAGAAAAAAACAAAGCTATACAATACAAAATAATAAATGACAATGTAGACGGTGCTTTACCGATATTAGCTACGTATTCATAAGTTGTAGCAAGGATTACCGAAATCCAGGTAATAGTTGAGACGATGACAGTGTTGATAAGGGCATCGCTGTGATAAATAAAGCTGTCCGACAAGTGTGCGCTGTGTTTTTGATGACGTAACAATGTAGGCAAATGTATTTTTCTAAGTGTAAGTGCTGCCAAAAATACAATGGACAACAACAGAAGCTTTAGAAGCCAGTATGAAAATCCAGTATTTGTTGCCTCCATAACTTCGAATGAAATTATACTAATATCAGTAACCAAAGCGATTACTATTGAAACCAACACTGCGAAATTCAACCTAAAGATCATTTTGACATCCCTCGTGGACAAAATACGTATTTTTGCCGACGTAACGAAAAACAAGTCGATGATAAAAGCTGCTCCAGCACCTAGTGCAAGTGCGGAAAAATGTATTGAAAATAAAAAAATGTTCATATGCTTATATTATATCTTCTTTTTTGCTACTGTACCATTGGGGGTGTCGATAACTTCGTAGCCCAGGGTAATAATAGAATCCCGCAGTTCGTCTGATTTTTTCCAATCTTTGTTCGTGCGGGCTTCATCACGTGATTTTATTAGGGATTTTACTTCATCAGAAACCTCCTCATTTATTTTATTTGATTCTTCAATTAAGTTTAGTCCTAAAACTTTATCAAATTCATTTATAGTTGATTTATTAAGCGTATTTAATTTTAACAGTTGCCAGACGAATGATACTGCTTCGGGCATGTTTAAGTTGTTATTTACAATAGTAGTAAATTCTTCGATTTGTTTTTGGTCAATTTCTCCATTGTAAAGTTCATTAACATGCTTAATCAATCGATGTCTTGCTTGCCTTGCACCATCAAGAGACTCGAGACTGAAATTCAAAGATGTTGACCAATGTGCAGTAAGTAGTAAATATCGATAATCAAGAGGGGAGTAGCCTTTTTCAATTAAGTCTTTTAAGGTAATAAAAGCCCCTGATGACTTGGCCATTTTACTGTCTTTAACATTAAGAAAGGCACCATGAAGCCAGTAGTTGGCCAACGGTTTTCCTGTAACACTCTCAGATTGTGCGATTTCGTTATTGTGGTGCACCGAAATGTGATCGATTCCACCGGTGTGAATATCAAAACTTTCTCCGAGGTATTTCATTGACATTGCAGAACATTCAACGTGCCAGCCTGGGAAGCCCTTGCCCCATGGAGTTTCGTACCCCAAAGCTTCATTAAACTTCCAAAGCGCAAAATCTCGTGGGTCTTTTTTCTCTCCATTTTGCGCGAGGCGACTTTGCAATTCCTTTTCATCAACAACTGACACACCGCCTAATTTTCCATATTCAGGATATTTAATAGTATCGAAATATAAACCATCTGTTGTCCTATAAGTTAAACCCTTATCGCTCAGCTTTGAAATCAAATCGACGTCTTCCTTTATATGATCACTCGCCATTGGTAGGGAATTAGGAGTTAAGATGTTCAAACTCTTGAGGTCATTCTTGAAAACATCAGAATAAAAAAATGCCAAAGTCTTCATATTTTCAAGTGTCAGCTCTTTTCCTTCTCTGATTAAGGCTTTTGTCATTTTGTCGTCTCCACTATCAGCATCAGAAGTCAGATGCCCGATGTCGGTAATATTCATTACCTGTCGAACTTTATAATCATTAAACTCAAAAACTCGTCTCAAAAAATCTGCCAGTAAGAATGACCTCAGATTTCCGATATGCAAATAATCATAAACCGTCGGACCACAGTGATACATTGAGACCTGACTTTGAATTATAGGGGAAAATTCTCTCTTTTCTTTCTTTAATGTATCGAAAAGGAATACGGGATTTTTCGCAGTAAGTTTCATTGGCTTAAAATATTTATGACTAGTATTATACATTTGTTTATAATATACTGCTAACACTATGGGTTCTGAGACATCGAATAATTCTATTAAAAAACTTGTTACCTTTATTGTTTTGGTATCTGTTTTTAGCTTTGGCTTTATTTCAGGAAAGTCTACTAACGCCGAAGCTAGGCAAACAAATGCTGTTTCGGATGTTGATTTTGCTATTTTCTGGAAAGTATGGACATTAGTCAATGAAAAATATGTTCCAACTGAGAGCAGTAGCACAACTTTAAAACTTGCGACAACTACTGCAATAACAACCAATAAGGATCGCATATATGGGGCAATAAAGGGCATGGTGTCATCTATGGGAGATCCATACACCACATTCTTTACCCCAGAGGAGAATACATCGTTTAAAACCCAAATAGACGGCAACTTCGAGGGAATAGGTATGGAAGTGGGCCAAAAAGACGGCATTTTAACTGTTATCGCTCCGATTGTGGGGTCTCCAGCCGAAAAAGCGGGGCTTCGACCGGGTGATAAAATAATCAAGATCAATGAAACGATTTCAGCAGACATCTCAGTAGACAAAGCTGTTACACTGATTCGAGGTAAAAAAGGGACCAAGGTATTATTGACAGTTCTTCGTGAAGGATCGTCAAAACCAATTACTTATGAGGTCACCCGTGACGTAATCAGTCTACCGACTATTGATTCAAGCTATGCCACATCAACAGGTATCTACACTATAAAATTATATTCATTCAACGGCACTGCAGCGGAACTATTTAATCAATCGATAAATAAATTTGCCTTGTCTGGTTCCACTAAACTTATTATTGACCTAAGAAACAATCCAGGTGGGTTTCTTGACTCTGCAGTTTCAATAGCGGGCAATTTCTTGCCAGAGGGATCAGTCGTGGTTCGTGAAAATTACGGAAAAGGCAAGTCAGAGGACATACTTAGAAGTCCTGGCTACAATACGTTTGAAGGTAGAAAGTTTCCCAAAATCGTCGTTCTCATTGATGGAGGGTCTGCTTCTGCATCTGAAATTCTAGCTGGCGCTTTGCATGAAAACGGCCTAGTAACGCTCGTCGGAACAAAGACTTTCGGTAAGGGATCAGTGCAAGAATTGGTCAATGTCACATCTGATACCTCTTTGAAGGTAACTGTGGCTAGATGGCTTACACCTAAGGGAAATTCAATTTCAGAGGTTGGTATTGCTCCGGACGTATTGGTAAAAGTAACCGAAGACGACATTAAGGCACAAAAGGACCCCCAAATGGCGAAGGCTATTGAAATTCTATTTAAATAGTGCTAGTATCTTTGAACTATGAAAGTAATTTTAACTAAAAACGTTCCAAAAATTGGTCACAAATATCAGGTATTAACAGTTGCTGATGGCTATGCTGCGAACTTTCTTTTCCCTAATAAACTGGCTGAACAGGCTACACAGTCGGCACTAGTAAGGGTGGAAAAATTGATGGCAGAAGAAAAGGCTCAAAAGTCTATCCGCGAGGATCTTTTGATCAAGAATTTAAAACAGATCGATGGGGTCAAGATTGAAGTCACTGAAAAGGCCAATGCAAAGGGACATTTATTTGCAGCTGTCCACAAGGAAGTGTTGATTCCAGCGTTGAAAGAGCAGACGCGATTGGACATTGATGCAGAACACATTGTTTTGGATAAGCCATTGAAAGAGGTGGGGGAACACAAAGTGACCGTAAAGGTTCAGGATAAGACTGCAGTGTTTACGGTGAATATCTTGGCTAAATAAAGTTTAAGCACAATAAAAAAGAGCGAACCTTTCGGTTCGCTCTTTTTTATTGTGCTATCTTATTCCACCTCTACCGTTCTCTTCTTTGTAACAGTATTATCGTAGTTGATCTTTCTCTTTGTTCCGTATTTTACAGTACCTTCCTTCATAGCAAATAAAGTGTGATCTGATCCAACGCCGACATTTCTTCCGGCCATGATCTTTGTTCCACGCTGTCGTACAATAATCGCCCCAGCAGAAGCTTTTTCTCCTGCATAGAGCTTAATCCCCAAGTATTGAGGATTTGAATCGGTGAGGTTTTTTGCGCTACCTCCAGCTTTTTTCGTTGCCATTTTATAATTTCTTTAAGTTTTCTTAATGTGGGAACAGTATACTCTGTTTTATAACTAAATCAAGTACTTGTATCCGTCCACAACCTCTGGCACTCCACCCCTGTTAATTGATTACAAATATACCTCAAAGGAGAGATCAGTCCAAGTGTCCAATGAGGTCTTCT
>JAYSWB010000017.1:0-21549 GCA_043718245.1 bacterium
CCACATAGTTATGAATCCTTTTGTCCCTCTAAACTTGTTAAAATATGCCATTTCCTTAATTGCTTAAAGAGTGCCATATGTATGTGAACTTATGCAATAAATTTTATAATGAAATAGATTGCCCCTATCAGTGTATTAGTACCCGAGAGTGAGATGTATATTCTCTCCTCACCATGGTTTATCAGAACATTAATCACCTAATACTAAATTATGCGAAATAAAAAATTACTAATACCAGGACTTGCCCTCGTGTTCCTTCTTGGAACAGGAGCGATTACTGCAGAAGCGGCTTCTCATCCAACTAAACCTACACAGGAAATGCGCGCTAAACTTCAACAGGAGCTTGCTACTAGGCTTTCAATGGCGGTAACAGCAGGACAGCTTACTCAAGCCCAAGCTGATCTTATTAAAGCAAAAGCGGCTGAATTAAAGGCTACTATGGAAAGTGAGCGAGAGGCAATGCAATCACTTTCCCATAAGGAAATAAAAGCAAAAATGAAGGAAAAAAGAGCGGCTCTTGAGTCATGGGCTTCGGCCAATGGTATTCCAAAGAACCTTTTCCATTTAATCGGTGATAAGGGACCACATCACGGATTTAAAGGAGGACCTAGATATCAATAGTTATTATAAAATGCAAAAAAACAGCCCGAATAGGGCTTTTTTTGTTTGAGATAAGTGAAATAAAATTCAATCTATTGTGTAATAGTAGTTATTCATCAGTGTATAGTACTATTATAGCCCACACCTCATGGACGAATTCGCCTCAAAACTAACTGATGAAGAGATCGTCAAGCTAATCCAAAAAGGGTACAAGGAAAAGTTTGGCATCCTTATGGAGCGCTATGATAAAAAACTTTCTAGATACGGAAGGAAATTTTTGTCACAACCTGAAAATATTGATGACATTGTACAAGATGTATTCATCAGCACTTTTGAAAATATAAATAACTTTAATACATCATTAAAGTTTTCTTCATGGATTTATCGAATCGCACATAATGCTTTTGTAAACGGCCTGAAAAAACATCACCGAAGCTTTATCCCGAATTTTGATTTTGATATATTTTTATTACACCATATCCCAGAGGAGGAAACTTTTAATGAAAAGGATCACGAAGATATGCAAAAAATGATCGAATTAGGGTTAAGCCAACTTCAATCAAAATATAAAGAAGCTATTATTCTCCATTATCTCGAAGAGTTGAGCTATAAGGAAATTTCGGATATTTTAGAGATACCAACAGGAACAGTCGGAATCAGGGTTATGAGGGGAAAAAATGAGCTCAGGAAAATCTACAAAAAAATGAATATACAAACACCATATGGAAAACAATAATCAACAACCAGTAGACAAGTTAAATGAAATTCTTGAAAGGATCAAAACGGATGATATTAAAATCAAGCCAAAGATTCTCTTCAAGCTGAAACTATTAGCCTTAGTTTTGGTTATTTTCGCAACAACTATCGTTTCATTTTTTCTTTCAAGTTTAATCATCTTTACCATTCGTGCCACTGGGCAGGCGTCCATTATCGACTTTGGACCGACTGGACCTGAAGTTTTTCTACGGCTTTTTCCCTGGACGTTGTTTGCTGCAGAAATTGGACTGATTTTTGCTCTCGAATGGCTTCTCCGATCATTTCGTTTTGCTTACAAAATCCCAGTGCTCTATTTATTTGTAGGTGTAATCATTTTCATGACGGTTGTTGGAGTAATCGCTGACCGTTTCAGAGTGCATGACAATCTCATGAGGATTTCAAGACCATCTTCTTTTGGAAGAGTATATGACAAGATCCGCCGACCTCCGCCAATGGGGCATGGTATACATAGGGGGTCTATCGCTGTAATCGGAACTTCAACACTGACTGTATTGATTGATAATACAAAGAATGCCTCCGCAACATTAATGCAAGTTTTACTGCCACCAAGATTTAACTCAAGTTTCTTGTCGCCAGAGGATCATATATTTATTCGTGGGCCAATAGTTGAAGAAAAAATTTTGGCAAAGGATATAAGGAAAGCGCCATTTTTTAAATAGTTGTACTATAGTAAGAAGAAATTAATTCGAGCGTCTTATAAATTATACTATTATGAATTTTAAACACATTGGATCTTTTTTATTACTAGTCTCTTTTCCGATTTCAACCTTTGCTCAAAATTCCTATGACGCAAACGGTGACATTATTTATTCAACTTCAACAACAACTTCACAAGCAAGCTTTTCTTATGAACGAGGCCTTCAATCTGGATATGAAAGACAACAAGCTGTTCGAAATTGGCGTGGTCAATCATCGGAAATACAGCAAAAAATTAGCCAACTAAATGCAATTGCCTCATCAACTATCGGGATGCCAATTCTCTTTGGTGTAGGTTTATCAAACTTTTCCCCTAATTTCGGTGTTTCCCGTGACGGTGGAGCCCGCACTCATGAAGGAGAAGATATTATGGGTACAAAAGGCACACCAATCGTTTCACCCACACAAGCAGTGGTCATTCGCATGGGGACTGGTCCAACGGAGGGGCACTTTGTCAGTACTGCAAATCCAGGTGGCGAGACATTTGTGTATATGCATCTTGATAGAATTGGAGAAGGAATAACGGTAGGAAAGTCGCTAGAGGTCGGTGATTTGATTGGTTACTTAGGAGATACCGGAAATGCCATTGGTGGACCTGCCCATTTACACTTTGAAATTAGAAATTCAAATGGAGTCGCGACAGACCCTTACCTACGTCTAAAGGAAGAATTTTCTCTTGAGCAAAAAATGACTTTTATTACAAAAGTTTTGAGCCAAACTAATGATCCAAGCACACTCGCTCAATTTCTAGTTCAAAATTTTAAATCAGTTTTTATCCAAGCCCTAAATCAGGGTCTTGGTGTGCCAATTGCAATAACAAATATTATTTCTAATGGTTCGGCAAGCTTTACAACAGCTGGGTTGGCCACTAGTAGCTCTCTAATACTTTCTAGAAATCTTGCTATGGGAATTAGTGGCGAAGACGTTCGCTCACTTCAAAAGTTTTTAAACCAGCAAGGATTTAATGTTTCAATAATCGGACTAGGCTCATTCGGGTTTGAAACAGCATATTTTGGTCCTGCTACAAAGGCTGCAGTTATCAAATTTCAAATTGCAAAGGGTATAGCACCAGTTGTTGGGTACGTTGGCCCCATCACAAGAGGGATTATCTCAGCTATAAAGTTCTAAGTAGCTTGCTCTTTATGTCTCGGAATTGGAATATGTAGAGGCTGTTAAATCGGTCTCAAAAATGCTAAAGTTGTAAAACATGGAAAAAAACACTGTTATAGATATAAAAGACGTAAATAAAGAATTTACAAATGGCAATTCACCCCTCATGATATTTGAAAATGTAAATTTCAAAGTAAAACAAGGCGAAAAAGTTGCGATTGTCGGCGCTTCTGGCAGTGGCAAGTCTACGCTATTGTCTTTGCTTGCTGGATTGGACAAGCCAACACTTGGCGACATCTATGTGAAGGGCCGAATGATAAATAGGCTTTCTTATGATGAGTTATCAGATTATCGAAATTCTGAAGTTTCAATTATTTTTCAATCTTTTGAATTGATTGCTCCTTTCAATTCATTTGAGAACATATCCGCACCGCTAGATATTCGTGGAGGAATTGGTGCCTCGCGTATTAGTGAAATTACTAATACATTACTACAAGATGTAGGCCTAACAGAAAGGGCGGAATCATTCCCAGAGACTCTTTCTGGCGGCGAGCGTCAAAGAGTGGCTATATGTAGGGCTCTTGCTTCAGATGCTGACATTATTCTTGCTGATGAGCCAACGGGAAGTCTTGATGCAAAAACCGGAAGGGTTATTTTAGATTTGTTAATAAATGAAGTTGGTAAAAGAAAAAAAACTTTGATTATTATTACACATGACATGAATATCGCAGAAAAAATGGATAGAATAGTAGAGCTAAGAGATAGAAAATTACACGAAATAAAACGTGAAAGTGAAAGTGCATAACTTCAAAACTATATTTAAATTCAGTA
This sequence comes from bacterium, assembly GCA_043718245.1. Classification (GTDB taxonomy): domain Bacteria; phylum Patescibacteriota; class Minisyncoccia; order Phycocordibacterales; family CAIZLB01; genus JBAXAB01. Next base: position 4,015 of record JAYSWB010000017.1, read on the forward strand.
CACGAATACTTTTTCGAGAATGGAAGAGATTTACTTTACCTTTTCTTTCTTTAACTTTTACCACTTTAATTATTTTGACAGTACTACTTTTTACAAGTTCTAGTTCTTTGTTTTTGGACGATAAAAACAAAGAACTAATCGGAGGGGATATTTCGATTGAAGCAAATTATGAACTGGAAGAAGAAGTCTTGAATAACATTATTGGCCAAGAAGTAAAAGTTTTAAATAGATCTACGCAGTATAATTTTTCTGGAATCTTAATTAAAGATGACCGCAGTACATCAGTCTCGTTGACTGTTGTTGACGATAGTTATCCAGTATACGGAGGACTAACCATAAGAGATTCAGTGTATATACCACCGAAGGATACTGAAATATATATTGATTCAAGCGCAGAGAAAAAGTTGGGAGTCTCTGTGGGCGAAGAGGTTTTGTACGCAAGTAATAAATACAAAGTAGTTGGAATTATTGAAAAGGACAGCAGGGCTCTCTTTTCAGGGTTTAGTTTTTTACCAAAAGTAATAATTAGCAGGGAAGGTTTTGCCAAGACGGGCATTGACAAGTCGCTACTTAGAAGTGAATATTCTTACCTTTATTTAATTGGAAATGGTAATTCAAATAATTTAAATTTAATTATTGAAAGGGCCAAAGCAAAAAACATAAGCCTAGCAGTTGCTGGTATTACCAAGTCTGGTTTCGTTGAGGGGCTTTCCTTGGTACAGCAATTTCTAGTTTTGGCTGTACTCCTATCTTGCATTTTATCGGCTGTAAATATTTATGCTGGAATGCTTTATTTGCTAACAATAATGAGAAAAAGCTTTGCGGTATTGCTCGCAATAGGTTTTAGTAGAAAAAAACTTGGTATTACTTTATCAATTTCCTTATCGTGCATCTTGGCTCTCGCAACAATCACAGGAGGATTGCTCGCCGTTCTATTGTTCAACTTTATTCGTAGTTATGTTTTGACAAACTTTGGCCTAGATTTACCCTTTGTAGGTCTCTACTTACCTACAATATTCACTATAATTATTGTTTGTGGTATCGCCTTCGCTTCGTTTATTCCAAGTCTAAGAGTATTAATGCGATTGAATCCTAAAACGCTTTTACTTGGTGGCCAGGAGTCAAAGGAGAAGGTGGTTTTTGGAAATTTTATTACAATTACTTTGTCCACTCTGGTGCCTCTCACACTGATTTCAGTTTTTTTGCTAGATAGTTTTTTGTATGGGGTGCTAAGTATTCTTGCGATTATTGCAATTTATGTACTAATTGCCATCTTTTTCTACTACTTGATTTTGATGTTATACAAGAGGCGAAACAAATTTAAATTCCTAGCTCGAACTCTAATTGTCTATAAGTATAAAGACGGACTTTTCGGGATTGTTTCTTTGACTTCTGTTTTTGTTGCCCTAACTTCATTGTTTTTACTAATACTCCTGCAATCTACCCTGATAGATTTTATTAAAAGAGATTTAGGGGAGAAGCTACCATCAGTATATATAGTAGATATTCAAAAATCGCAAAAGGATAGTATACAAGAAAATTTTAAGGATGTTACATTGTCTCCAAGTGTCCATGCGCGGTTATTGTTTATCGATGACCTTGATATTCAAAAAGGTATAGTGCTTTCTGATGGATCAGTAAGTCGAGAATTCGGAAGGGAGTTTCATTTAACTTATCGCAGTGATTTACTTCAAAACGAAAAAATCACTAAAGGACAATGGCTTCAAAATCAATCTAATGAGGTCTCTGTAGAAAAAGAATTCGCAGAGAGATCTAATATTTCTTTGGGTTCCAAAATTATTTTTTCAATACAAGGTTTTGAAATTGAGTCAACTGTTACAAGTATTCGAGAATCAGACTCAAGAAGCGGTCTGCCTTTCTTTTATTTTGTATTTAATCCCAGTGACTTAGAAAAGTATCCAGCAACTTTCTTTGGCTATAGCTATATAAACGAGGAAGAAAAGATTAATTTTACAAAGTATATAGCAGAAAACTTTCCAAACATTTCTATAATAAATACAGAAGAAATTACAAAGTTTGCAGAAGGCTTAATAGGGGGATTGCTTGTTATAATTTTTGTCATTTCTATACCGCCATTAATTTTAGCACTATTTTTAATAGTGACTTTGATTGTTTCTTCATCTGACTCACGTCGTAAACAAAGCGCTCAGATGATGGCCCTCGGAGCTCGAAAAAAGTTTATTGAGAAATTATATTATTTGGAAACGATATCGATCACATTATTTAGTGGTTTGTTAGGCTACCTCACAGCTATGTTCGGGACTGTTATAATTGCCAAATATTTTTTCAAAATTAAAAGTGCCAGTCTCTACAATGTTGAGCTAATTCTTGCCCTTGGTGGTATAATATTTTTTATACTTCTTCTTGCAAATGTACTGTGGAAAAGCGATAAAAAACCACTAAGAGAATTATTATCACATGAAGACAACTAAGGTTATTTTAATAAGTGTCCTGACTCTTTCTTTGATGTCTCTTTTACTTTGGTATTTTCTTTCTGAAAAGAATTTAAAAACCACGAGGCCCGTAGTCAATGATAATGAAGAGCAGTACACGATCGTTGCTTTTGGAGATAGCTTAACGGCTGGTTACGGTTTACCACTAAACGAGAGTTACCCTAACCAACTAGAGGAAATATTGAACAATAGGGGATTTGATTTAAAAATAATTAATGCCGGAGTAAGTGGGGAAACAACTAAGGGAAATAACGAAAGGGCAAGTTTTATTAGAGATCAAAATCCCGATATGATTATTTGGGGAATAGGTGGAAATGACGCTTTACGTGCTTTGCCGGTATCAGAATTGAGAAACAACATGGAAAGTACTATAAAAATATTGCAAAGTGGAGAAAATGCACCAAAGTTATTAATCTTAAAAATGCAGTCACCATTGAATGCAGGGCCAAACTACAAAAAAGAATTTGATGCAGTTTATAAAGAATTATCAGACAAATACAAATTACCATTGGTGCCATTCATGACACTAAGTGTTTTTTTAAACGGAGACTTAATGCTTCAGGATCGTATCCATCCAAATAGAGAAGGCTACAAAAGATTGATAGAAGGCAGTTTATTAGATGCAGTCTTGAAGGAAATTGAATAAATATTCAAGAGATATTATGCACCACGTTTACATCCTCCGCTGTAAAGACAATACTTTATATATAGGTTCGACTAATGATTTAAAAAAGCGAGTTCATCAGCACAATAATTCCAAGGCCGGCGCTCACTACACAAAAATTAGAAGACCTGTAGTTTTGGTCTGGAGTTCAAAACACAGAACCTTATCTACCGCACGTGCCAAAGAAGCCGCTTTGAAAAGACTAACTAGGGAAGAAAAAATAGATTTAATAAATAAATGATCCCCTATACATTAAAACAGAATAAGCGTTCAAGGCATCTTCGGCTTGCTGTAGGTGTTGATTGCAAAGTAGTAGTAACTGCACCTCATTATGTAAACATAAATATTGTTGAGAAATTTATTAACGAAAAATCAGAGTGGATTCAAGGGAGAATAGATCATTATAAAACTTTTAAGCCAGTAATCCACGACAGTCGATCGAACTATTTAAAGGAAAAAGAAAATGCTCGCATTCTTGCTCATAGAAAAGTCCTTGAATTTAGTAAATTTTATAATTTGCCATATAAAAAAATTAGCATTAAGAATCAGAAGACCTGCTGGGGAAGTTGTTCAAGAAGGGGGAATTTAAACTTTAATTATAAAATTGTGCTTTTACCAGAAGAACTGACGGATTACATTGTGGCGCATGAAGTTTGCCACTTAAAAGAATTCAATCACTCTAAAAACTTTTGGAATCTGCTTGCTGAGACAATTCCTGATTACAAAGAGAGGCGAATGGCCCTAAGGAAGGTGGGCGTTGTACTTCAGTAGTATTGTGGTAAAATATAAGTCTTAAAAACTTATCTAAAAACAATGACAGAACATAACGAAGACATAGAACCAGTAGTAGAGCATAAGCCTCACCATTCAGATACGGACAAGTCTTTATTCATGGGAATTCTAGCTTACTTGGGGGTATTGGTCATAATTCCACTTCTTACCTCAAAAGATAATCCATTTGTTAAATTTCACATCAAGCAAGGTCTTGTGTTGGTAGTGTGTGAGGCAATTCTTTGGGTTGCATCAAAGCTCGCCGGGCCGTTGGTTCCCTTAGTTGGACTTTTACAGCTCGGAGTATTCATTCTTGCGATAATTGGAATTATTAATGTAGTACAGAAAAAACAAAAAGAATTACCATTGGTTGGAAAGTATGCCAAAAGTATAAAATTGTAAAATGAAACTGCGCACACTGGATTTGGAACTTATTCATTTTTATAGAAAAATTTCAGAGCCGTCAGCACGATTTGGATTGTTTGTAGTTTTCTTTTGGTTTGGAATTTTGAAGGTTATTGATCTTAGCCCCGCAAGTCCTTTGGTCCAGGCACTATTCGAGAGAACTATGCCAGTAATGCCATTCTCTGTGTTTATTGTTTTATTCGGATTGTTTGAAATGCTTATCGGAATAATGTTTCTTTTCAAGGGGTTTGAAAGGGTAGTCATTCCTCTCTTGCTAGTTCACATGATCACAACTGTAATGCCATTATTTCTTGTCACAAGTGCCACATGGTCTGGCATGATGGTACCCACTCTAGAGGGACAATACATAATTAAAAATCTTCTTATTATTGCAGCTGCAGTCGGCATTGCCGCCCATTTGCATCCGCTACCAAGAAGAAATTAGAGATCGTCTAGGAAAATATCCAATTCTTTAGATTCAATTTTTCTGAAAGCATTTGATTGCAGTTTCCCTAATCGAATATTCATAATACGAACACGCTCCAAATGTTTAACATCGTTGTGCATCGCTTCGCACATTCGGCGAATTTGGTGATGTTTTCCTTCAGTGATTGTGATGTTGAAAGTTCTGTCCCCTGTGATTTTGATTCTACAAGGTTTTGTCATCGCGTCTCCGATGTCGACCCCTTTTTCCATATGTTCTTTAAAACTAGGGCGTAGGGGATTAACAACCATCACAGAATATTCTTTTTCATGAGATCCGTCGGGGTTTAGAAGCTTGTCAGTAATTCGTCCATCGTTGGTTAGAATCATAAGGCCATGTGAATCCTTATCAAGTCTTCCAACAGGGAAAACTCCTTTAAGTCCTGAAGATTCTACGACGTCCTCTTCGCCTTTTTGGGGAGAGTGAGTGACAACTCCGACTGGTTTGTTGTATGCGTAGTAGACGTAAGTTTTCTGAGGACCACGTTGTTCAACTTCAACTTTGTCCGTTTCGATTACCTTTGTTCCAAGGACTGCCTTTACTCCATTAATTAAGACCAAGCCTTTGTCGATGAGGATGTCAGCGTCCCTTCGAGTTGCATAACCTGCTTTGGCGAGGTATTTATTAATTCGCATGGGGAATTCGGGTTTTTCGACCTCTGGTTGGGGTTTTAAGTTGCGGGTAGCAAAATGCATGTCGCGTTTTGGGCGAGTGGCTCGGGAGCTTTGGTTTTTACGAGAGGGTTTTTTCATGTGATGGGGAGTATAGCATGGATGTTGACTAAGTGCCATAGCTGTTGTAGTATCTGTGCAGTTCTTTAAATCTCTGGCTGTATCTTTTAGGACATTTAGGTGTTTTGAAAGATGCAGCCAACAAAACATCAACAAGATAAGTATTTATGAAGATTCCAAAAATAGTTAGAATAATTCTTGACCTATTTTCCCGTAAGGTCGATGAACATGCGGACGCGGAAGAGATGGCAGAGATTACCATTAGGATGCCAAAACGAGCATTAGATGCAATCGAAAAAATCAGCGAGAGAACGGACGGAGGCACCGGAGAAGTTTTTCGTCAAGCAGTACTTCTCTATCGCTTAACCAGGGAACACTTGGAGGAGGATCCGATAAACGATATCCTCTTCAAAACATCTGACGGAATAGATTCCTTTCCTGAGGGATTGACTACTTCATGGAAGTCCAAATTTCGAGTTATTCAAGGAGGACTATCTTGATCGAAAATCAACCCTGTTTCCAAGAGCAAGACTCTCGTCCTGCTTGTGGGGACGGGGTTTTGTTTTATTTAATTTTCCCCGCATCTCTCCCCGCAACAAACCCTGTCGTCCAGCATAACTGCAGACTGTATCCTCCAGATGGTCTATCAATATTTAGTACATCACCAATGAGGTACAGATTCGGCACAATTTTTGATCTCATTGTTTTAAAATCTACTTCATTTAAATCAACGCCGCCTGATGAAACGATTGCCTTATCATTACCTAAAAGCTTATCGACTTGAAAGTTTAAATTTTTAATTGTTTCAATCAACTTCATTCTCATTTCTTTTGAAACCGAATTATTTTTTATATCCCCATCAATTTTTGAAAGTTCAATTACCGGATCCACTAATGCGGATGGAATTAAAGTGCTTAAGCTGTTCTTAATTTTTTTATTAGACTCTGTTGTAAAAAGTTCTTGAAGTTTTTTATTTAACATCCCATGATCTAAAGAGGGAAGTAAATCTATTTTTATTTCTACCTCTCCATATTTTAAAAGTTCTCCAATATCTTTGCTCATGTTTAATACTGTTGGTCCCGTGATTCCAAAATGGGTGAATAAAACTTTTCCCTTCTTAGAATCTTGGTTAGTGTTGTTTTGGTAAGTGGTAATTTTCACATTAGATAGTGTAACCCCTTGCAGTTTTTTAACCCAAGAGTCTTTTACAGAAAGTGGGACTAATGACGAACTTGAATTTATCACTGTATGTCCTAAAGTTTTTAACCATGGAAATCCGTCTCCAGTAGATCCAGTTTCAGGACGGGATGTTCCCCCGGTGGCGAGAATAAACTTCTTTGCGAAAATTTCCTTACCATTTTTTAGCTTTACCGATTCCTTGGTTATAGAGGATACTATTGCATTGGTCTCAACATGCACTTTTTGCTCCTTTACAAAATTTATTAACACATTCCAAATTGATTCTGCCTTATTGCTTTCAGGAAAAACTCTGCCTTCTGCTTCGATTTTTGTAGGTACACCTCTTTTATTAAAAAATTCCAAAGTATTCTTGGTGCTGAATTGCGAAAAAGCCGAGAATAGATACCTATCATTGTCTTTGTATTTTTTCAAAAAAGTTCTTACATCCAATTCATAATTTGTGACATTACACCTGCCACCTCCTGTAATGAGGAGCTTTTCCCCTGGTCTTGAATTCTTTTCCAATAGAATAACCGACGCGCCTTCCATTGCAGCATGTCCTGCCGCCATCATTCCAGCAGGGCCAGCACCTATAACACAAACGTCAAAAGAGGTAGTCTTCATGTCTTGAATATAGCAGAAAAATGGAAAAATAAGTATAATTGATTCTATGCGAGAAAAAGCCTTAAAATACATCCAAGATAAAACTGCCAATACCAATCCTGCAGAAATCCGAACCAAACCACGCCCTAAAATTAATATTGGAGATGTATTAAACAAGAAAAAAATCTACGTCATGGCTGCCTGTGGAAAAGCTATGGCAACGATCTGTGCACTATTTAAGGAGATTGGATTTTCAGTCAGGGGTACAGATGGAGTGTGCTTTTCGCCAATGCGAGAAATTGTTCTTGCTTCTACTCATGAATATAATGATGGCTATAAAATTGAGAATTTAAAAGACGACGAGCTTGTCATCGTTGGAAACGCAATCTCTTTTGACAATATTGAATTTCAAGAAGTGCAAAAAAGACAAATTCCACATATGTCGGTTTCCGAAGCTTTGGCGGATTTTTTTATCAAAGACAGAAAATCACTTGTGGTTGCCGGAACTCATGGAAAGACAACTACTACCGGACTTTTGGCACATGTTTTTGATACAGCGGGAAAAAATCCAGGGTATATGATCGGTGGAGTGATTAACAATAATGAAAAGAGCTTTTCAGCAGGCATGATTTCGAAGGATCCCCGTCACGAAATGAGCGAGTATTTTATTACCGAAGGGGATGAATATAACTCGGCGCTTTTTGATAGGGGTCCAAAGTTTCTTCATTATAAACCACATGCTGCAATAATCACATCAGTTGAATATGATCATGCGGACTTGTATCTCAACATGGACGACTATAAAATGGTCTTTCAATTACTTGTCGAAGAAGTTCCAAAAAATGGTCTTGTGGTAATTGATGGGGATAAGGAATCGACGGAATATTTAAAGCAGTATGCTGTTTCTAAAGTGGTAACTTATGGATTTGATGCTAGGAATGACGTTCGTGCAGAAAATTTAAAAATAAATCACGAAAAGGATTGTCAGGAGTTTGATCTTGTTGTTGAAGGAAAGAAAATTATTCGCATTGAAACTTCAATGTTTGGACAGTACAACGTCTCAAATGTTCTTGCGGTATGTGCTGTCGCCTTAAACGAGGGGATCAGTCCTGAAAATTTGGCAGAGGGGGTACGTACTTTCAAAGGAATGAAGCGCCGTCAGGAATTGGTGTACAAAAACGATGATGTTGTCGTAATTGATGATTATGCGCACCATCCTACGGCAGTGACACTTACTTTAACTGGTATTCGTGAAAGATACTCGAATCGTCGAATCGTTGCGTGTTTTGAGCCAAATTCTGCAACTAGTCGCAGTCATCTGTTTGAAAAACCATATGCGGATGCCTTTTCAGCGCTTGCTGATGTAACGATGTTTAGCGTACTTCCAATTGGAAAAGAAGATCCAGCAAAGTTTATAAACGGAAAGACTATCAATCAACATTTTTTAAATAATGGGAAAAATCAAGATCAGGTTTATATTTTTGAAGGTCAGCCTATCCAAGTTTTCTACGAACAATTCAAGAAAATTGTCAAAAAAGGGGATGTAGTGGTGATCATGGCTTCCCATTATTTTGGTGGGTTGGTAGAAATGATTCAAAGAGATGGGGTTAGGGTGAATTAAAATGTAGGTTATAATGTTTTATACAATATGCCTCCCGAAAAAAAATCTATTATTTCTCGCCTAAAACGATTCTTCAAAAATCTAGGCCCCGGGCTTGTTACAGGTGCAGCAGATGACGACCCATCAGGAATTGCCACTTATTCTCAATCTGGCGCACAATTCGGTTTCGGCCAATTATGGTCTGCCTTTTATCAGCTCCCACTTTTAATTGCAGTCCAGGAGACTTGTGCCAGAATTGGGGCTGTGACAGGAAGGGGACTTGCCGGTGTAATAAAAGATAACTACACCAAAAAAGTTCTAGGTGCTGTTGTTAGTTTGGTTGTCATTGCCAACATAATTACAATCGGAGCGGATATCGGTGCGGTGGCGTCAGCTGTTCAACTAGTATTTGACGTGCCGTTTGTGGTCATCGCTGTGATTGCATCACTGGTTATTATTTTGTTAGAAGTCCACATTAGTTATAAAAAATATGTCGGAATTTTAAAGTGGCTAGCGCTCGCGTTACTTGCGTATCCCATCACCGCTATAATGATCAGTGCGCCATGGGGTGAAATATTCAGAGCCACTATCTTTCCTGAAATTAAGTTTAGCTTCGAGTACTTTTTCCTAATAACCGCAGTTTTTGGAACAACGATTACCCCTTATATGTTTTTTTGGGAGTCGTCTACCCAAGTCGAAGAAGAAAAATACAAGCATATTGAAAAAGATGAAAACAATAAGCCAAGAATCACAAAGCATTTTCTAAGTAATATGCGTTTGGATAATACTGTCGGCATGATCGCCGCTCAAGTCACACAATGGTTTATTATCATAGTAACTGCTACTGTATTATTTCGTGGTGGCATTCATAATATCGAAACAGCTTCAGACGCAGCGAGGGCACTCGAGCCACTGGTCATTTCGCTCGGTGCGCCTGGTGGACTTGCCAAAATCCTTTTTGCAATTGGAATTGTGGGTCTTGGGATGCTTGCGATTCCAGTTCTCGCCGGCTCTTCAGCTTACGCCCTCTCAGAAGCGTTTGGATGGAAGGAAGGACTTTCAAAAAAGTTCGGTCATGCAAAATCTTTTTACACAGTTATTATACTCTCGACGTTGCTTGGTCTAATGCTTAATTTTATAGGAATAAATCCAATCAAAGCTCTAGTCTATGCTTCGGTTTTTAATGGTATTGCAGCTGTCCCACTTATTTTCTTGATTGCTAAAATAAATTCAAATAATAGTATCCTAGGCGAACATTCAGGCAGTCGCATGTCTAAATTTTTCGTAGGGCTTACATTTTTTGTGATGCTTTGCTCGGTTGTCGGACTTTTCTATACATTTGTCTCATAGTAAATTATAATAAGAAAGCTTATTCATAACCAAAAATACAATGTCTAAAAAGTGGATTCTAACCATTCTTCTCGTTTTTGTTGCAGCTGTTTCTACTTATTTGATTTATAAAGAATACAACAAAATATCTGAGCCAATTCAAGAGGTCCAGTTGCCAGAAAATAATACGGTGTCATCTGAACCCCAAACGCCCGTTGTCTCTCCAGAAAAACAGGACATCATAAAAGCCGTCATTGCCAAAATGACATCAATTATGCTATCAAACAATGCAAAAAAGATCAGAGAATACACATTAAGCATCTACCAAACCCAGGAGGAGAAAGACGCCATCGCCAAGCTCACAGACTCACAAATCCTTAAATCGGCCGAGCTTTACAAAGAGCTTGATCTTGGAAAATCTATTTCCGTTGCCTTGTCATATTTACCTGATTCGGCTTGGAACATTTCAAACGCTACCGCCACAATCACGCAAAAAGGACAAAATAGCCAAGGACCTGTATTTACTGCAACGAAAGTTAACGGAGTTTGGCAATAAACGAGAGCATGTCTATATTGGTGTATAAAAAAATAGGAGAAACTCCTCTGCAAGCCCTAAATCGACTACGACTTGAAAATCCTAAATTAGAAAAGGAACGCCTAAGTTATGCAGGAAGGCTTGACCCTTTGGCAGAAGGGCTACTCTTGGTTTTACAGGGTAAAGAATGCAATGAAGCAGAGCGCCAAAAATTTCTTGGCTTGGAAAAAGACTATGAAGTTCAAGTTTTATTTGGTTTCTCAACAGATTCATACGACCTTTTAGGGATTCCCGTAGAAAATACAGATATTTGTAATTTTAATCTGGACGATTTGAAGTTGTCTATTGAAAAAATCATTCCAGAATTTATTGGTGCAAATCATGGGTTAAAATATCCACCTTTTTCTTCAAAAACAATTGGAGGACGTCCACTTTTTGAGTTAGCAAGATCAAAAGATGGTCTTCCTGATGAGATGCCCGACATTAAAGGCACTATCCAAAGTATTAAAGTGCTCGACCTTAGAACTATTAGTACCAGTGATCTAAAAGAGCATATCCACAGTAGCGTAGACTTGGTAAGCGGTGATTTCAGACAAAAGGAGATTCTTGAGAAATGGGACAGTATTTTACAAGCCGAGACCACCTGGCCTCTATTAAAGCTCTATGTTAAATGTGAATCTGGTGTTTACATGAGGTCTTTGGCAGAATCATTGGGTAGAAGGCTTGGTATTACAGGACTAGCCTTTTCCATAAAGAGGGTCAAAATAGGGGATCATACTATTGATAATATGGCTTAAGATAAGGATTTTCGATGGCTGTGGATAATAAATAGCTATCTAAAAAGTCTCATTCGTGCTATATTAAACCTTACTGCCGTACAGAAAATAAGGCTTATAAACAAGAGTTTGTAACACTTTATACTCCTGATACGTCATAACTTATGCCACAGAAGCCACAGGCAGACAATAATAGCAAGAGGGAGCATCTCGAGAGGCTCTATGGCAGTCATGCAGACGAGATATTTCGTTTCGCACTATATAAACTTTCAGACCGAGAAAAGGCCAAGGACGTTGTCCAGGACACTTTTGTAAAGGTTTGGGGTCATATATCAAGTGAGGCTGAAGTCTTGCAAAACCCGCGCGCGTTTCTATTTAAAATAGCTAAAAACCTCGTCATAGATTCATACCGAAAGGTAAAGCCTATGTCGATCGACGCGCTTGAAGAAATTCTGCATTTTGACATCTCGGACAATCATGTAGCCAAGGAGGAAATGCATGATGCGGTCGACATGTCGATTGTGCTCGATGCGCTAAATGTTTTAGATGTTGAAGACCGAGACATAATCATCATGCGTTATATGGACGGATTATCAGTAAAGGAAATCGCAGACATAACAGGACAACGAGAAAATACAGTATCTGTAAAAATCCACCGAGCCCTCAAGGAAATGCAAGACCATTTCGGAATCGATACCATGCAATCAATGACCCAAAATAATTCAATTTAAAAAATGAGCCAGAAAGGATTAAACAACTTCATATCGATGCTTAAAAAGCAAAAGATGACAGACCTCGAAAAAAACGAGGTGTTTAATCGTGTTCTTACAGATATCGAAATGGATAGATCAAGTATCCTTGAACACTCCGAAAAATCTGTCGAATCTCCATTTTCAATAAAAAATCACCTTAGCCGTTCGTGGTCTTCGTATATATTGTCGCGAAGATTTGTTCCGTCTTTTGTAATAGTGGCAGTTTTATTTATTTCAGGAGGATTGCTTGCAAAAGCTGAAATGGCATTACCAGGAGATGCTTTATATTCATTAAAAATAAATATTAACGAAGAAGTCCGCGATATTGCTGCGTTAACCCCAGAGGCAAAGGCCAGACTTGCAATTGACGTTACCGAAAGACGCCTACAGGAGGCTGCGTCATTGTCTACCCAAGGAAGATTTGATCAGACAAGTCAGACTTTGATTAAAAAAGAATTAGCTAAAAATGTCACTCAGTTTAAAAACCGAGTCGCTTCTTTAGTGTCTCGAAACGACCTAGGTGCTGCACAGCGACTTGCGGTTGATTTCGAATCATCCCTGAAGGCTCATGAACTAGTTTTGGAAAAAATATCATCTGATAATGGGTTAACAAATGACAGTGCGCGAATTTCTTCTTTGATTAGCGATATCCGCGGGCAAATTGCCACTTCGACAGCATCAAGAATAGATATTGATTCCAAGGAGCTGCTGGCTGACTCTAATAATTTGATTAAGGCCCAGCAAAAATTCGCAGATTTTAAAATTAAATTTGATCAGATTAGCCTGATTGCATCTAGTACAATTTTGTCTAATGATACTGCCTCTACTGTAAAGGCTCTTCTTTTTGATACTAACAATTATCTTGATCAGTGTGCGGTCTTGCTACAAAGCACTACCACAACGAGCGAGGCATTTACGCTTTTACAAACAATTTCACAAAAGATTTACCAAGCAGAAGACCTCATTATGATAGAGCGTGATGCAGATCCTCAGCTAAAAGCCTTGCTCGATCGATTTGGTATGGGTACCTCTACAATCGCAACTTCTACTGTGTTGACAGCGACAAGTACCGAAAGTGTGAACGCTTCCTCTACTGCAACTTCGACTACACAGTAATATAGTGTAGAATGTTTCAAATGGCCATGTTTTTGGTATTTGGAATTACGGGAAATCTTGCTAGGCAAAAAATGTTGCCTGCGCTTTTTAATTTGTATGCTCGTAAAGAGGTCGATCAAAATCATTTTTTATGTATAGGGATAGGACGGAAGAAAATGTCAAAAGAGGAATTTCACGGAATGATAAAAGAATCTATTAGTGAAATATCAATTTCTCATTTTCGGGATAGATTGGATGTTAAAGAGTCAGATCTTGAAAACTTTAAACATAATTTTGTTCTGAGCGCTGTGTATGTACAAGGCGAACTTAATGATCCAGTGCTGTATTCAAGATTGAAAAAAGACTTGGACATCGGTTTGTTGTCCAAGAAAGAAAGTTCTATTTTTTGCAAGCTTTCACTACCACCTTCGATGCACGAGGGCATTATTAACCATTTAATTGACTCTAAAATAATGTCTCTCAAGGCTTTTCATTTGATGATTGAAAAACCCTTTGGACAAGACGCAGTCTCTGCAAAAAAACTTTTCGTAAAAATAACTTCGAAACTTGATCCTAAAAGGTTGATATTAATTGACCATTATTTGGGAAAGGAGCCCGTAATTGACCTTATGAACATTCGTCTTTTAGGTTACATGGAACATGTTTTGGGTGATAAGAATATCAAGCAAATAGAAGTGAGGGTCCTAGAAAAAAAACTTGTTTCAGGTCGCGGCATGTTCTATGACGATGTCGGGGCACTCAAAGATGTTGGACAAAATCACCTTGTACAAGTCTTGGCTACCGCTGCGGCTGAATATTTAGATATCAAAAGCTTGGATGTTGGAAAGTCAAATTTTATCGCAAGCTTAAAATTAGACCTCAATAAGCCTCATGTTTTCGGGCAATATAAGGGTTTTGTTGAAGAAGAGCATGTAAAGCCAGATTCGAGAACTGAGACATTTTTCTCGGTGGGCCTCCGATCTAGTTTGAAAAAATGGAAAGGCACTAGGTTTAGGATGACTTTTGGCAAAGCTATGAAGGATGTTGTTGCGGAAATTATTTATACTTTTTCTGATAAAAGTACTTTTACACTTCCTATATCTGAAAAAGGCAGATCTGCATATGAATACGTGCTTTTAGGGGCACTGAATGGAAATAATATGCTACGCGCCAGTATTGATCAGGTCGTCTCTGGTTGGAAGCTTATGGAGGCTATCAAAAAGTATCAAGAGTCGAAAAACAGTAAGCTTATAATCTATGAAAAGCATGGAAACTTTTTTGATAAATTGAAAAATACTGTATAATAATATACGTGGACAACACTCTTTTAATCATTCACAACGCAGGTTATATTTTTTCAGCAGCATTGACGTTGATAATGGGTGTTGTTGTTCTCCTGAAGGGCAGGGATAAATTTGTTAATATTATTTATTTTTTTGTTAATATATTATTTTCAATATTTGCTGTTGCATATTACTTGGGGCTAAATACATCAGATCCTGAATTGTCCCGATTTTATTTGATGTTTACTTTGGTAAATTTATTTACTGTGACCGGTAACGCTCACATGATATGGGAATTTCTTGGACTTGCGGTTAAATTTAAAAGGGTAATTATTACTTTTTACACCATCGCTACAATGCTTTTGGTGTTTTTTATCATCAGTCCAAGTTCCTTCTTAAAAGCCTCTCACCCTTATTTGTATTTGAAAAATTTCTTTACACCAGGGCCGTATTATTGGGTCTTCGCTGTTTTTTTTGGAATAGTAGCAATGTTCTTCTTGGGGACACTTGTTAAAAAATGGCTGGAATCTGCGGGTAATGAAAAAACCCGCGTCGCGTACTTGTTAATTGCATTTTTGTGGGCTTATGGAACAGGTTCCATCGCTTTCTTGCCAATATTTGGGATTGATGCAGACCCTCTTTTTTCTGCATTTGTGGGAATTCACATTATTATTATTGCCTATGCTATTTTGAACTACAAATTGCTGGATCTACACATTGTGGCAGCACGAGCAATCAATTTTTCTGTATTTACCAGCATCGCAGGACTTCTCATTGTGGGGGTAAATTGGTTTAATGAATATGCACTAAAGAGCATTGTAGGTTTTCCAAATTGGCTTATTCCTCTGTTGTCGGGTATTTGTGTCGTAATTGTTGGTTTTATTACCATGCGCAAATTACGCGAGGCAGATGTACTAAAATATGAATTTATTAATAACATTAGTCACAAGTTTCGCACACCCCTTACCCACATTCGTTGGATGTCCGAAGAATTGCGAGATGAGCCAGATTTGAAAGTAAGAAACCGCGAGGTAGAGCAAATACAATACGCAACAATGCGTCTTTTCGAGCTAACCAACATCGTTATGGATGTTGCTCAAAATTCTGAAATAGAAAATATTTACAACATAACCCCTTTTGACATCAAAGAAGTCATAAAAAACATGATCGACGCTCACAGCGATCAAATTTCGCGAAAGCATTTAACCGTTCACTCGAGCTATCCACCTGATTTACCTAATATTAAAGCGGATAAAACACGACTACAGTTTGCAATACAAATTTTGTTTGAGAATTCGATTGTTTATACCCCAGATAGTGGAAAAATAGATATTTCAATTAGATTTGACCAACAAACTAACTCATTTGTTTTTGTTGTCAAAGACAGCGGTATTGGAATCGGTAGGGATGACATGCCAAACTTATTCAAAAAGTTCTTCCGAACTGCAAACGCACGTCTAACCGATACTGAAGGTATGGGAATTGGTTTGTATATGGCGAGAAAAATTATTATGCGCCACAATGGTCACATTAATGTTGATTCGACAGGAGAAAACAAGGGTACTACTTTCACCTTTACAATACCGCAAGAAAAATAGTAATATAAATCTATGGGAAAAATAAAAGACTTTTTTACAAAAATGGCCTTGAAAAAGCAGATTGGGCATTTGCCACCCGCTCAGCAGGAGGCTATTACTAAGGCTGTTCAGACAAATCCTGAATTTTTTAAGAAGATTTCAGATGAGATAGAGCACAAGCAAAAGCATGAAAATAAGTCGCAATTGGAGGCGACGATGGAGGTTATGAGAAAGTATCAAGGGGATATGCAGAAGATTTTGATGGGGAGGTAGGACTGTGATAGTATCTATATCCTATGAAACTAGCAATCGGCATCGTCAGGACACTACCCAACATGGAGTAAGGCTTATTCCGTTTCAGTTTAGGATAAAATTAATCAATTCTAGAGCATGACAACCGAGGAACTAGTTAAGAAATATAAGGCTATATACAAAAAGAAGACGGGTCAGGACTTGTCTGATGAAGAAGCTTTTAATCAGGCGATGAGTTTAATCACACTGGTAAATGCGGTGTATAGGCCAATAAAGACTAAGTCTCGCACATAGACGTTCGAACTTATTTGCTAATATAAAACGAAAAACCACCGCCCATTTTCACGGACGATGGCTCGTGAATGGGTCGGTGGTCACTGCTCTGGGAACATCACACTGTGTCTTATGTGACCAATGGGTGTGCCCATGTAGTGCTTGATGTTGGACAAGTAACGTAGCAACGCCTTCCTCGATGGCTTTTTTGCTTTCACCAAGTAGTCTATGCAAAGTCGGACTTCATCCATACCTTGAGTCAGTAGACCCACGGGGTCCTCAAGCATCTCCAGGTAACGCCCCCTCTTTTTTTCATCGGTTACGTTCCTCTTGATTTGGTTCCGAAGCCACGTTTTCTCCTTATTGGCGTTTCTGGTGCCGGCATGCTTAGGCATGGGACCTCCTTTTGTGTGTTGAAAGGATCTCGTGGATCACACGAAATGCCTCGAACTGGCGTCGCTGGTTTTCTTTCGGTGAGAGTATGGGTGCAAGGATTCTGACGTTGTATCCACGGCACTTGAACTCTCGCACCACTACGTGTTTCTCGTCTTCGGGCATTTGGCCTCCTCGGTTTGTTGTTTAGATTTGTGCACTGACGGAATTGTCAGTCTGGTGAGATTATACCATTAAAGTGTATAAAGTAAAGCATTGCTGAGCTGAATTCAACTTTGAAGTGCACCACTCATCATTTGTAATGGTGTCTTCCAGCCAAGGCGTTTCCTCGGTCTGGTGTTGAGTAAATATTCAACTCT
>JAYSWB010000018.1:0-6167 GCA_043718245.1 bacterium
CAAAAAAACATGGATCGATACTTTGGATAAAAGAGTACCCACACCAAAGAGCATGTGGTTTCCTTTCTGTAATATTTACTTCTAAGGTATTCTTTTTAATAGAGACTTCAATGGTTTCAATCCTAGGAAACTTTTTTGAAGTTTCACTTAGAATAAATTCCCCCGGAAAAATTAAAATATTGTTTTTAGGCAATAAATAAAGATAGTAGCCAGAAATCATCTGATCGAGGGACAACCTTAGATCTTCTGTTTTTATTGTGACATTTCCATTGATTGATACGTCTTGGATTTTTAGAAACTCAGATCTCATCACAAATATAAAAGAGCCCGTAATAAAAATGGCGAGAATAAGTCCAAAAACATAGCGGAATATTTTCCTTCGACGCCTCTTGATAACCACCTCTGATGGTCTCAAAAAACCGCGTGATTTGTAAATAGTGTGCTTGTTCAATTACTTTATGAATTCCCTACCGCCCATATATGGCCGGAGTACTGCAGGAATTCGGATAGAACCATCCGCTTGTTGATTATTTTCAATTAGAGAAATGAGAAGGCGTGGAGTAGCAATAGCTGTATTGTTTAGAGAGTGTACAAAACGCAACTTTCCTTCTTTATCTCTATATCGAATATTGAGTCTTCTTGTTTGGAAATCATGAAAATATGAAGCAGAATGTGTCTCACGATATTTATTTTCAGACGGCACCCACGCTTCGATGTCGTATTTTTTGACTTGTCCAAGCCCAAGATCACCTCCACAGTTTAGAACAACATGATATGGAATTTCTAGGGCTTGCAGTAATTGCTCTGCATTCGCAGTAACTTCTTCATGTAGTTTTACAGACTCCTGATGATCGGCTTCACATAATATCAACTGCTCGATTTTGAAAAATTCGTGCACGCGCATCAAGCCTTTTGTGTCTTTGCCGTGACTGCCTGCTTCGCGACGAAAACACGGAGAAAATGAAACAAACTTTACCGGAAGTTTGCTAGCATCGATAATCTCGTCGCTAAAATATGACATTGTGGCAACTTCACCAGTTCCTGCCAAGTATTCATTGTCCTGTGTTTTATACAAATCTTCTTCACCTTGTGGAATATAACCTGTTCCAATTAATGTCTCTCTCTTTACAAGAGACGGTACAATCATCGGCTGATAATTCTGTTTGTGCATAAAATCCATTACGAATTGCCACACTGCCATAGAAAGCAATGCACCGTCACTTTTTAGAAAATACCCTCGGAAGCCGGCAACCTTTGCACCACGATCAAAATCTGCCATGTCTTTTTCAAGGCATATATCAATGTGACTTTTTGGAGTGAAATTAAATTTTGGAATTGTTCCCCACTGGCGAACCTCCACATTTTCTGCGTCACTGTCACCTTCGGGGACTGACATGTCAGGAATATTCGGAACTGCAACCATTAGTTTTTGCCATTCCTGCATAACTTCGATAAGTGTTTTTTCAGATTCTTGAGCTGATTCTTTAACGACTTTCATTTGATCTATAAGTCTTTGGCGAGATTCGGGGTCTGCTGAAGAAATTTCTGTACTGTATTTATTCTGCTCTGCCTTGGCAGCCTCTACTTTTTGCATTAGCTCTCTGCGCTTGTCATCCACAGTCAAAAGGGCGTCCACATCGAAATTTATATGCTTCTTCCGAGCACCGTCTTTTATCAAGTCCCTATTATCGCGAATGAATTTAATGTCTAACATCTTAAGAAAATTTTAACTTAAATTTATTTTTTAATCATATCAAAGGAATAAGATATTGACCACTATGAATGAAGATATAAACAATTGGGAATTTCCAAGGATAGAGAAAATGTTAAAGGGTGATTTTCCCTTATTATTAAGCGAAATGCCGGGGGCACCAGATGAAATGTATGTATGCGGGAGCAGTAGGGCATTGTTTTTAGAGGATCATAAGTATTTGTGCATAGTAGGGTCGAGAAGGTACACCGAATATGGACGTAGGGTCTGTGAATGGCTTATTGAAGGCCTCAGAGGCACTAAAACAGTCATTGTGTCTGGTCTTGCCATGGGCATCGACACCGTCGCCCATAAATCAGCCATGGCGAACAGCTTGAAAACCATTGCCGTACCTGGGTCTGGGCTTAACCCTGAAATTATTTATCCGCGAATTAATGCTTATGTAGCCGAGGATATATTACAGAGCGGTGGGTGCTTACTTTCCCCTTTCAAACCGAATCAAGGCGCAACCAATTGGACTTTTCCGGTTCGAAATCAAATCATGGCAGGGATGTCACACGCCACTCTTATTATAGAAGGCGAGGAGGACTCTGGGACGCTTATTACTGCAAAGTTATCAGCAGACTATAATAGAGACACGCTTGTCGTGCCGGGATCGATTTTCTCAGAGCACTCGAAAGGGCCGCACAAGTTGTTGAGAGATGGTGCCATTCCAATTACTAGTCAGAAAGATTTAAAAGAGGCGCTGGGTTTTGTAGATGAAGACAAGAAAATTTTGCATTTTGATAACTGCACGGAGGACGAACTTAAAATTGTTTCAATTCTTGGCGCAGAGCCACTTCATAAAGACGAAATCATTCGCCTAACAAATCTTCCAACAAGCAAGGTGCACATCTTGATTTCTATTTTAGAAACCAAAAACCTGGTCGAACAAAAATACGGAAAAGTCTCTCTTCGCTATCCATTTTTTGGCAAAAACGCTAACTCTGTGTAATACTTACGAATAATATGAAGTTACTGATCGTTGAGTCACCAGCAAAAGCCAAAACTATTTCAAAATATTTGAAGGGCGAATACAAAGTAGTCGCCTCTGTCGGTCACGTGCGTGATCTTCCAAAAAGCAACAAGAAAGCCATCGATATAAAGAAGGGCTTCGTACCCCACTATGAAATTTCTCCAGGTAAGGAAAAGGTTATCAGTGAAATTCGTTCTTTGGCAAAAAAAGCTGACGAAGTAATCCTCGCAACCGACCCCGATAGAGAAGGAGAAGCTATCGCATGGCATATAAAGGAAGCGGTTGGTTTGAAGAAACCAGCACGTGTTGTTTTCCACGAAATTACAGAAGAAGCAGTACAAGAAGCCATGAAGCATCCACGCCAGATTGATGAGAACTTAAGATATGCACAAGAGGCACGTCGCGTTTTGGATCGTCTTGTAGGTTACGATTTGTCAGGATTGATTTGGAAAAAGGTGCGATATGGATTATCGGCTGGCAGAGTGCAGTCCCCCGCACTAAGAATAATTATGGAACGTGAACGCGAAATTCGCGCTTTTATACCAGAGGCATATTATGTAATCACCGCAAAAACTGAAACAAAGAAAAGCGATTCGATTGAATTTTCGTGTAGTAAAGAAATAAAAGATACTGCTACAGCTGAAAAAATTGTTTCCGTTGGAAAAAAATCAGACTGGCACGTTAAAGATATTGAAGAATCAGAAGTAAAGCGATCGCCGAAGGCGCCGTTTATTACTTCTACCCTCCAGCAAACAGCTAGCACGCGTTTTGGATTTTCTCCATCAAGAACTATGTCTTTGGCTCAAAAATTATACGAAGGTGGACATATTACTTACATGAGAACTGACAGTACGAATCTGAGCAAACTCGCAATTGGTGAAGCCTCTACTACTATTAAAAAAGAATTTGGGGATAAGTATTTTGAAGTGCGCACATATGCATCAAAAAGCAAAAACGCTCAAGAAGCCCACGAAGCCATCCGTCCATCTCATGTTTCTGTTGAAAGTGCTGGTTCAAATGACGACGAGAAAAAGTTGTACAGATTGATAAGAGCCCGAACTTTAGCCTCACAAATGTGCGATGCGAAAATTGCTAGAACAAAAATTGTGGCAAACATTATTAAGGATGATTTTCCTGATTTTACTGTCACAGGATCTCGAGTAATTTTTGATGGATGGTTAAAAGCAGACCCAGATGCACGAGGTGAGGATGTTGAACTTCCAAAAGTGGCAAAAGATGAGGTATTAAAGTTGATTGACATAGCTTCACTTGAAAAGTTTACCGAACCGCCATCACGATACACCGAAGCTGGGCTTATTAAAGAAATGGAAAAGCGTGGAATTGGCCGACCTTCTACTTACGCAAGCATCATTCGCACCCTCGAAGAGCGTGAATACGTCACAAAACTAAACCGAACTATGACTCCAACCGATACAGGTGACGTGGTTAGCTCATTCCTTGAGGAACACTTCCCTTCATACATCAGCGACGACTTTACAGCCAAAATGGAAGACAAGTTAGATGATATTGCTCTTGGAAAGGAAACTTATGTTGACACTCTGACAAATTTCTACGGACCATTTACAAAAGATGTCGAATCAAAAGAAAATTTGGATAAGGCCACGACTCTTGGCGAAGCAGATGAAAAATTTAAATGTCCAAAATGTGGAAGTTCAATGCAAATCAAATTGGCAAGAACTGGAAAGTTTTTAAGCTGTTCAAAATATCCAGAATGCGAGGGAGCACTCATGCTCGATGGGCATGAACTTCAAAAAGATACGCCGATTGGGAATGATCCTGCTAGTGGTTTGCCGATTTTTATAAAAGTTGGACGATTTGGTCCCTATGTTCAGTTGGGAGAAAAAACTAAGGAAATAAAAAAACCAAGAATGGCGAGTATTCCGAAGGGAAAGGATTTGGCTAGTGTTACTGTAGATGATGCGGTTATCTATCTGTCACTTCCGCGTGATTTAGGTGTTCACGATGATACAGGTAAAAAAATTACAGCATCGATTGGAAGATTTGGTCCGTACATTGTGCATGAGACTGATTTTAGATCGCTTAAGACTGATGATGTGTATAAAATTACGCATGAGCGAGCGATGGAGATTTTGAGAGAACCGAAGAAGGTGTCGAATAGGTTTAAGAAGAAAAAGAAGGAGTAATTTCCCTACAAACTAAAATTCTTCACCGAATACAATCCCTCGTCTTCGCTTACCTCTTCTTTTATAACTTCCTCCATCGCAGTATCTGCCACCACCTCAGGAATCTTTTCCTCCTCTTTTTTCTTGCTAATAATATCCAAAATATTATGCAAACTTTCCTGATCAAAGAAATCAATCACCACCTTTCCTCCCCTTTCTCTCTTTTCAATAAACACCCTAGTACCAAGTGCATCATTTAGTCGTGCAACCATAAGATCAATCTCCGGATCATTCAACCTCTCCTTCTTTCGAATTCGATCAACCGCAATTCCACGCGCAATCGCTTCTGCCTCTCTAACATTTAATTTTTTAAACATTATTTCCTTGAACAAAGTCTCTTGTTCTTCAGGTCTTGATGTAAGCATCAAAAGCGGTCTCGTATGGCCTTCTGAGATTTTTCCTTCTGACACTGCTGTTAACATATGTTTTGGTAAAGTAAGTAGTCGAAGTGTATTCGTCACATATTCTCGGCTTTTGCCCATTTTCTCCGCAATTTGAACATGTTTTAAGCCAAACTCTTCAGAAAGTCTCTGGAACGAATACGCACGATCAACTGCATTTAAATCTTCGCGTTGTAAGTTTTCAATAATCGCCAATTCTAATTTTGTTCGAGCGTCATCCTCGTGCGCTCGGATGATGGCAGGAATCTGTTGAAGACCAGCGAGTTTTGAAGCTCGCAGTCGTCTCTCTCCTGAAATTAATTCATATTCCACAGCCAATCCTCCATCAGGTTTTGTAATTTCCTTTCGAGTTACAACAAGGGGCTGGAGCAACCCATACATTCGAATCGAATCCGACAAATCTTTCAATGTTGCAGGATCAAATTCTTTTCGTGGTTGATATGGATTCGGGCGAACTTTTTCGACTTCAATCCAAAAAATTGAATTATTAAAATATGGAGTTGCAGGTCGATTGCTTTGTGGAATTTGCGTAGTGCTATTTGGAATAAGATTATCTCCCATGGTGGAAATATTTTAGCATACTATTGCGCCGCGCTCCAATGGACATTGCGCGGCATGATTCTGCAGAATCAATAAGAAAAAGGGTCGCCCGCCGCACGAAAAGTGTGGCAAGCGACCCCTTGATTATGGAGTGGGCTACTTTTTGGCCATCTCCCACTTGTATCCCACGGAGGGTATTGTGATGTGTACCCCATTTAGTAGACACTTTTGAAACCCTCTTCCTACCCCCCTAAGATTTCGCTAAAAGATGATTTCTGTACTCAACAGGAGTCATC
>JAYSWB010000019.1:0-6027 GCA_043718245.1 bacterium
GGCGTTTTTTAAGGGTGATCTAGTTATCCACATCTAGTAAAGTATTCAGTTGTCTTTCAAAGTATAATTAAAGAGATCTTTTCAAAAGAAAAGGTTTAATAATATTATTAAAAATTAAGATTTATAAAATGAAAATTTCAAAAGGTTTTACACTTATCGAATTGTTGGTGGTTATCGCCATCATCGGTATTTTGTCATCGGTGGTTTTGGCTTCATTAACAACGGCTAGAACGAAGGGTCAGGATGCTGCGGTCCAGCAGCAGTTGTCGGCTATGCGATCTCAGGCGGAGTTGTATTATTCTTCGACTGGTAATAATACTTACGGTACTAATGGTACTAGTTGTACAGATGCGGCAAACTTGTTCGCTGGGGCAAACGGTCTGGCAACTCTACTAGGCGGTCAAGTAGCTGCTGCTACTTTGAATAGGGCTTGTACGACAAATGGTTCAGCTTGGGCGGTAGTTGTTGAGTTGCCAAGTGCTGATACATCAGCATACTGTGTTGACAGTACTGGTGCTTCAAGAAATATTACAATTACTGCCAATACAGCTTCAACTGGTCTCTCAGGGCAGGCTTGCATTTAATCTCAGAATTCTTCCCCCCAGCTCTCAGCTAACAAAAAAACCACCTTGCGGTGGTTTTTTTGTTTCCCCATTCCATAGTATAATTCCACCATGATTTTTCTCTTCACCTTCATCTTCGGAATGATCATCGGCAGTTTCCTAAACGTCGTCA
This sequence comes from bacterium, assembly GCA_043718245.1. GTDB lineage: Bacteria > Patescibacteriota > Minisyncoccia > Phycocordibacterales > CAIZLB01 > JBAXAB01. The sequence continues at coordinate 736 of JAYSWB010000019.1, forward strand.
TCTACCGTTTCAACACCGGTAGGGGGATCGGTGGACGTTCCATGTGTTTTTCATGCAATCGAACACTTACTCCAGCAGAACTCTTTCCTGTACTATCTTTTTTATTCCAAAAAGGCAGATGTAAAAAATGTAAAACTAAATTGTCGTGGCAATATCCTGCGGTAGAGTTACTAACAGGATTATTGTTCGCCCTATCATTCCAAAAAGTTTTCACTATGGGAATTTTTAATGTGCCATTCGTTTGGATAATCATGAGCATTCTTGTGATTATTATTATTTATGACTTACGACATAGAATTATCCCAGATCAGTTTTCATATTTGTTTGCGATACTGACTTTTATAAGACTTTTCTTCTCAGATGATGGTAGGTTTATTCTTCCAACCCTTGAGGTGTTATTCGCTGGACCACTTCTTGCTTTGCCGTTTTACTTGATCTGGATGGTATCAAAAGGCCGTTGGATGGGATTAGGCGATGCCAAATTATCATTGGGAATCGGGTGGTTTTTGGCAGTATACGCTCCGTTTTCTCCAATGATTTCTAATACTTCTGTTTTCCTCTATGCCTTCTGGATAGGGACACTATTTTTTATCCTTATAGCTGTTCTTGGTTTTGTGTTTAAAAAACTGCCTGTTTTAGGCTTGAAAAGCGAAATACCTTTTGCACCTTTTTTGATTCTAGGGCTCCTTATTGTCTTTTTATTCAGGTATAATGTAGCTAGCTTAATTTTCAATGCCTACCTTAATTAAAAACAAAAGAAATAGAGGTTTCAGCTTGTTAGAGCTTTTGATTGTTATTGCAATTTTTACAATCATTACGACGATAGCACTGTTTGATCAAGGAAAACTTAATAGTGATGTGCTTCTCACGAATTTGGCATATGATGTTGCGTTAACCGCTCGTGAAGCACAGTCCTATGGTGTCGGGGTAAGGTATTCAGAGGGTAATACTGGCGGTGGGTATGGAGTGCATTTGAATACAATCAATTCAGATACCATTGTGGTTTTTCAAGATATTGTTTCAGATGGGATTTATGACCCTGACATAGAGGAGGTGAGGACATATCAATTTTTAAATCAGAGGGGTAACAAGATTGCAGGTTTGTGTGGGAACAGTGGAGGCACTTTGGCATGCGACATTGCATCTATGAATATTACCTTCGTACGTCCAGATCCTGAGGCCAATTTTAACGTTGATGGAAGTTCGGATTTTTCAGGACCGGCATATATTGTTTTAAAATCTAATGATGGTACAAACTGTAGGGCTGTAGTGGTCGAGAACAGTGGTCAAATTCGCGTTGAAGGGTCTGGTTCAGAAGCGTGCGATGTCGTTACACCTTAATTTTATGAAAAACTTCCACAGAAAAAGAGCATTTACATTGATAGAGATGGTGGTTGCTGTTGGCTTATTTTCGATTGTGATGATGGTCGCTCTTGCGATTATTTTATCAGTGGTAGACAATAACAAAAAAGTGCATTCAGTTAACGTAGTGGTCAATAACCTAAACTTCGCAATTGACAGTATGGTTCGAGATATTAAGACGGGGGTGGAGTATGGGTGTACTTTGAGCACAACTCTAATCCTTGGGGGTAGTTGTTCTGGTTCTGATGATAACATTACCCTGATTTCAACTTTGTCAGATCAAAATAAAATAGTTGAGTATAGATTCGTTGCAAATGAGGAAACTGGGGGTAAGATACTAAAGAGTTCGTGTGTATTGAATGCTACTGGGGATGGATGCGAACCAGGCACGCAAGTATACGGAAACCTCACTTCTTCGGAAATAAATATTACCGATGCGACCTTTGTTGTTAATCAAGGAAGTGAAGGCGTATCCCAGCCAGCTGTGTTTCTCCAGATAAAAGGAACAAGTGCTATTAATCCTACCGAAGCATCTGATTTTAAAATACAGACATTAATTTCTCAAAGATATTTAAATATATGATTTATCTAAAGAAAAAAAATAAAGGATTTACTATTCTCGAGACCTTGGTTGCAATTACTATTATTCTAATTGCGATCACAGGACCACTGGATATTATTGCGAACTCTCTCAAGGCTTCGTACTATTCTCGTGATGAAGTTACAGCATTTTATCTTGCACAGGAGGCTATAGAGTATGCTAAAAATCAGAGGGATAATAATCAGCTTGACGACAATAAGCTATATACCGACTGGTTGGAAGGAGTAAAGGGTGCTGGTTCTGTGGATTGTCTAAATAATGTCGGCACCCCTAATCAAAATAAATGCATGCTGATTAATAATTCAGATGGGAGCTATCAATACGATCAGTGTAATACAAATGGATGTGCATTGATGAAAATGCATGACGGTACAGAAATTTATGGTGCGTCGCCCGGGGAATTTAATGCTTTGGATACAAATTTTACTCGTGAAGTATATTTTACGAAAGTACTAGACAAGAGTGTTGATGTAAGTGTTCAGGATCCAAATGGAGAATCTGATAACGAAGTGATAATGACAGTCAACATCTACTGGTCCAATAATTTTGGGTCGGATAATAAATTCACACTCACAACACATTTATTTAATTGGAAAATTACTCGATAAAAAATGAAAAACTTTAAATTAAAAGAAAATATAACAAATAGATCAGATGGTTTTACCCTGTTTGTCGCGATGATTGTGACTACTCTTATATTGGCGATTGGACTTTCTATTGGAAATATTATTTTGAAAGAATTGGCACTGTCATCCTCTGGAAGGAGATCGCAAATTGCATTTTATGCTGCGGATTCTATGGCGGAATGTGCCTTGTATTGGGACAAGAAGGATTCAGAGGGATATTCTGTTGATAATAGCGCACTACAAGAAAGCCCTTTCGCAACGAGTACTAACGACGATCCTTTTATCCAATGTGGCACAGGAGTTGGAATGCCAACTCCAAATACGGGTAAAATTGCAAACTTTCAAAAAGTTGTTGACGCTAATAATTTAAATGCAACCAGTAGTTTTGTCGCAAGTTTCAGTAACACTACTGAAGGAATTCTTGCATGCGGAGAGGTGACTATTGCAAAAAACGGAAACAATACAGTAATCGAAGCCCGAGGGTCTAACGTTGGGTATTCGGCAGTCAGTGGTGGTTGTGATCTTACTAAGCTAAGAACAGTAGAAAGAGGGATTAAGGTAGAGTACTAATTTTTATGATAAAGTGGGGATATGAAGATAGATAAGGCTATTATTGAGCGTTTAAATAAGCTACGCACGGCAGTCGAAAAACACCGTTATAACTATCATGTTTTAGACAAAGAGGAGATTTCTTCGGAGGCTTTGGATTCTCTGAAAAAAGAATTGGTTGAATTAGAAGCTAAATACCCTAAATTGTATGATCCAAATTCACCATCACAAAGAGTCGCGGGTGAACCATTAAAAGAGTTTAGTAAAGTACCACACAAGGTTCAGCAGTGGTCTTTCGGCGATGCATTTAGCGAAGATGATATGAAAGATTTTGATGCACGGGTAAAGCGATTTTTGGTCCAGGATGAAATTAAAGAAAATCCACAATATATTTGTGAGCTGAAAATTGATGGGTTAAAAATTGTTTTGGAATATAAAAAAGGAGAATTGTTCCAAGTTGCAACACGTGGGGATGGAAAGATTGGAGAGGATGTGACAATGAATGTGCGCACAATTGAATCGGTGCCTTTAAAGCTGAATTTTCCAGTAGATATTATTGTTGAAGGCGAAGTTTGGATGTCCAAGAAAATTTTTGAAAAGCTTAACAAGGAGCAAGAAAAGAAAAGTCTGCCTTTATATGCAAACCCGAGAAATGTAGCCGCAGGATCAATCAGACAATTGGATCCTAAAATTACGGCATCGAGAAAGTTGGATGCATTTATATACGATGTTGCTTTATATGAAGGTGATAATCTTCCTAATAGTCAACTTGAAGAGTTAGAGTTTTTAAAAAGACTAGGATTTAAGGTGAATCCTTATGCAAAATTAAGTAAAGATATCGATGGGGTTTTAGAGTATTGGAAAAAATGGAAGAACGATTCGAAAAAACAAGATTATTGGATCGACGGAATTGTGGTGAAGGTAAATGATGTTGTGATGCAAAAGTCACTGGGTTATACGGGTAAGTCTCCTCGTTTTGGTATTGCATATAAATTTCCCGCGGAACAAGTAACTACAATTGTTGAAGATATAAAACTTCAGATTGGAAGGACGGGGGTTTTGACACCGGTGGCGCATTTGCGACCAGTTTCGGTAGCGGGCTCTACTGTTTCAAGAGCAACTTTACACAACGAAGACGAAATCCAGAGGTTGGATGTTCGCGTTGGCGATACTGTGATTTTACAAAAAGCAGGGGATGTCATTCCAGATATTGTTTCTGTTTTGAAGGAGCTCCGCACAGGTAAAGAAAAACCATATAAATTTCCAAAGCATGTACCCGAATGTGGCGGGGATGGCAGCATCGAGAGAATTCCAGGAGAAGCAGCATGGAGATGTGTGTTTAAGAATTCTGATATTCAGCAAAAAAGAAGGTTGTATCACTTTGTATCCAAGAAGTGTTTCAATATGGACGGAGTTGGTCCGAGACAAATTGATGCTTTTATGGAGCAAGGGTTGGTTACAAGTGCGGATGATTTGTTTACTTTAACAAAGGGCGATCTCCTAGGGCTGCCACGTTTTGCGGAAAAATCCGCAGATAATGTGATTGATTCTATTGAGAAAGCAAAACATGTTTCTTTGGCGAGGTTTCTTTTTTCGTTATCCATCCCACAAGTTGGTGAGGAAACTGCGGAGGATGTTGCGAAGTATTTTAAAACATTAGAGAAAATTAAAGAGGTTTCTTCTGAAAATTTAATGAAAATAAATGGAGTGGGGACGACGGTGGCACAATCGATTGTAGATTTCTTTAATGATAAGGATCATAAAGTTTTAGTGGATGAATTATTGAAACATGTGACTATTAAAAAAGTAGAGAGTATTTCTGGATCGAAGTTGTCTGGAAAGACATTTGTTTTGACGGGAACTTTGGAAACGATGAGCAGGGATGAAGCAAAAGTTAAAATTAAATCACTCGGTGGAGATGTGACCAGTTCGGTTTCGGTAAAAACTGATTATGTTGTTGCGGGGAATGATCCGGGGTCTAAATATGAAAATGCGATTAAGTCGGGGGTGAAGGTGTTGAGTGAGGGGGAGTTTTTGAGGCTTGTAAAGTAAAGAAATGCTGAATTCAACTTTGAAGTGCACCACTCATCATTTGTAATGGTGTCTTCCAGCCAAGGCGTTTCCTCGGTCTGGTGTTGAGTAAATATTCAACTC
>JAYSWB010000020.1:0-5919 GCA_043718245.1 bacterium
TTAAGAGAGCTTGATAACGAATTCAAGAACAAAGTTAAGTCTATTCAAGACGAAAAGACAAAAGAAGCTTTGACTGAATTTCATCCAATACGCGTCCAACCTGAATGCTGTCTATGTCTTTTCGGGCATTGTTCAATAATTCAGTCAAAGCTTCTTTTGTCTTTTCGTCTTGAATAGACTTAACTTTGTTCTTGAATTCGTTATCAAGCTCTCTTAAAAGTCTCTGTTTTTCTTCGTCGTTAACTTTTGTAATTAAATATCCTGCAAAGTAAATAACCTTTTCCATGTCTCCTGCTGCCATTCCCATCATTTGTGCGATTCTCGAAGGCAAGTTTCTAAGGTACCAGATGTGAGAGACTGGAACTGCAAGTTCGATGTGTCCCATTCTCTCTCGTCGTACAATTGATCGTGTAAGTTCGACTCCACACTTTTCACAGACAATTCCCTTGTAGCGGATGCCTCGGTATTTTCCACAGTAACATTCGTAATCTTTTTCTGTACCGAAAATCTTTTCATCGAAAAGGCCGTTCTTTTCAGATCGCTGAGTACGATAGTTCATCGTTTCAGGCTTTGTCACTTCTCCGTGAGACCATTCCTTAATCTTGTCAGGTGAAGCAAGCTTCAGAAGCAAAGCTTCGAACTCATCTACTCCTCTGTTTGGGGCCTTATATGCTGTTTTGTTTGTATTGTATGCCATATATTTGGATTAAGATTGAGATTCGTTAGATTCTGCTGGTAATTTTTTCGAGTTCTGCATTTCGACGTCGATGCATAGTCCTCGTAGGTTCGCGAGGAGCACGTTGAAGGATGCCGGTGTATTCGGATCATGAATCATCTGGCCCTTAACAAGTGAGTCGAAGGCCTGTGATCGTCCCTGGATATCGTCGGACTTGATAGTCAACATTTCTCGAAGAGCGTGGGATGCTCCGTAACCTGCAAGCGCCCACACTTCCATTTCTCCGAATCTCTGACCTCCTCCTTGTGCCTTTCCACCGAGAGGCTGTTGAGTAATGAGAGAGTACGGACCAATTGATCGCATGTGAATCTTATCTTCAACCATGTGGTGAAGTTTCAACATGTACATATACCCAACTGAAATATCCTGAGTGAATTGTTCTCCATTTCGTCCATCGAACAACTTCATCTTTCCAGTTTCTGCGTATCCCGCCTTTACCAATTCCGCCTTAATTTCTTCAGATGTCGCACCTACGAATGGCGGAACAATGGCCTGATAATTTAATTTGTGAGCAGCAAGACCTAGGTGCAATTCCAAAATTTGTCCAAGGTTCATACGAGATGGAATACCAAGTGGTGTTAAAATCATGTCAATTGGGGTTCCGTCAGCCATGTATGGCATGTCCTCTACTGGAAGAACGCGCGAGATAACTCCCTTGTTTCCGTGTCGTCCTGCCAACTTGTCACCCACCATCACGTTTCGGAGAACCGCAACTTCTACGTGAATTCGCTTGATAATTCCAGATTCCAATTTGTCTCCCTTTTCTCGAGAAAATACTTTTACATTAATAACTCGTCCGCGCTTTCCGTTTTCAAGTCGCTTTGAAGTATCTTTAACATCACGAGACTTTTCACCGAAGATTGATCGAAGCAGTCTTTCTTCCGGAGTTAGCTGTGTTTCAGACTTTGGAGTAATTTTACCAACGATTATGTCACCTGGGCGCACTTCTGCACCGACTCGGATTACACCTTCAACGTCGAGGTTCTTAAGTCGTCCTTCTCCAACGTTTGGAATATCGTGAGTAGTCACTTCGGGGCCAAGTTTTGTATCGCGAACATTTATAACAAACTCTTCAATGTGAACAGTGGTAAATTTTGACTCTTTAACTAATCTTTCAGAAACGATAATCGCATCTTCATAGTTAGCTCCGGCCCATGTCATAAACGCAATAAGAACGTTTTGTCCAAGTGCCATCTGACCTCCTACCGATGTTGACGTATCCGCCATTACATCACCTCGTTTCAATTTCTGTCCAACATCAACCGTAGGTCGCTGGTGGAAAGCGGTGAACTGGTTAGTTCGGCTGAACTGCGCCAATTTGTATTCAATTTCTTTTCCTTTTGAGGTCTTGAAAGTAATCCCCATTGCATCAACCGCTGTAACAGTTCCTTCATCAGGTGCAACAATTACGCGACCAGTGTCCAAGGCTGCTTTGTCTTCGATTCCAGTTGCAACAAATGGAGCTTCAGGAACGATACAAGGAGTAGCTTGTTTCTGCATGTTTGAACCCATGAGCGCTCGGTTCGCATCGTCGTGGTTTAGGAATGGAATCATTGAAGTTGAAACAGAGAAGGCTTGTTCAGTCGCAACGTCGATGTAGTCAACTTCTTCGCGCTTAACGATTACTGGCTGACCTTTCTGGCGCACTTCTAATGTGTCGTTTGTAATTTTTCCTGTCTTTTCATCGTAAAGAGTTGCGGCGTGTGCAATATATTTCTGCTCTTCTTCAAGGGCGTTTAGGTATTCAATTTCCTTTGTGATCTTTCCGTTTTTAACAACTGCGTAAGGAGTTTCAATCAAACCGAAATTGTTGATTCGTGCATAAGTAGAAAGCTGTAATACTAAACCGATGTTCTGTCCTTCTGGTGTGTGAATTGGACAAATTCTTCCGTAGTGAGAAGGATGTACGTTTCGAACATCTGTTCCTGCTCGCTCTCGTGTCAAACCGCCGGGGCCGAGGGCTGATACTCTTCGCAAGTGTTCCAATTCTGCAAGGATATTTTCCTGTGACATGAACTGTGACAACTGGTTAGTTGTAAAGAATTCTTTGATTCGCGCTTGAAGTGGACGAGGTGAAATTAATTGAACTGGCATTGATGTTGAAGTGTCGATAGTCGACATTCTGTTCATGATGTTTCGCTTGATCTGAGTTAGACCAAATCGAACCTTCTGCTGAAGTAGTTCTCCAACATATCGAACGCGTCGTGATGCCAAGTGATCAACATCGTCTTTCAATGCATCTGGTTTCAAGTTCAATTCAACAATGTGGTTAATGATTGTAACTATGTCATCCAATTTTAAAGTCATGACAGCAAGAGCCTTTACATCCATTGCTTTTTCAAATCGGAAATTGAATCGGTGTCGGCCTACTTTTGATAGGTCATATCTTTCAGAAGACAAAAGATTGTCGATAAATTCTCGGGCGTTTTCAGGAGTGGCAAGATCACCATCTCGTAATCGTCGGTAAATTTCTACATACGATTCGTCAACCGTCTTTGCATGATCCTTGGTTAATGAAGTTTCAATCAAAGGCAATACATCTTCTCGATCCTTGAAAAGTTCCTTAATAGACTTGTCATCCTTTACTCCAAGGACGCGAAGAAGGGATGTAACTGGGAATTTTCGCTTTCTGTCGATTCGAACATAGATCGCTCCGTCAGATTCACTATCAAGTTCAATCCAAGCTCCTCGTGAAGGGATGATTTTTGCTCCAAAATGATTCTTGCCTTTCAATTCCTGAGAAGTAAAAAACACACCGAATGACCTTGCCAATTGTGGCACGATTAATCTTTCATTACCATTAATAATGAATGTTCCGTGGTCTGTCATCAAAGGGATGTCAGCCATCAAAACTTCTTGTTCTTTTGTAGTACCAAGAATTTTGTTCTTAAGTCGAACATTAACCTTGATTGTCGTTTCGTAGTTTTCCTTTCTTTCTTTTGCAGTCCATTCGTCGTTTTTCGGCTTGTCTAGTTTGAAATCAAGAAAGTCAAGCTCGAACTTTTTTTCCGAGAAGTCTTTGATTGATGAAAATTCATTAAATACTTCCTGAATACCTTCTTCTAAAAGCCATTTGTAAGAATTTAGTTGCGGTTCTACCAAGTTTGGAAGCGGTGCTAGAGGTTCCTTAAATCTCGAAAAATATTTCTTCTGTCTCATCATAAAATATGCGTGTGTATTATCCCAGTTTAATAATCACACCCACTTTCTAAAGAGATTTTTTGAAATCATTATTAAAACAAACGACAAAAATATGGAGGACAAGCGAATAAGAAATCGCCTGCTATTTTTCTAATTTATTTTAATAAGGTTAACCGATTCAAAAGATTTTTAAAAAGTGAGAGTTTCCCGCGAAGAGTCGTCCATTACTCAATCGTCCTACGCAGAAACATATAGTAGCCTATATTTGTGAGAGCGTCAATTGTGTATAACTTTATTGACACCCCTTTTAGACTTTGATGTTTTTATCCCCAGTACCCCCTGGTTTTTTGGATCGAAATTCATCGATTTTGGCATGGTTTCCAGAGATCAGGGTTTTGGGTACCGAATACTCCTTGTCCTTATAAGAAAAGACTGCTGGACGGGTGTAAACATCGGCAGAGGAGGTTCTGTCTTCTTCTATACTTTGTATATTCCCAAGTACCCCTTTAATATGCCTAGAAATGCCGTCAATCATAACCATGGCGGGTAATTCCCCTCCTGTTAGGACAAACGGACCGATAGATACGTCTTTGATGTTTTTAAAGACTTTCTTGACCCTAGCGTCGATTCCTTCATAACGGCCACAGATTATGACAATGTCCGATATGTCCTTTATATAAGACGATGCTATTTTGTTTGTAAATTGAGTACCAGACGGAGATGTATTTAAAATTAAAATTTTCTTAAAGTTTTTTGATCTTTTTGCATTTTTTATAGAGTTATCCACAGCCTTGATTATTGGCAGAGCTTGGATAACCATTCCCGGACCACCTCCGTATGGTTTGTCGTCGACGCGGAGATATGGTTTTTCTTTTTGTTTTTGTGAGGCAGAAGGTTTAACAAAATCTCGGGGGTTGTAGAACTTAAATTTAATTAGTTTATTTTTTTGTGCTCTGTCTAAAATTGATTCGTTTAGGTACGAAGAAAAAGCGTCGGGAAAAAGAGTTATTAGGTGAAAATTCATGGTGTGAATATACAACATATTTACAAAAATAGAAAGAGTGGTACTCTATCAAAAAAAAAGAACCCGGCTAGGAGGCTCCTAGAAACTCAGAATAGAATACTCAAATGAAGAACCTAAAAAAACTCATAATTGTCCGCCACGGCGACTACTCTCAGGCTGATGGAGGAAATCTCACCCGCACCGGCAGGAAACAAATGGAACTCCTCGGGCTTCACCTCAAAGAGAACCATATTAATGGCACAATACCGCGCGTATTGTCCTCCACATTACCTCGAGCACACCAAAGTGGGCAACTCGTGGCGCAACCGTTCAGTGTTGGTGTCGAGACATCAGAACTCCTCGTCTCTCATGACGGAACATTCCTTGAGCCAGACAAAGTGCTCGCTCTCATCAATGATCCTGATGAGGTAGTGATAATGATCACACACCTCGAGTATGCCGAATGTCTTCCACTGTATTTCGGGAAAAGCTTCCTGAACATGGATTACGGAAAGGTGTACTTTTCCAAAGGTACAGCCTACGTCATCAACTGTGAGACCAAAGGAACGGCCACCATTCACCGCCTTGCATAGGGAAAAGATTCGTGACCATCAACAGCCCCCTCGACCATGTGTCGGGTGGGGCTGTTTATATTTAAATCAATTAATGAAATTTACAGTGTGCTCGGGCTCACCCATTGTCAATTGTTGTAAAAAGATGAAGAAATATTAATGTTTTAAGTTAAAATAATCCTGAAGATTTTGTGAAGAAAAAATGAAGAAATCAAATTAATTGACAATGGGCGAGTCGGGACCTATTAATAACTAAAAATTTCAAAAACACTATCCCTTGTCGAATACATTTATATAGGTACCATAGTCGACGTGGTCCAGTACATGTCCCCCTTTATGTCAGTGGGGACACGTAAACAGTAACTCTAGTGCCTACAGTCCATCGTAGGTTGCGCGAAAAAATAGAGTAGCCGACTACTGGGGTGAGGAGCCAACTGGAGACGCAATGACGCGTAGTGGATGGCTCC
>JAYSWB010000003.1:0-27283 GCA_043718245.1 bacterium
TAAGAGTGATGGGAAGGGGAAGATACAGAATGCATTGTGGGGATTGTTACTTGCTTTAACTACATGGCTCATACTTGAGACCATTAACCCTGCTCTTACTAAGTGTACGATTGATGCGGGGGAGGTGCAGTTGAGTGCGCTCGCAGCCGGAGGAACTCAATCTGGTACGAGTGGGGCATTGGGAGGGGGTGTTATGGGGCTCGGGCTTACAGCCGCGGGCAATGCCCTCAGTGCCGCTGGTACGCAATCTAAGAGCGCTAAAGAAATAGAAGATGAGTACAACCAAGCATACGCACAATGGACAGATGAAGATGATAGGCTTTTAGCGGAGGATCCAAATAACGCAGGGCTACTTGAAAAATGGAATGGGATTCAATTTCAAATTGATAGTCTGAATAATACTTACGCAAAAGCATCACCTTCTGGTGGAAGTGGTAGCTCTGGAACTGCTAATCAAAAAATATTGACTCAAATTGCAAATGGAGACTGCTCACACAGCGCACATTGTTTTTCATCGGCTGAAGACTTAGCCACCAATGCTGGGGTTAAATACAGTTCTGTGTATCAAAATGATAATTATGTCGTCGGAGGCAAGACATTGAAAAGTTTTGGGTCAGAAAGAATGCCTACCGCGGGTGAAATGGTTGATGTGTACACGGGGGGGGCTAAGAAATCCGGATATCCTTTTCATACTGTAATACTTGATCATTACAACTCGAGTGGACAAGCTGTTGTGTGGGATTGGGAAAACAACAAAAAAACAGGCCTAAGAACAATGGATTTTACTTTGGATGACTCTAAAGCTACAACAAAAGGTTATATCGGAAGAATTTATGTACCTTCGAATAAGTAAGCTCTACTTACACAAACCCCTCCTCCACAGAAATAAAAAAACTATTTATTTTGATTTTCAATTAATGCTATAATACCTCCAATGTCAGGATCGAAACTTGTCTTTGCAATATTTCTAATAATTACCCTCTCCGTCGGTGGTCTTTTAGGTTTTTATTTCTACCTAAACAGAACTACCACTTTAGACCAAAGCCCCGTCGAAAGAACAGCCCCTGCATTTTCTGGTTTTGACCAAGTGACATTGGACAACACACAAAACAATAGACCCGCAGTTGATTTAGGATCATACTCTGACACGTCTACAACGACCGCAACCACAACCGCCGCCGCAACAAGCACTGTTGTTAATACTGAAGAATTACTTAGACTCATCTCTGCACAGCCTGTGGCTGGTCATGACTATATTGTCCGAGATGTAGATATTTCAACCACTAGCACCCCAACAGGAACTTCAACCCAAGAAATCCAGAGGGCCTTACGAAATAGAAAAATCGTACAAATTGAATTTATCCGCTACATATTGCGGGCCACTGGAAATATTTTTGAAACAGGAACAAGCTCAACCTCGACAAATGATCGCATAACAAACAAAACCATACCAAAACTACATGAAGCCTTCTTTAATAGTAGGGGAGATGGGGTAATTATTAGAAACGTACTTGGAAATGATGGTGTCCAGACAAGGTATTTATCCCTGAAGCCAGACCCGGCCTTGGGCACTTCTACAATACAAAATGTTTCGAGCACTGATTTACTTGTAAATATTACCCAACTAGCTCTTTCGCCTGATAAAGCAAAACTTTTTTCTATAAGAGACTTTGGGCCAACCGGTACCATTTCGAATCTGGACGGTGCTGCTAAGGTAACCTTGTTTGAATCTACTTTTAAGGAGTGGCTTCTACAGTGGGTTACAACAAACACAATACTTCTAAATACAAAGCCTTCTGGCCTGACGAGTGGGTATTTGTATTCTATTGACGCTAAAACAGGCACTATTACAAAAGTTTTAGGTGGCATTCTGGGTTTGACATCCCTCGCTTCAAAAGATGGTCAAAGGGTGCTGTACAGCGCCACAGGCAATAACAAGCTTGAATTAAACTCATACACTTTAAAAGACACCTCTAATTGGACCCTCCCAGCCGAAACCCTTCCTGAAAAGTGTGTTTGGGGAAACAAATATACAAAAGTAATCTACTGTGCAGTCCCAAAAAACGTTCCTCGAGCCAACGTTTACCCAGACGACTGGTATCTTGGTCTGATTCATTTTAATGACTTTATTTGGAGGATGAACCTAGAAACAGGGGAAAATAAAATAATCGTAGACCCTGAAAAACAAACCACTATCCCACTTGATATTATAAACATGAAACTTAGTAAGAATGATGACTACCTAACATTCGAGGATAAAAGCACGTTGTCTTTGTGGGGAATAAAACTAAATTCACCTATTCCTGCTGCTGCCCCTATCGCTACAACCACTAGGAGATAAACACTTCTGTAGGTTTCTTGATAGTCCTTCTAAAATATAATTCCTGTGCAATTGCAAAAAGGTTGCTCGTGATCCAGTAAATTGAAACCAAACTTGGTAGGGAGTAGGCGATAACAGCCACAAACACCGGTAGGACGTACTTCATCTGAGTATTCATACTGCGGGCCATGTTTTGTCCAAAATCTTTTGGATCTATCACTTTGTTCTTGTCATGAGGAGGAAGAATCAGTCTTGTTTGAACATACTGAGAAATACCAACTAAAAGAGCCATGAATACTGAATATTTTAAAGCCAAATCAACCAAACCAAGAAATAGTGTGTTGATAACGGCTGGGACGGCAACTCCTGCATACAAAATTGCAGTATTAACAACATGAATGTCGCCTGAATAGAAAACTTTATATAAAGCAATAATAATCGGAAGTTGAAGCAACAACAAAAACAAGCCTGAAAAAGGGTTCAAACCGTTCTTTCTATAGAAGGCGAGAAGGTGTTGTGACATTTCCTGCTTGTTACTTTTGTATTTTTCCTGCAAAGCCTTCAATTCAGGGTCCAGTTGCTTCATTTTTATCTGTGTAACCACACTTTTCTTAGAAAGAGGGAAGAGGACCACTTTTACAACAAGAGTGAGGATAATAACAGCCAAACCAACATCGTTTCCTGGTAAAACCCCAATAAGGTAAACCATTGCATTGTATAAAGGTTCGTATAGGTATGTGTTGAATATATATGACATGGGCTATAGTATACCGCCTTTTACAAAAATCTGCTCTATTTCAGACGAAAGATCCTTAATATTTACAGTTAATGCTTTTCTATTAGCAACAATTGCTATTAAAAATGAATTTTTTGTGAAGTTTTTATGAAGAATGGCGGAATAAATCCTTCGTCGGACTTTATTTCTTTCAACCGCAGTCTGAAAGGCTTTTTTAGGAGCGATAGCAGAAATTTTAACTCCAGGGGTGTTATTTTGTAGAATCTTTACCAAGAAAAAATCGCCAAAAACAGACCGCCCTTTAGACATAACCTCCTCAACTTCACCAGAATTCAATCTATGTGATTTTGGTAACATTATAAAAAACCCTTATACTGAAAGCTTTTTTCGGCCTTTTCGGCGTCGAGCCAAGAGAACCCTCTTTCCGCCATGAGTCTTTGACCTCACAAGAAAACCGTGAGTTGTTGCTCTTTTTCTTTTTGATGGATTATATGTTTGTGACATGTGGAGAGAGTATATACTATTTTAAGAATTTGGCAAAACAATACTGGTTTTTCGAGTTGTCCCCTCTTTCCACAACTTATCAACATGTTTATAAACTTTGCACAAGTTCACAAGTGTTGGCGACCAGTTATAATGTCTTCACTATGAACACACAGAAAATTTGGGATACGGCTTTGGTTCAAATAGAACTTGAAGTTTCTCGCCCAAATTTTACGACTTGGTTCAAAGATACTTTTATATCAAAAATTGAGGACGGAATGGTTTTTTTGGGGGTACCGAACACTTTTGTTAAGGATTGGCTACAAACCAAGTACCATAAGGTTATTTTAGAATCATTAAGAAAGATAGAAGAGAGTATACGATCTTTAGACTACGCCGTTGGCCAAGTTGAGAAGAAAAAATCAGAAAAAACCCTACAATCTGGGCCCACAAAAGAACTCCCCCTTGATGTAACCCCAATAAATCCTGAAGACAACATAAACCCTCGTTACACCTTCGAGACATTTGTGGTTGGACCATTCAATGAATTGGCTCACGCCGCTTCACAGGCGATCATAAAGAAGCCTGTGGCTTATAACCCTCTCTTTTTTCATGGAAACACAGGACTAGGAAAGACACATCTTATGCAGGCGGTGGGGAATTACTTTAAAATTCACAATAAAGAAAAGAGAATTCATTATGTAACCTCTGAAAAATTCACAATTGATTACATAAACTCCGTCCAAGCCAATAAAGTCAACAACTTCAAGGAAAAGTACCGAAAATATGACGTTTTAATCATGGATGATATTCAATTTTTATCTAACAGAGAGAAGACCCAAGAAGAATTGTTCCACTTGTTCAATTATCTCTATGATAGCAACAAACAAATTATCTTTTCTTCAGATGTACATCCAAATTACCTCCAAAACCTAGACGACCGTTTAAAATCAAGGTTTTTACAGGGTATGATCATCGACATTTCACCCGTCGACCAAGAATCTCGCATAGCGATCTTGCAGTCCAAGGCACTTCATAACAACTTTAACCTAACCTCCGAGATTGCCGACTTCCTTGCAAACAATGTACATGGCAGTATTCGTGAACTGGAAGGAATCCTCAACACCATTATGTGCCAAGCACAGCTTAAAAATAGGGATTTAACCCTAATGGAGGTAAAAAACCTTACCAAAAATACCTCAAAGCCTCAAAAAAACGTCTCTGCAAAGGACGTTATCAAGGCTGTCTCTGCTTTTTACAACATAGAAGAGGAGATTATCTACAGTAAAACCCGCCGACAGGAGGTTGTTAAGCCTCGCCAGGTCGCAATGTACCTCCTAAGGGAAGAGTTCAACCACTCTTTCCCATCAATTGGTCAGAAAATGGGGGGAAGAGACCACACAACCATCATTCACTCTTGTGAAAAGATACGAAATGAGCTTAAAAACAACAGCGAATTGTTGGGCGAGTTGAATCAAATTAAAGCTTTGATTTAAACTGTTTAAAACCCTGTGTATTACAGGTGGAAAAGTATAGGGAAAACTCGGTATAAATTCATAATAATTTAAGGTCAGGTTGTGTATAATAAATGAGTTGTCCACATAAAATATTTTTTATTAAAACTTATTTTATTTCATTAACAAGTTATACAAAGTTTTATTGGTAGAAAAAGGCAATTAAACCAACAAAATAGAACTTCGTTTTAGTTTATCCACATATCAACAGGACTAGTAAGGCTCTCGGTTTTGAAAAAGATAGAAATAAAAAATAATAATACACACCAAGAAAATGAAAATTGAATCTGTAAAAGAAAAGTTAGCGGCCGCAATCGCAAAAGCAGAAAAAGTTACCGGAAGGAACACTTCCTTGCCGATTTTGAAATGTGTAATGATTGAAACCGGAGATAATAATATTACAGTCAAGGCTACCAATCTCGATCTGGGAATAGAAATTCAAATTCCTGTAAAAGTAACCGAAAAAGGTAAGGTTTCTATACCTGGAAATATCCTTAACGGATTTTTGTCCAACGTTGGTAATGAAAAATCAATCACTTTGGAAACCATAGATAACAATCTCCACGTGTCTACTTCAAAAAACAGCACTATTATAAAAAGCCTCTCTTCTGATGAGTTTCCAAGCATTCCAAGAATTGAGTCCCCAACAGGATTCAACATAACCTCAGAAGACTTTATAGAGGGTTTAAGGAGTGTTTCCTACAGCTCTGCCACCTCAACTATCAAACCAGAATTATCTAGTGTTAAAATCTACACAGAGGACGATTTTATTATTTTTGTCGCTACTGACGGTTTTCGTTTGGCGGAAAAGAAAGTAAAAACAAAAAGTAAACTAGATTTTCCAGCTGTTTTGCTTCCAATCAAGAATGTGGCCGAGATAATTAGAATTATAGAGGGGGTGAATACAGAAATTTCTGTTCTTATTGATAAAAACCAGATGGCTATTGTGATAGATGATGGACTATATCTGGTTTCCCGCACAACAGAGGGTAATTTCCCCAATTATAAAGCCATTTTCCCAAAGGAAATCGTTTCAGAAGTAACCATTTTAAAACAAGACCTTATAAACAGTTTAAAAATTAGCACTATTTTTACAGACACGTTTAACCACGTAAAGTTGACGGTGCACCCTAAAGAAAAAAAGATGGAAATTGTCTCAAAAAATAATGATATTGGGGAAAACTCATCCCTTATACCCGCCACAATAAAAGGGGAGGGTCTTAGTTTGAATTTTAACTTTAGGTATATCAGTGATGCTTTAAATTCTTTAAAAACAGACAGTTTGGTGTTTATGTTTAGTGGTGCAAGTACACCTCTTTTGATAAAAAGCCTAAATGACAACACCTTCTCTTATGTAGTAATGCCAATGAATAGATGATGAAAGATATAAGCGAACTAATCTCCAAACTAACAGGAATCAAGGATCCAAAAGAAAACAAAGATATTGTTATAAAAATAATGAAAGATGTCTGTGGAATAGAAATAAGTCCAAAAAACATAGATTTTTCAGGAGAATCCTTGAAACTTAACATCTCCGGTCCAGAAAAAAACGCAATATTTATGTCTCAGCAAAAAATTCTAGCCCTGTTACAAGAGAGGATAACCGACCGTAAAGTCACAAGAATTAATTAGTAGAAAAGACCCCTGATGTGTCGGCTCGTCCCCCCATCGAATCAAAAGCTGTCGCTTTCAGTTCGTTCTCGTCTTGTATTGACTTTATATTGCCAGGAGTGAAGGTGATCGAGAATGGTGGCTGGTTCGATGAACCGATATTTTCTCCGTTTACAAAGTAGTCAACCTTTATTGTTCCTGGTGGGTAGTTGAAAACAGACGCAGTAGCGGGCATGGTCTTAGGAATAAACATTGTTGAACCAAGAGAGACCCTGAAGCTGGTGCTGGGTGCTGGCTGGACTCCTACTGGCGCGGGTATAACAGACTGACCAGCTGGAGTTCCTGCCCAGGACAAGACGGCACTTTCCCATAAACGAAAAGCCGGGTCTGCACTTGGGTTTGAAGGAGGAAGGCCTAATGGGTCAGAGCGATTAATCCAGTATATTTCCGAATGTACTTCGCCAGATTCCGTCCGCCATGTTCCTGTAATGAACGGGTTCTTGACGTCTTTGTTGTAGATCGGTTTCTCAAACTGCTCGACAGGGACTTTGGTAAGAGCGTAGTCTAAAAATTGCTTCCACATTGGAGAGACAATCAAAGCTGATGAAATTTGGGCCATCGGGGTGTTGTCATTGTTTCCCATCCAAGCACCAACTGAAATGCTTGGGGTATAACCAATACTCCAAGCATCACGTGAATTGTTTGTTGTTCCGGTTTTGATTGCAACTTCACGATCTCCTGTATACGACAAAGGAAAAATGGTGTTTCTGGCGTATTTGTCGGACAAAACATCGTTTATTGCCAAGGCGGTTTGCTCGGGGATTACTTGTTGAGCAAGTTTTGTTTGAGAATCGAAAGATTCAAGCTCTTGTCCATCCGCTGTTGTGACACTGAGGATTCCAGTTTGAGGGCTTCTAATTCCATTGTTTCCAAAAACCCCGAACGCAGAGGTCATATCAAGTAGCGACACTTCTCCACCTCCAAGTGCAAGTGATAGTCCGTATTGGTTGGCATCAGAAAGGCCCTCTACTCCCATGGCACGAGCAGTTTTAATAGCATTGTCTACACCGATTAGGTAAAGAATTTTCACCGCAGGCACGTTTCGAGAGGCCCCCAAGGCTTGTCTGAAGTTCATAAGTCCTTTATAGCCTCCTTCGTAGTTTTGTGGGTGGTAACATTTTGCGGTTGTGCCTGAAATTGGCACTCCAAATTCGGTACACCCAGAATTAAATTCCGTATTAACATCGAACACTGGGGTTTCAGGTAGGTACCCTTGACTGAAGGCTGTTGCGTATACGAAAGGTTTAAAAGCAGATCCTGGTTGGCGGTGTGCAGTAGTGATGTTGAAATTCCCTTGTATTTCTTTGTCAAAATAATCTCTTGATCCCACCATTGTGAGAATTTGTCCTGTTTTAGGATCGATGGCAACAATACCCGCGTTTGTGGCTTTGAGCTTTTTTTGATTGTCAATTACGTACTTTTTAACAATTTCTTCAGCTTTTAGTTGGAGGTCGTAATCCAAGGTTGTGATGATTTTTAAACCACCGTTTTGAAGCATATCGTCGCCATATTTGTTTTCAAGGTAGTCTTTTATATACATTACGAAGTGCGCGGCTTTGATACCAGCAAGACTTTTTGGTTGGAAGACCACAGTTTCTTTCATGGCAGCATCAAATTCTTCTTGTTTAATAAAGCCAAGCTCGAGCATCTTTTTAAGTACTGAATTTTTTCTGTCCTCGAGCCGAGCTGTATTTTTACCATACGGAGAAAGGGATGTAGGAGATTGTGGTAGAGCAGCGATGTATGCAGATTCAGCTAAAGTGACTTCTCCTGGGTTCTTTCCAAAAAAGTTTTCAGTTGCCTCACCTACACCGTAAATGTTCCCCCCATAGGGCGAACTGTTCAGATACATGTTCAAAATAGTGTCTTTGTCGGTCACTTGCTCAAGTTTGATAGACAGAATCCACTCTTTGATTTTTCTAGAGATAGATTTGTCGCTAGAAAGCAATGAGTTTTTAACTACTTGCTGGGTAATAGTAGATCCTCCTTGGCTAAAACGGAGCGACATTACGTTTGCAAGTATGGCGCGAACAATCGACTTTGCTTGAATCCCCCCGTGCTCATAAAAAGTCTCGTCTTCGATCGCAATTGTGGCATTTTTAATATAAGGAGAGATTTTATCGAAAGGTACAACGGTTCTGCGGACTTTTTGACTCAAATCATACAGTAAGATTTTACCTGTCCTATCGTAAATTTTGGCTGATTGGCCCAAAAGTCGGTCATCGAATGAATCTGGACTAGGAGTCTTTAATGAAACAGCCCAAACGAGAACAAATGCCAATCCTAAGAATGCTATAGTCATCCCGACAAGTAAAATGTCTACAAAAAGACGCTTTTTGCTTGTTTTATAATGGTTCTTTACTTTTGTGTACTTGGACAAGTTAAAGGTTTTTTTAATGAATAAAACGGCCTCCTTAAAAACATGATTAGTCTTGTCTATTAGAAAGTCCGCTGTCTTTACTATTATACTTATTATTTTGTCCATTTGCATTGTTTAATTCGCCAATGTTACACAATGTAGAAATATGGTCAATGTTTGTAATTATGATAAACTCAAGTATATGATTTTTGGAAGGAAAACACACACAACTATTAATGACGACCACAAGATTGATTACTTACTGACAAGAGGGGTCGAGCAAGTGCTTCCTTCTGCTGATTTTTTACGCTCACAATTAAAATCAGGAAAAAAATTAAGAATCTACACAGGAATTGACCCAACAGGAGAGTTTTTGCATTTAGGGCACTATACCTTTCTTGAAAAGTTAAGGCAGTTCCAAGAATTGGGACATGAAATCATATTTTTAATTGGTGGATTTACTGCAACAATTGGTGACCCAACAGGAAAAGATGCAACTAGAAAGGTTCTGACAGAGAAAGAGGTAATGAATAATGCAAAAGAATATATTAAGCAAGCTTCAAAAGTTCTAAGCTTTTCAGGAAAAAACCCAGCCAAAGTAAAAAATAACTCTGATTGGTTAAAGAAGATGAATTTTGCAGATGTTTTGAAACTAGAGGCACTTGTCACTGTGGATCAAATGCTAAAACGCGACATGTTTGAAAAAAGAATCGCAGAAAATAAGCCTATAGGAATTCACGAATTCATGTACCCATTGATGCAAGGCTACGATAGTGTTGCAATGGATGTTGATGTCGAAGTCGGCGGAAACGATCAACTGTTCAATATGTTAATGGGCCGAGACCTCCTAAAGAAGCTCAAGAATAAGGAAAAGTTCGTGATCACGATGAAGCTTTTGGCAGATTCAAATGGAAAGAAAATGGGAAAAAGCGAGGGGAATATGGTGACTTTTAAAGATTCACCAGAGGAAATGTATGGAAAAATTATGAGCTGGACAGATGGGATGATTGTTCCTGGGTTTGAAATGTGTACGCGAATATCAGAAGAAGAAATAAAAAAAATATCTACAGAATTATCTTGGCCACAGACAAATCCTAGAGATTTTAAAATGAAGTTAGCGCGGGAAATTATAAAGCTGTATCACGGAGAGGAAGGATCATTGAAAGGGGAAAAAAACTTTACGCAAACTTTTCAGAAGCATCAGTTGCCGGAGAATATTCAGACGGTGAATGTAGATTCAAAAAAGTTATTATCTGAAATTCTTTTAGAAGCAGGAATTATTGATTCGATAGGAGAGTTTAAGAGGTTGGTCAAAGAAAATGCAGTAACAATTAATGAAGATCAAAAGGTGGAATCTTTTAACTTTATTGTAGAAAAAAATATAACAGTAAAAGTTGGTAAGAAAAGATTTTTGAAGATAGATACATTAAACTAACTACGACAACTCCTCTTCATCATACCCAAACTCTTCCCAACTTGTACCCGTCTCTTCAGCGTCCCCGTCCGCAACCACTTTAGGTTTTGCTTCTAATCCCAACATCTCTCGCTCATCATCAGTTAAATCATCAAAGCCGACCTCATCTGGGGCCTCTACCACTTCTTCAGCAACAACAGCATCTGGCGTTACATGATCATCAACATCCTCTGGTAATGCTCCAACAATCACATCTGGATTTTCTTCAGGCTCTGAGGGCTCTAATTTGTCCTCATGCTCCTCGTCATTTTTAATTGGTTTTTTTGAATCAGTTTTTTTACTTTTCATACTTTGTTCATCATATTTAACATACTGATATAAATATGCAAGAAAAAAAGATGTGAATAAGTATTACACCCCCAATTTGTTATATGCGAAATAGGCTAATCCTATAGCAATTGCATCGAACTCATCGTCTAGGATAGCGTTGTTTTTAGTAAGTAATCCCACCATTTTTATCATTTCGTCCTTACTGCTTTTTCCGTTTCCGGTCACCGCCGATTTGATTTGAAGGGGGGTTAATTCATAAATAGAGAGTCCCGATTTCTTTGCTAAAAATATAATTGCACCACGGACTTCGGATACACGCATGGCGGTTTTTTGATTGTTACTAATGAAAAGATTTTCAATTGAAAGAGCGGTCGGTGAATATTTTTCTATTACTTCAGAAATTCTGCTACCAATCAATAGAAGCCTTTCGTAAAAATCCAATTTTGCAGAGGTTTTAAAGCATTCTGAAAACAGAACCGTTTCTTTTAAAGTGTGAGTTTTTTCTACCAATGCAATACCGAGTCTCTCGTATCCAGGATCAATAGCAAGAACTATCATATTATAGGATAAGGAACGCCTAAATGTTCGTATCCCGCCTTTGTGATGGTTCGACCACGCGGTGTGCGCTCTATAAAACCAATTTGGATTAAATACGGCTCATTGAACTCTTCAATGGTGGCCTGATCTTCGGCGAGAGACGCTGCAATAGTATTAAGCCCAACAGGCCCGCCATTATATTTTTCAATAACCGTCTTTAATATTTTTATATCAGACAATGCAAGTCCTTTGTGATCAATATTTAACATTAATAGGGCCTCATCCACGATGCTTTTTGTTAAATCCTTCCCTTTTACTTGTGCAAAGTCACGGCAACGCTTCAAAAGGTAGTTCGCAGTTCGTGGGGTTGAACGACTTCGTTTTGCAATTTCTTTTATTGCATCATCATCAATATTTATATTTAAAAGTTTTGCTGAGCGCTTAACAATTTTTGCAATTTCACCTTCTGTGTAAAATTCTAATCGAAACACACCACCGGAAAAACGCGAGCGAAGAGGGGATGAAATCATTGCGATTCTGGTTGTTGCTGCAAGAAGGGTAAATGGAGGCAGTTCTAATTGAATGGTTCGGGCAGAAGGACCTTTTCCGATAATAATATCAATTTGGCCGGATTCCATTGCCGGGTATAAAACTTCCTCTACGGTCTTATTTAATCGGTGAATTTCATCTATAAAAAGTATGTCACCAGGTGAGAGGTTTGTTAAAACCGAAGCCAAATCACCCACCCGTTCAATTGCAGGGCCAGAGGTCACCTTTATCTGCGCGTTAATTTCCTTTGATATCAAGTAAGCGAGTGTGGTTTTTCCCAATCCCGGAGGGCCATAAAAAAGCACATGTTCCGGTGGATGATTTCGTTGTCTTGCAGCAGTTAGGAGAATATTAAGGTTTGATTTGATGTTTTCCTGACCAATATAATCATTAAAAGTATTCGGACGAAGTGTCTGATCTAAGGCTCTTTCCTCTGCTGGTTGTTTATCGTTGGTACTTGACATAAAATATAGATCGTGCTAGATTGTTGATGGCGATGTACACAGTATCCATTTGTGGTATTGTGTACATCTTCTTTTCTAAAACGGGTTCTTGAATTTCTAAGCAATACCACTCTTCACGGGGTGTATCGATGTTTCTTAAAGGACTTCCTGGTGTCACCTTTGGGTGATTCCTGGGGATATCCTTGGAGACTCATTGGGCTTTCAACTTTATAGTCGAAAGCATTGCTTAGAAATTCAAACACCAGTTTATTTAAATAAAAGAACTACTTACAGAGTAGCGCTTAAAGAGCCCCACTGTCAATTGACAGTGGGGCTCTTTGCGTGACGTGGATAAATATGGGGAAAAAGTGTGTAGGGAGAGGGGGATAATGTGTGTATTAATAGTGGAAACTACACTAAATCAACCACTCGTTCCAATTCTTCAAATGTTGTCGTACCTCTCAAAACCTTTAAAACCCCATCCTGCTTCATATCTAAAATACCCTGCTTTTTGGCCACTTCTTTAATTTCTCTCTCACTCGGATTTTCTCGAATGATTTGTTCAATGCTCGGGTCAGAAAAGATTGCTTCAAATACTCCAAGACGGCCTTTATATCCTGTCATGTTGCAAGCATCACACCCAACCGCTTGAGTAATTTCTGTTGGCCGTGTTGGAAACTCCTTAGCCTCATCCATTCCAACAAGAGAGGCTATAACATCATCAACAAGCTTAAAACGATTCTCTGGCATAGGAACTTTTTTCCCACATTTTTTACAAATGACTCGCACCAATCGCTGTGCAAGAGAAACGTGAATGGCCGAAGTCAAAACTTTTGGGTCAGCTCCGAGGTCTACCAATCGTGTGAAAGTTCCCGCCGCACTGTTTGTGTGGAGTGTTGAAAATACAAGGTGACCGGTCAAAGACGCTTGGATAGCGGTGTTCGCAGTTTCACCGTCTCGGATTTCACCCACCATGATTATATCTGGATCTTGTCGCATAGCAGATCGCAGTCCCGACTCGAATGTGTAGCCTTTCTTTTCTTCTACTTGAGTTTGCACTACTCCTGGTAGGTGGTATTCCACTGGGTCTTCAATGGTAATTATTTTTGTTTCTGTATTTGTAACTTTTCTGAGAAAGGCATATAGAGTAGTTGTTTTTCCTGATCCAGTGGGTCCTGTTGTTAAGATCATACCACTTGGTCTGTTAATTTCTGACTGAATCATATCGTAAAGTTTTTTCGGCATGCCCAAGTCTTCAATCCCAACAGAAATGCTAGAAGGATTCAAGACTCGCATTACTACTGATTCGCCATACGAGCCCGGAATTGTCGAAGTACGAATTTCAATGTCGCTCGTGTAAATTTTTACAGTGAATCTTCCGTCTTGAGAATTTTCTTTTACATTTAATTTCAAACCAGAAAGCAATTTTAATCGAGACAAGAGCAAGTTATAAGTATCCAAATCAAACTCTACGGTTTCAATGAGCACACCATCCAATCGATATCGCAGTCGGGCATGAGTTTCTTCTGGTTCAATATGCAAATCGGACGCCTTTGTTGCAAGTGCACCAGCCATCATGATCGCCAACAATTGAGAAGTTCGGTGACTTTTCTTTATCTGCATTGCTTCAGTCAACAGTGCAACAACGTCGGGAATTTTGTGAGTCTTTTCGATTAACTTTTCAATATCATCGCTCGAAATATCTAGAGACCCGGCTTCGGTTTCAAATGCAAACGACAAATCTTTGTACCTGTCCCATGCTTTTTCCAAACTGAGAGTTGAAGCCATAAATAGGGTAGGGACGTAACCTTTAGTTTCAAGAGTTTTAATTGACTGCTGAGTTTTTTCATCAGTATGCGAGTGAATAGCTACTGAAATTTTTCTACCGACAATATCAAAAACTGCTAATTTGTTCTCTCGTGCTTCAGGTTCAGGAATTAGTCGAAGTGCGTCTGTGTTTATAGGCACTCGGGTTAGATCAATATATAAAGTTCCATATCTATCAGCAAACAACTGCGCTGATTGCTCTTCTTCTGCAATTCGCAGTTCGCGAATTTTTTGATTCTGTTTGTCTTCGTCGAACTTGATCATATTCGAAGACATTATACTCCCTGTTTGTTCAAGAGCCAAAGAATTGGCGGTTGAATACAAACAGCAGTCCTCTGGAGGACATTAGTTTGTATATTTTAAGACAGAAAAAGCCATTGAAATAGTACTTGACAATATTCTCAAATATGCTATAATAACAACAGTAATAGAACTTTAACACCTCAGGTTCATGGAAAGTTGATTTGGAGAGAGTGTTTGCTATCTAAAAGGAGCTGAAAATAAGGGTTTTTAACCCACTCGGCTGTTTCTAGATAGTAAACAATCAAACCAAAAAACAAACCATGACTCCCGCAAACCCCGCACCCGCAAATCCCGCTACCGCCACAGCGACCGCGACAGCAGCACCCGCTGCTGCCCGCGCACCGCGTACGCCGGCACCCGCAACCCGGTTCGACCGCGTTGTCCGCGTCGCAAGGAACAACATGGGGAAAATCTTCCTCATTGTGGTTCTGATCTTGGCTGCCATCTGGGCAACCAACCACGATGGGTCGTCGAAGACGACCGTCAAGAAGGGGGATGAAAATATCATCCCCCCGACGGCACCCGGCGAAACGGCTCCCGCAAACGCGGAAGTCGAGAAGCTCCGAAAGGAGCTCCCCGACATCAAGTCGGCCCTCGCCAACCGGCCATCGCCACTAACTCGTGGCGATGCACCGACCTCAACCGGATCTTCCGGAGTCGTCCGGCACCGCGTCGTTCTACCTCCGCTTGAGCCGATCATTGTCGGAACTCGCCAGGTAAAAGCCGCAAGTGGTGGCGGCTACCACACGGAAACCAAAACCGTCCGCCCCGTCACCTTCCTTATGGGAGTTCTCGGAGGGGACCCGGTCAACGCAACCCGGGACCAAATCAACGCAATCCGCGCCCACAAGCAGCGTTTTGCCGAAGATAAGGGTCGGCGGGAGCGGGTCAACAGGGCTCTTCTCGAGCCGAACGCGGATCAGGCAGCCATCGAAGGATGGCTGACACAAGAAGCCCACGCAGACGGGCTTGAGGGGGTGGTGGTCGCACTAAAGGACGGGCCGTCCCGCCCCATCGAAAAATGGGCTCCGCAACCGCAAAACTCACCCGGACACTCTTCTCAGAAGAGTAGTGGGACATCGTCCCACCAGACACGTCCCACGATCTGTGGGAAGTCCACCCAGAGGGGTCACCGGCACGGGCCGGAGTGCGCGCCGCCGATGGCGCGGAGGTAACACACTGCTTTGGAGAAAAAAGCAGAAAACCAACGTCCCGGTTCACTTCAAGTGAGCCGGGCGTTTTTCTATTCCAGAAATATTGACACATGTTATACTTTCGTGTTAAAATAAGAATAGAAGGAAACAATCAACCAAAACAAACTGTCTTAGTTTCCGAGACACTGGTCTTAAAAAATGAAAAAAAAATTTCTGGCGGTAATTCTTGCGGTGTTCGCTTCTCAGGCGTTCGCCGAAACACCCTTTGCGATCTACATCAGCAAAGCAAACAGTGCATTGGTGCTCACTCGTCAAGGCGAAGTCATCATTACTGGTCCTATCAGTTTTGGGGACGACAAAACCCCGGTAGGCAACTATCAAGTGAAAGGTAAGGACCCCGAGTACTACTCGCGCAAAATCTTCAGTGAAACAGGCAAGAAAGCCATCATGGCCGATTGCGTTCTTCTTGAAGGTCTCGATGGAAAGGAGGAAATGGAGGGAGTGTTCATTCACCAAGGTAACACCCTAGGCAAGTCCCACGGGTGTATCCGTTGCCCTCGTTGGCTAGCACTCGCACTCTTCAAGACTGTTCCAATTGGAACGAGAGTTATTGTTGGCGACCTATTTCCAGAAAAACTCAAGGATCAAAACAAGGTCCATCAGAACATCTGGGTAAAGAGGTCTGCTCAACCGTTATGGAAGGCCGAGTCCACGCCAGTAATCTCTGCCTTGATGCGTGACCTTAATGGAGGTGTCAACAAGGGCGGAATCGACCCCGAGTATCCGATTAACTTGAATGGACTCGCGCTCGTCCTCGGGGGGCAGGTTTTTGCTGACAGGATGTTCGAAGTCGGAGGGCAGTTTGAAGGAATAGACGGAGCTATTATCCACCACCTCTCGACCGTACCTCCCAACAAGAGCGCAGTTCGGCGGTATACTAACCCAACCACTCTTGCTGAAGGATTCCTCTTCGACGGCTACGTCAAAGGCGAACACTTCTTCCTTTGGTGGTCCAAGGGTGACGTCAATATCTTCATCGACAAGGTCAACGAACAACAGATTGGTCGTGGGAATCCACGCACTCTGAGGCACATTCGGCCCTTCTCAGAGAAGTAGGGATTCAGGAGCGGCGACACTTTGTCGCCGCTCCTAGGAAAGATAGAATGTTCTTTATTTACACAAGCACGAGTCAAATAGACTTGTGCTTTTTTTGTTGTATCATTCATCCATGTCCAATACTAGAGAAATACATAATCTTGATGAAATGAAAATATTTGCCGAGGAAGTTTTAAAAAACTTAAAGACAAATGTTTTGTGCCTTGAAGGGGACCTTGGTTCCGGGAAAACTACTTTTACACAACAAGTGGCAAGTATTTTTAATATAAAAGAGAATGTGACCAGTCCAACTTTTATACTTCAAAAAAAATACAATATAGTTTCAAACCCATGGGCAAATCTTTCACAAATTTCACAAATAATTCATATGGATATGTATCGGATTGAGGATGTTAATGAACTCAAAAACTTAGGTTTCGAACAACTTCTCAAAGACCCAAAAAACCTTTTAATAATAGAGTGGCCCGAGAAAGTCCAAAGTGCCATTCCTCCAAACTCTGACAAGATTTCCTTCCAATTTGTTGATGAAACGACTCGTAGGGTACAATGGTAGTAATGAAGAAACAGACCCTAGTTTTGCTAGACTCACACGCCATTATTCACCGGGCATATCATGCACTGCCTGATTTCTCATCATCTAAAGGCGAGCCAACTGGGGCTTTATACGGACTCTCGACAATGCTTATGGGAATTATTGAAAAGTTCCATCCAGACTATGTTGTGGCGTGCTATGACTTGCCTCAGCCGACTTATCGACATCAAGCTTATGAAGCTTATAAAGGAACTCGACAAAAAACAGATGATGCTCTCGTATCGCAACTAAAAAGCTCTCGAAAAATATTCGAATCATTCTCTGTGCCAATGTATGACCTCGTCGGATTTGAAGCCGATGACATGCTGGGGACAATTGTTGAAAAAGTTTTAACGACAAACAAAAAAGGCGAGACCGATATTCGAATAATCATTGCATCGGGGGATATGGACACAATGCAGTTGATCGAGGGAGACAGGGTTGTTGTTTACACTTTAAAAAAAGGAATAAAGGATGTAGTTGTTTATGACGAACTAGCGGTGTTAGAGCGTTTTGGTTTCAGTCCAAAGTCACTTCCAGATTATAAGGGATTAAGAGGCGACCCATCTGATAATATTATTGGCATCAAAGGAATTGGCGAAAAAACTGCGACGACACTGATTACAAAATATAAGACAATAGAGGGGATTTACGAGCATCTGAAAAAGGATGAGAAGAAATTCCAAAAAGAAGCAGGTCTCACTGACAGAATGTTTGAGTTGATTAAAAACGGAGAAGAAGAGGCGAAATTCAGCAAAATGCTCGCAACCATTCGACGCGATGCTCCGATTGAATTTGAACTCCCAGACAAAAAATGGATTGATGATGTGAAGATTGAAAAAATTGAAGAACTTTTTCGTGAGTTTGAGTTCCGCTCATTAGGTGTAAGGGTAAAAGAAGTTTTCACAAAAAACGGCGGGAAGGGGCATGAAGTGGTTAAGGAAGAAAAGAAAGAGGCAGTACCATTGAACACCGAAGAACAGCTGTTAGTCCAGAAGCTAACAGTAGGGCTATGGATTATCGATTCAAATAAAACGAATCCATCCGTAGATGATGTATTATTTTTTACTAAAAAAGATACACTAAAAGAAGCCGAAAAAGTCATATTTGAAGAGCTTAAAAAGAAAGAATCTTTGTTAATTGCAGAGGAAATCGAATGGCCATTGATACCCGTTGTGAATCTAATGAGGGACGTTGGTGTAAAAATCGATGTTGGGTATTTGAAAATTTTAGCGGGAGAATATCATCGCCAGTTATCAAAATTGGAAGCAAAAATTTGGGAGTTTGCAGGTAATGAATTTAATATTAATTCTCCGAAGCAATTAGGTGAGATTCTTTTTAACACTTTGGGATTAGGAGGGAAAAAAATCAAAAAGACTTCAACAGGGGCGATGTCTACAAAAGAATCGGAATTAGAAAAGCTAAAAGGGGAGCATCCGATTATCGATCTGGTTATGGAATATCGCGAATTGGCGAAATTGCTTTCAACATATATTGATACGATTCCAACATTAGTGGGCAAAGATGGAAGACTTCATGCGACATTTATTTTATCAGGAGCTTCAACTGGGCGAATGGCCTCTGAAAATCCGAATTTGCAAAATATTCCGATTAAAACGGAATTAGGACGCAAGGTACGTAATGCCTTTGTTGCAGAGAAGGGATTCAAGTTGGTAGCGATTGATTATTCCCAAATTGAACTTCGAATTGCAGCGATGTTGTCGAAAGATGAAAAACTAATTGAGATGTTCAAGAGCGGATTAGATATTCACACCGGAGTAGCTTCACAGGTTTTTAAAGTGGCGCCAGGTGAAGTGACAAAAGACATGCGTCGACAAGCGAAGGTGATTAACTTCGGAATTTTATATGGAATGGGAGTGAGCGCACTTAAAACAAATCTTGGCGGAACACGCGAAGAAGCGCAGGCTTTTTACAATACGTATTTTGAAACTTTTACGGGGCTTGCAAATTATTTGAATGAAACAAAATCAGAAGCAGAGAGAAAGGGGTATACAGAGACTATGTTTAATCGACGCAGGTATTTTCAAGGGTTCAAGTCACCATTGCCGTTTATCCGTGCTATGGCTGAAAGAATGGCTATAAATGCCCCTATACAGGGAACTGAGGGCGATATAGTAAAAATTGCTATGAAGAATGTGCATGAGTTTCTACAGAAAGAAAAGTTGCTAGATGATGTAAGGCTCCTTCTCCAGGTACATGACGAATTGGTTTTTGAAATAAAAGAAACTGAAATTAAAAAGGTTGTACCAAAAATTCGCAAAATTATGGAAGAAGTTTTTGCAGGGAAGGACACTCAAGGGGTGCCGGTTATGACCGAGGTCGAAGTTGGAAAGAATTGGGGAGAAATGGAAGATTTCTAAACTATGATTTTATTTATTTACGGCGATGACACTAAAAAAGTTAGAGAGAAAACTACAGCGACGGTGGATGGATTACTTTTGAAGCAAAAAGACGCGTCGATTTTTAAAATAGACGTAGATAATTGGAGTTTAGAATACGTAAAAGAAATACTAAACGCTCAAGGACTTTTTCTACCAAAATATATAATTACTTTTAATTTCATTTCTGAAAATAAGGAATTTTTTGCTGAGATGCTAGACCTTCTAAAAGAGATGAAGTCAGCAGAGCATATTTGTATTATTGCGGAAGGAAAAATCACTGAGAAAAATATAGAGAAGATAAAAAAACTTGCTACAAAATCTCAGGAATTTAACATAAATAAAGTAGAGGTTAAAAAACAAGAAGCGCCAACGTTCGCTTTTGCTACATCTTTTGCAAATCGAGAATTCCAAAAGACGGAAAAATATCTAAGCTCCCTTTTAGATCTTAAGATGGTTCCAGAGGAAATTCACGGTGTACTTTGGTGGCAGATGAAGTCTGTAAAATTGGCATCAAACGCGCAATCTGCAGTCGGGGCAGGACTTAATCCGTATGTATTCAAAAATGCAAAATCTGCAAGTGAGAAATGGAACCCAGAAGATTTAGATCAGGTTTTAAATTCTCTTTTTGAAATGTATCACCAAGCGCACCGCGGAAAGATTGATTTTTATAATGCGATTGAGAGGTTGGTGGTGAGGTGGGGGAGGTAGTATGTAACTGCTATAATCAAAATATGGACCCTATAACCAAAAGATACAAATCTTGGAAATACAAAAACACTTTCCTACTAATACTTAGCTTGTTTCTGATTTTTTACCTAGCCGATACTGATTTAGGACAAAACATAATCAATAGCATTTCAAAACTAGGCTACATAGGTGCGTTTTTTACTGGAATTCTTTTTGTTTCTACTTTTACGGTTGCGCCGGCAAGTATTATCTTGTTCGATTTAGCCCAAACATACAATCCATTTATTATTGCTCTGACCTCAGGGGCGGGTGCTGTAATAGGGGACTATATAATATTTCGATTCCTTAAAGACAGCGTGTTTGATGAAATAAAACCTATTTTTATGAAGCTGGGTGGATCTAACTTGTCTCGGCTTATCCATACTCCTTATTTTGCTTGGGTTGCACCAGTTGTTGGGGCATTGATTGTCGCGTCACCCTTTCCCGATGAGATTGGCGTGGGGCTTATGGGTATTTCAAAGTTAAAAAACTGGCAATTTTTAGTGATTTCTTTTGTACTTAATAGTTTGGGGATATTGCTTATTGTGACAATCGCGAGGTTGGGGTAGGGGGGTACGGATCAGATGTGCAGTCTAGTGGATGATGTTAGAACCTGTTTTGTGGGGTAGGGATACTTTACCCTAAACTGCTCTCTACGATTTTTTTCCATTTATCAAATGAGGCGCCGGAAGCTTTTTGTGCTTCTGACCAAGTGGCTGAGTCATTTAAATTTGGTACACCAATTCTTTCGTCTTTTGAGTACTCTGCAGCTTCTAATAATCTGCGTGTTTCTGGTGAAGCGGGTAATGCGAAGGCTCCTTCTTTGTTGGAAAAAACAACGACACCTTGGTTTTCGTTGTACTTACCAGGTAACGCATTATGAGCTTTTATTTTTTCACCAAGACCACCAAGTGAAAAAGCAGCCTGTTTTAGCAAGCCTTCTGCCTGTGCCCTGTCCAATATTTCCGCTATCGGTTGATGTTCGATTGTTTCTGTTTCTGGAGCAGGAGACCCGGTGGTGTTTTCCGTAGTCTTATTAAGTATATCAACCATTTCTTTTTCTCCGGCAATACCAGCTCTGGAAAAGATCAAAGCATCATGTGCTGGATCGGCAGAAAACCCCTCTTCAATTAAGGCAGCGGCCTGTCTTTTTTCTTCCGCTTGTTCAGAGGAAATCTGTCCCGACTTTTCCATTGCAAGAAGCTCATTGTTTAATGTTTCGATGAATACGTTTTTTGGAGAAAGTTCTTGTGGTGTGGATGATTCAAATGGCATAGGGGAATTATAATCTACTAATTGAAATTTGCGAAATTTAAACAAAGGCTGTATTGGACTTGATTGTGCGGCAGACGTAACGATATTATAACCATTCTATCTAATAGGGAATACATGGACGGATTGTATAACAAGTTGCTGTTTATAAGAGCTTTGCAGAGGGAGGAATTCGTATTATTTCACCCGAGTACAACTTAACTTATCAGCATCAAGACTTTCAAAGTTAAAATTAGCAACTCCCTCACTGGCACCATATTGATTTAGACAAACCGTGGCTTCTTTACCATCTTCATTAGTAAAGGGTATTGTGAGCACAAACACATCATCACTAGATTTACATTTATATTCTGAAAGTTTGATATCTTCTATGGTTACTCCAAAGGCAGCTCTAAAATCTATCATATCAGGAGTATAATATTCACGAGCTCTTTTGGCCAGGGATGTTGACGCGATATCACATATCCTTTTGTAACTACCTTCATTATCCCAAAGATCCCCCCCATCAAGAAGTTTAAAAAGCATAGCTATATTTGCTGAGTCATTTTTAATCATTTCTCTTTTTTTACCTGGGTTATTATATTTTTCTGAAACTGCCTGGTTTAGCTGATTTGGGTTCACCACGGCTGAAAAAGTTTTCTTGCCATTTGAATCAACTTTAGGCAATATCTCAACAGTTATGGGGGTTTTTGTATCACTGGTCACTCCAATAGTTACGGTGCTTGTAGCATTTGTTGAAGATTTATTCTCAACACTATTTCTAGATGTTTTGGTGTAAACATATGAACCACCACCGACACCAAGAAGAGCTATAAGAATAATTATTAAAATTCCTCCAAAACCACTTTGTGTATTTTTCATTAGTGTAACTATATCATACTTTCAATTGGGTTTTAAAATCGTGTCAACTTTATGGGGTACGGATCACGTGTGCGCCCGGTTGGAATCGAACCAACGACCCTCTGCTTAAAAGGCAGGTGCTCTACCGACTGAGCTACGGGCGCATATAGAGCAAAAATATACCAGAAAATAGCCGAAAGTCCAACTTTTAAAAGGGTTTTTTCCATACCCATTGTCAATTAATTGACAATGGGTATCATGGAATCACATGAAGAAAACCATCCTTATCCTCCACGACATACGAAGCAACCATAATGTCGGGTCTTTATTTCGCACAGCGGACTGTGTTGGAATAAACGAAATCATCCTCAGTGGATACACTCCAACACCAATCGACAAGTTCAATCGCCCAGTAAAGGAGATCGCAAAGACAGCCCTCGGAGCAGAAAAATCCATTACCTGGAGACATGAAAGAGATATTAAGAAAGTCTTAAAAAAACTTAAGAAGGAAAAATACACGATTATTGCGATCGAACAAGCTAAGAATTCAGTTGATTATAAGAAAGTAAAACTTAAAGGCAACACCGCAATTATTTTATGGAACGAAGTCGACGGTGCTCCAAAAAATCTTTTAAAAATGTGCGATGTTGTGGCGGAGATTCCAATGAAAGGGGAGAAGGAGTCGTTGAACGTGTCGGTGGCGGGGGCGGTGGCGTTATTCAGGATACTTGAAATTTAGATCTACAAATCCCTATAAATCTCTTTTCTGTGGCCGATTGCAAACAATATAATATCTCCGTCTTGTAACCTAAAAATCCCTCTGTATGATCTTGTGATTCTAAATGAATAAACTAAATCATTGCCAAAACCTTGGAGCTTTTTTGTGTGAAGCTTGGAGTGAAAAATATCAATTTCCAAAAACTTTTCCTGTCGGTTTAGTAAACTAAGATCTTTTTTGTTTAAAGAGGCAACATTTTTCTTGTAATGTTTTGTTTTAAATATTGCCATAATGTCACTAACTAAAACTCAGAAAAAGAATCTTTGTAGGCAAATAAAACATCTTTTTTGTTTTTATAACTGTCCAAGGTTTCATTTGGGAGCTTGGAGATAGTAATGCCTTGATTCACGATAAATTGTCTAAATGAAGCGTTTACCACATCGGCCATAGAAAGCCCTAGATCTTTTGCTAAATTCTGAACTTTTTGTTTCAAGCTTTTGTTTGTTTTTATAAGTATTGTAGTATTCATATCCATAAGTATATATTATTGGATATCCTTCTGTCAAGATAGTAAACATCATTATTATCCCTGATGCACATCACAAAAATGCGCCGATCTCTGTCCAACCACTTTCCGCCTAATAAGACCCTTACAACCCCTCTTCCCACAAGGCCTTCCAGTCTTCCTATACGCATTATGTTCATGCTGAAAACTTCCTTTCTCTCCCATAGGATTTCGATAATCACTCATGGAATCACCTCCAAAATCAATTCCTTTTCTCAAAATCACCTTAATCCACTTATGAATACCTTTTATTTCTTCTTTACTTATCTTCGAAACTTTTCTCTCAGGATGAATCCCCGCAGTCCAAAGAATCTCATCGCTATAGATATTCCCAATCCCAGCAACTATCTCATGATTCATCAAAACTGTTTTAATCATCCCATTAGGTTGCTTGTTTAACCTTTCCTTTAAAACCTCCACACTAAATCCCTCCTCCAATGGCTCCGGACCAATTTTCACAAAATGCTTTTCTAAATCATCCACCAATGTAACCGTCGCAAACTTCCTCATATCAGAAAAAGCGACATGCATTCCATTGTCTAAAACAAAAACTAAATGCACAAATCGACTAAATGGATCAGCGAAGGCACTCTTTGGATCTGCTGGCACCCACTTTTTCTTTTCAAACTTATACTTACCATACAACAAATGCCCTGTCATTTTCATGTGGACCAAAATAGTATTTTTACCTTCAATGTCAATCAAAACATTTTTTGCCCTACGAAAAACTTTCAAAATTTTCTTCCCGCTGACTTCTTTCCTAAACTTTTTAAAATAAGTGGGGTTTTTAATGTTATCTTTTCCCAAATAATACTTACTATTGTAATCCGTCCAAACATCTAAAATCTTCCTTCCTTTTACAAAAGAATTCAACATCTGTGAAGTTGTCTCTACTTCGGGTAATTCCGGCATATTTAAGCGAGATTCTTGAGTGCAGCCTTAACCTTTTCTCCGGGGTCCTTAATCGAAGCAGGAACCTTCTCTAGGGCCTCACGAGCCTCTTTGTGACTATATCCTAGTGCCCGCAGAGCATCAAGAGCGTCAACGTCATTCTTGCCCCTCTTTGATGTAAATTCTCCCTCGTCTCCTTGAACCTTTCCACGTAACTCTATTAAAATTTTTTCGGCCACCTTTTTTCCAATGCCACCGATTTTCGTCAAATATGAACTTTCTCCTGAAACAATCGCTTCTCTTAAGTTCTCAACGCTCGCAGCAGATAAAATCCCAAGTGCAGACTTAGGCCCGATTCCCGAAACCGTGATCAATAATTCAAAGAAATCTTGATTCTCTTTTTTTGTAAAACCGTACAAGTCCAGTGCATCCTCACGCACCGTGGTATGAATCCACATCGATACTTCTTTCCCAATGGATAGGGTAGCGAGGTCTTCGTTGATGGTAAAGACTTTATAACCAACGCCGTTCACGTTTAAAATCACGAATTTGAGGTCTAGGTATGCAATAGTTCCTGATAGTTGGGCGATCATGGGTTGATTCTAGCAGAATTTAAGAGATTTTCATAAATATTTTAACTCGGTCTGATAGTCTGCGTTTTATGAGCTTTCATAAGAAGTATATATTAAAATATAGGACATTTTATCAAAGTATTGAATATTTAAAATGTCCTACTTTAAATAACGAAATTATCTATTTCAACAACCACGGATTCAGGCATCTATTGATCAAGGGTAGAAAGTGGAGGAAACCCAAAGATCAGTTAAGAAGGCTTGAACTATTAAAATATGTTAAATCCGTAATCTGTTCGACTAAACCAGTTCTAAATTATAGGGCTATAGAATCCAAAAAGGGAATTGTTCAATTTTGGTCACTAGAAATCACTATTAAAATTAACACCACAATTATTGTTGTAATTAGACAGATTGGTAGCGGCAGAAAACACTTTTTCAGTATCTTCTCTAGAAATGATTAAACCACCTCTAGAGGTGGTTTAATCTGATGCTTGCCACCAGCTTTAGCCGATAGGGGCGTTAGCCCCGCAAGCAACATGAGGCTATTATATTCTCCAGCTAAATATAGTCAACACCCTTGATTTCTAAACCCTCATCTGGTAATGTACTCGTACTTATGCCAATCACACAATCAGCTAAAAAAGCCCTACGAAACTCACTTCGAAAGAAGTCTTTTAATGGACGCCGAAAGAAATCTGCCGACGAAGCTTCTAAAACTTTAAAGAAATACCTTGTTAGCGATAAAAAGGATGCCAAAGAAGCCCTAAAAATGCTTTCTGTTGCTTACGCTCTTATTGATAAGGCTACAAAGTCAGGCACACTAAAGAAAAATACGGCAGCTCGAAAGAAATCTCGTCTTTCAGCAATGGTCAAAAAGGCTACTGCTAAATAGTCGGAGGTAAATTTTCAGGCAATACGGCTTCTTTGTTCTCGATCTCATCTTTTGCTTTTTCAATTTCTCTAACTACTTCGAAAGCTTCTGATTTAAAATGCGCACTCTTGTATTCGCTCATGGCTTTTGAAATAACATCTTTTATATTTTGCGGATGGGGGACTTGTTTGAATTTAAAATGGACCGCTTCTCCTGCCGACTGAACCTCAACATCTCCAAAGTTCATTGTTGTCGGTATTAAACCTGTAACCATAGTAGATATGTCCTGAATGTTTCCAAGTTTAATTTCCGAAATGGTTCGACTAAAAAAACCTTGCTGAGTGCTGTCGATAACACGTTGATTTGTCACAATCCAGATGTCCATTACGTACATCGTCAAACTGTACCCAAGCATGTACCACAGACCCATATAGTAAGAGGTAAAAAGAAATACCACGAGCTTGCTCAGATGATATTGGGCAATAATTGATCCAAAAAGGGCAATCAAGATAAATGGCAGAAGTGCTCCAAAAAATGTATACATAAAAGTCCCAAGTAATGTAAACCAGTGGCGGTGGGTGCAAAGCAAGACCACTTCGTCCTCGTGTTTTCCTTCGAAAGAATTGGTTGTGACATTAAAAATTGAAAATGGATTTTTCATCTGTGATTAGTTAAACATTTGAGCAAAGAATAATACGGTTACAACCGAAAGGACTATAGCCCCGCCTAAAAAAACGATAGCAATCTTTTTAGGTAAAGTTCCTACCCCAAATCGAATGAGGTGATAAAGGGTGGTAAAAGCCAAGGTCCAATATATCGCCATACCAAACAATAGACCAATCTCGAACCATTCCTTGTAATCAGCCAAAATTTGCATGTTTCGATTATAACACTAAAATTAGAGGTATGAATAATGTAATTTTTGCCGGTGGATGTTTTTGGTGTACTGAAAGCGACCTTAAAAAAGTAGAAGGGGTTTTGGATGTGATATCAGGATACTGATGTGTACCCCATTTAGTAGACACTTTTGAAACCCTCTTCCTACCCCCCTAAGATTTCGCTAAAAGATGATTTCTGTACTCAACAGGAGTCATCT
>JAYSWB010000021.1:0-19315 GCA_043718245.1 bacterium
A
This sequence comes from bacterium, assembly GCA_043718245.1. Classification (GTDB taxonomy): domain Bacteria; phylum Patescibacteriota; class Minisyncoccia; order Phycocordibacterales; family CAIZLB01; genus JBAXAB01. The sequence goes on from JAYSWB010000021.1 coordinate 2, forward strand.
AAATAAAAACATGCGTAATTCTAATTCATCGAAAAAAGGATTTACACTGATAGAATTACTTGTTGTTATAGCGATAATATCCCTTCTTTCAAGTATAGTAATCGTTAGCTTGGAAAGTGCCAGGCAAAAAGGAAGGGATTCCTTTAGAAAAGAAACATTAAGGCAATTCCAAACTGCTCTTCAAATATATGCTAATGAGCACGATAACACTTATCCAAATAGTGGCTGGAATAATTTTGAGACATTAAACTCTATATTTAATTTAGTTCCTCAGTATTTTCCAACACTTCTAGTAGATCCTTATGAAGGGGAAGTAAATTCAAATTGTGCTGGAGAATATGGATTTTGGTATGGATCTTATAACAATGCAAAAAGTTACAAAATAGTAGCTTGCTCTGAGTCTGATACTACAAATGATCCCTTCGGAGACCCTAATCCAGGAAGACCGTTCGGTTTTTCTAGAACAAGTGATCCAGAGATTCCAGATGTTGGATGTTCTGGTACTAATTATGATCCGAATTCTCCTTATTATATAAACCTTTGGCCCGCCTGCTGGTAATGGCCCCATAACCCCATGAACAAAAAAATCTTCTACATGATCCGACACGGAGAAAGTATTTTAAACGCCGAGCATATTCGCCAAGGTCGCGAAGGAGGATTAAGTGACCTTGGAAAAGAACAAGCAGAGAAAACTGGGGAACGTTTCGCTAAAGTTCGCTTTGACGTTATGCTTGTAAGTCCATTTCAACGGACAGTTGAAACTGCGGATATAATAAGTAAGCATTTAAAACTTTCAAAATCTCAGGAATATGTAGAGCTTTTAGGCGAACGCCGTAATCCTACTGAGATTATAAATAAATCTGCTGATTTACCAGAAATAAAACAAATTATAGATACGATTGATAAATCATATCATTCTGATGATTTTAGATATTCAGATGAGGAAAACTTTACAGATCTGCGTGATCGCGCCGTTCTGCTTCTAGATTATTTAGCACATCGAAGAGAAGATAAAATTCTTGTCGTGACGCACAGTATTTTTTTGAAGATGATTGCGGCGGTTATAAATTCTGGTCCAAAACTTACTGCAGAAAAATATAATTTAATGAGTTTTTTGAACTCTTCGAATAATGCCTCCGTCACAGTTTGTCAGTCAGAGGAGGTGTGGGACCGTAGTGCCCTTTTAGGGTGGTTGTTTCCAAAGAAAAAAGTTGTTTGGAAAATTTTGGCATGGGACGACTACACAAGAGGGGTTTAAATTGATAAAAACCCTGTTGTAAGCTACTATTTAGATATTATGGATTATGCAGACATTCTCTTGCCAGAAGTTAAAAATGGTATTGATTTTTGGGTAAAAAAGTACCCTCCACGTGAATTGCCGAAAGGGGCCATGGTGACACGGTTGTGCCCGTCACCTACAGGTTTTCTTCACATTGGGGCCTTATACATGGGGTTGATTTGTAAGCGGATAGCGGATGATAGTAACGGCGTTTTTTATCTTAGAATTGAAGACACAGATAGTGAAAGAGAAGTTGTTGGTGCTCGAGAATTAATTTTAAAAGGTTTGGCTCAATATGGTCTTTCTCCTGATGAGGGAATTGAACAAGGTGGAAATTACGGTCCATATATACAGTCTGCTCGAAAAGATATTTATGCAACTTATGTTAAAGATTTGATCAAGAGAGGGTTGGCATATCCATGTTTTATGACACCGGATGAATTGACTGCTATGCGAAAAGAGCAGGAAACTGCAAAAGTTCGTCCGGGCTATTATGGAAAATATGCAAAGTGGCGAGACGCATCGATTGAACAAATCAATGAGCGTCTCGCGAGTGGTGCTACATATTGTATTCGATTTCGCGCAAGTGGCGACCAGAATAAAAAACAAGCATTTCACGATGTCTTTTTAGGCGACTTACAAATTCCAGAAAACGATGAGGATTTTATTATTATGAAAACTGGGGGAGGGACAACTTATCATTTGGCTCATGTTGTTGACGACTTTCTCATGGGAACTAATTTCGTAATCAGGGGCGAAGAATGGCTATCATCTTTACCAAAACATATCGCATTGTGGAATGCTTTTGGATTACAAGTTCCACAGTACGGTCATATCATGCCCATCAATAAACAAGATGGCGGTTCTGTTCGAAAACTTAGCAAACGAAAAGATCCTGAAGCCAACATTGAAATGTACACAAAAGCTGGTTACCCAGAGGAGGCAATAATAGGGTACTTGTATCGACTAGCTAATCCATCATTTGATGACTGGTGGCAGTCTCCAGAAATTGTTGGGAAAAAGGATGTATCTGTTCGTGATTTTCCATTTTCAATTGAAGGACTGAAGCGTGGTGGCAGAGGTCCACTTGTTGATATGAAAAAGTTGGATGATATTAGTGGAGACATTATTTCAAAAATGTCAGCAGATGAAGTTTCTCAGAAAATGACTACCTGGGCTGAAATTAATGATCCAGAATTTGCAAATATTGCTAAAAGTAATTTGGAATATTTTAAACAAGTCCTCTCAATTGAACGCGATGCGAATAATCCTCGCAAAGATATTGTTAATTGGTCCCAAGGAGTATCACAAGTAAATTACTTTTTTGATGAATATTTCGATACTAAAAAAGCGAAGGAAATTTTGGTTACTGATCTTGTGGATGAAAACCGCTTGAATACTGTTATGAAAGACTTAATCCAAACCCTGTCCGATGATTCATACTATACTGTAAACTCTCTTGAGATTTGGGTAGAAAATATCAAAAAACTGGCAACTATGCTAGGCTTTGCTATCGACAGAAAGGCTTATAAAGAAGCCCCAGATACATTCAAGGGCGACTTCGCACTCTTTATGAAGGTAATACGTGTTGGTGTTACTAGTCGAGACAAAACACCAAACCTTTTTTATGTACTAAAGGTTTTGGGAAAAGATAGAATTTTAGAACGCCTTAAAAAAATCACATGAAAAAAGAAATAATCATCGCAATAATTGTATGCATTCTTGGAGTTGTCTTTCTTGCGTGGTTTGAGCCGTCTATAATTTTTACCTCAGACAAAATATATGTGGAATAAAAATAAAAAAAATCTCCCAAAAAAAAGAAAGATTTCAAAGTCTTTCTGGGATAAGGAGTATAAAACTTCTGAACATTTAACTTTGTCTTCAGAGCCTTCATCTGACTTGGTCAAGTTCACCCACTGGGCAGAAAGAAATTCTGAATGGTTTCCATTTCCAAAACAGGGATTGGTTCTTGATGTTGGGTGTGGAAACGGACGTAATGTGATTTATATGTCTGAAACTTACAAAATGAGAGGGGCAGGTTTTGATATTTCCGAAGTAGCTGTGAATCAGGCAAAAAAGGCTGCAGCAGAAAAAAACTTATCAATCAGTTTTACGGTTCAATCTGCCAAAGACGCATTACCTGTCGCAGATGAAAAAGCAGACGTGGTCCTTGACATGATGACTTCACATTTTTTGAATAATGAAGAGCGCGCAAAATATTTAGGTGAAGTTGTCAGGGTACTTAAGCCTTTCGGGTGGTTTTTCTTTAAATCGTTTATAATTGATGAAGATCAGCACGCCCAGAGATTGTTAAAAGAAAATCCTGGGGAAGAAGAGGGAACTTACATACATCCAAAAATTGGCGTAGCGGAGCACGTGTGGGGAGAGGAAGATCTTCGGGTGTTCTTAGAGCCACATTTCACAATCCACAAATTTATGAAGTCGCACAAGCATATAAAGGATGGAAAGCCTTGGAAAAGACGCACGGTTTCGGTTTACGCGGAGAAGAAGCGTATTTAGAATGCCGTTGTAGCTCAGTTGGTAGAGTGCGTTCTTGGTAATAAACAGGTCCACTGTGCTAAACTAAAATAAGTTGATAAATAAGGATATATTGGTAGACAGATACAAGTTGGGGACAGGTACCACGGAAAACAGGTCTACGGTTCATTAAATTAATACAGAAAATATGCCGTTGTAGCTCAGCTGGTAGAGCACGTCATTGGTAAACTCATTGCCCATTATTTTGGAAACGAAATGATGAATCCCGAATTACGGTTAAAGCCCACAAAATGGGTAAGACCGTAGCGATAAAATATCGCTCGAACGACTGACAAGGGACGCTAAGCTGAAAAGTATGCGTAAGATACAGTCTAATCCTTTTATAAGCCAATGTTTGGCGAAACTAAGGTATGTATGAATGGCGAGGTCGACGGTTCAATCCCGTTCAACGGCTCCAAATAAAATAAGATTGCATACGATGTAATTCTTGTTTATGAATGATATAAAAATTCTTTCCAAAAGGTTCTGTGACCATTCGCTGTATATTCGTGGTTACTCGCCAGACACAATAAAAAGATATAGGCAGATAATAAATTTTTATTGTAACTTTGCAAAAATAAGCAACATTGAAGAAGTTACAGATGAAAATGTTAGAGGCCTATTCTTTTTTGGAAGAACCGAGAGGGCTTGGAAGCCAAGCACGTTCATCATCTTTCATGTGTCACTCAGGGTATTTTTCAGATGGTGCATAAAGGAAAGGTTCATGTCACATAATCCGATTATAGACATAGAGGTTCCGAAGCTAGAAAAGACATTACCTCCAAAACTTACAAGACAGGAGGCTTCTAGATTATTGGAGGTTGTCTATAACTATCCGTATGATTATAGGTATTTGAGATACAGGAATCATGCTATTTTTTCAATGTTTTTATTTGCTGGACTGCGTAGAAAAGAGTTGTTGAAGTTGAAGTTTGCTGATGTTGATATTGAAAACCTAAGCATATATGTCAGGCAAGGGAAAGGAAATAAAGACAGGATAATTCCAATGAGTTTTACCTTAGCTGAGTCCCTAAATAAATATCTGGCAGAACGAAGGCGACTAAATAAAACATGTCCTGAATTTTTCGCATCACTTAACCGCAATATGGGTTTTACAAGTATAGGTATTAGACGGTTAGTTTCCAAGATTCGTCAGGTATCTAAAATTTCATTTACTATCCACAAGCTACGTCATACATTTGCTACTCTAATGTTAGAGGGCGGTTGTGATATATATTCATTGTCTAAAATGATGGGGCATAGTGACATTAAAACGACAACTATCTATTTGGCGGCCAGTGCTGAACATTTAAGGGGACAGATAACTAAGCATCCGCTAAATGATATTTTGAGACAATAGATTCTTTATGTCGATATTCGTTCAAAGCTACATTGACACATACCCCCTAGGGGGTATAATAAGCATATTATAAGGTAACTAAAATAAATTTATGATGTACAACTATTATGGAGACTATTTCTACCCCATGCATTCCTTTTTCGGTCCAATATTTATGGTTATTTTCTGGGTGCTTATAATCTGGATGATTACTCGTTTTGTACGACACCACCCGCATCCAAATGTTCACCATGGTAAGGCACTTGATATTTTGAAGGAACGATATGCAAAAGGGGAGATTACCAAAGAGCAGTTTGAAATAATGAAGAAAGACATTCAATAGTATGAGTGAAGCAAAACAAAAACTAATTCGAAGACTTAAAATAGTCGAGGGTCAGGTCAGGGGTCTTCAAGAGATGCTTATAAAAGATGCATATTGTATAGATGTCATCACTCAGACATCTGCGGTCAAACAGGCTCTTTCAAACATTGAAGATGCCCTCATGGAAAACCATTTGAGTACTTGTGTCGTGAAGCAGATGCAAAAGGGAAAGGAAAAAACCGCTATCGGCGAGATTTTGAAGGTATATAGACTTAAACGTAAATAAAATATGAGCCTACCTAAAACTTATAAGGTAAAAGGAATGCACTGTGCCTCATGTGCTGGAATCATAGAAAAAACCTTCAAGAAGACAGAGGGTGTAGAGTCTGTGGAAGTAAACTACGGGACTGAAACTGCAAAAGTTTCATTTGATGAATCAAAGACCAGTCCTCATCACCTATCAGAAAAGATTGAAAAGTTGGGATACTCTCTTGTGCTTCCGACTGCTAACGAAATGGGTATGTCAGCAGGCGAACATGCGTCACATCTAGGGCTTAATCAATCAAAGAGGGAAAAGCTAGCAGAAGTTGCTGATATGCGTTCAAAGGTTAGGGCAGCAATCCCACTGGCGATTTTTAGTATCTTTGTAATGGGTTGGGATATTCTTGCTCAATATAACGCTGTACCTCAGATGAGTTATATCATTAAGGAGTTTTTCCACCATCTTCTTCCTATCTTTGCGACATATACGCTCTTTGTGGTTGGTAAGCCCTATCTTCTCGGCTTTTACCGTTTTCTTCGTTACGGAAAGGCTAATATGGATACGCTTATTGGTATCGGGACATCAGCAGCTTTTCTATACAGCTTTATAGTAACGGCTTTTGAAGAAACTTTGAGACCCTACATAAATGTAGACCATACATACTATGATGTAACGATTGTGGTCATTACCTTTATTGCACTCGGTAAGTATTTAGAAGCACGTTCAAAAATAAAGACAGGGGATGCAATAGAAAAACTTCTCAATCTCCAAGCAAAAACAGCTCTTGTGGTTCGTGATGGGAAAGAGATGGAAATTTCAGTAAATGATGTAAAGCGTGGCGACCATATCGTTGTGAAGCCTGGGGCAAAGATTCCAGTCGATGGTGTCATCACCGAAGGTTCATCTTTTATTGATGAGTCAATGGTCACGGGAGAGCCGATGCCTGTTCAAAAGAAAATTGGTGACAGCGTCGTGTCTGGAACGATAAATACAAGCGGAGCATTTACCTTTAAGGTAACTAAAATTGGTTCTGAAACGCTGTTGGCACAGATTATAAAAATGGTTGAGGAAGCTCAGGGTAGCAAAGCTCCTATACAGGCCTTGGCAGATAAAATATCAAGCGTCTTTGTGCCAATAACCCTCATCATTGCATTTATTACACTTGGAGCGTGGTTACTTCTCGGCACAGGCACACTTGGATTTTCACAGGCACTTTCATTTGGACTCGTCTCGTTTGTGGGTGTTCTTGTCATTGCTTGTCCGTGTGCTCTTGGATTGGCAACTCCCACAGCTATTATTGTTGGAGTAGGTAAGGGTGCAAAAGAAGGAATCTTAATTAAAGATGCAGCGACACTTGAAAAGCTTCACAAGGTGGATACAGTCATTGTAGATAAAACAGGAACCATTACCATTGGAAAGCCTACTCTTGTTGATATTCAAAATTTATCTGAAATGAAAGATGATGAATTAGTCTCGATACTTGCATCACTTGAAAAAAAATCAGAACATCCTATTGCCCATGCAATCGTAAATTATGCAAAGGAAAAAGGTATTATAGTCAAAGACATTTCAAATTTTGAGAGTATTCAAGGGAAAGGATTAGAAGGTTCAGTAGGAGGTGTTGAATATTTTGTCGGTAATGTAAAGCTTATCAAAGAACTCGGCTTGTCATTTGATACTTCCATGGTTGAACAATTTACTTCACAGGGCAAAACGCCAGTCATTCTTGCAAACAAAGAAAAAGTACTCGGGTTTGTGATGGTTGCGGATGAAGTTAAGACTGAATCGAAACAAGCAGTTGAAAATCTTCACAAACTTGGGATTAAAGTAATTATGCTGACAGGTGACGATGAGAAAGCAGCGAAATATATTGCGTCGCTTGTAGGTATTGATGAAGTTGTCGCACATGTATTGCCACAGGATAAATTGTCAAAAATAAGGGAATTGCAGTCACAGGGAAAGATTGTCGCCATGGCGGGTGATGGTGTGAACGATGCACCAGCACTTGCCCAAGCTGATGTGGGCATTGCTATGGGTACAGGAACTGATGTGGCCATTGAATCGGCGGGGATTACCTTATTAGGTGGTGATATTTCAAAGCTTGTAAAAGCGATAAAACTTTCAAAGATAACAATGAGAGGAATTAAGCAGAATCTCTTTTGGGCATTCATCTATAACATTGTCGGCATTCCACTTGCCGCAGGAGTTTTCTATCCAGTGTTTGGCTGGCTATTGAATCCTGTATTTGCGGGATTGGCGATGGCATTTTCAAGCGTGTCGGTCGTTGGCAACTCATTAAGAATTAAGGCTATGAAATTGTAGTTATGAAAACAATAGCACTAACAACATCATTACTTTTTGTTTTACACACTATTGAAGAAGTATTTTTTCAGATATGGCGAACTGACCCTATCAGTAGCTTTCTTGCAAAGACCTTGAATGTATTTCCTGCGGTAATTTATTGGTTTGGACAGATTATTCTTTATACACTTTTGTATATCGCTTTCTTTTCGAGCAAAGTAAATATAAAAATTTCTCAATTTATGAGAATCATTGTCGGCTTGTTATTGATTCTCGAGTTCTCGCATGCCCTCTGGACTTACAGCCTAGGAGTTTATACACCTGGTCTCTATACGGGTACACTTCTAGGATTACTCGGTCTTTATTTTTGGTCGAGAATGTATAAAAATAATTTACTTAAAACTATATGACGACTCAAACACAAAAATATACCTTTCATCTACACGGCATGCACTGTAATGCTTGTGTCCTTATGACTGAAAGCGAACTGGCAGACTTGCCAAATATCACACAGGTTAAATCAAGTCTCAAAAATCATTCAGTAGAAGTAATAGGAGATTTTGGAGACAAGACGGTAGAACAGATTGCGGAAGAACTAACCATTCCACTGAAATCTCATGGCTACACTGTGTCGGTTAAAAAACAGGAAGTTGAAAAGAATTGGTCTGACTTCAAAATCGCCATACCGATTGCTCTCGGTTTTGCAGTTATGTTCGTGCTCTTGCAGAAGCTCGGTCTCGTCAATCTTGTTGGTGGGGGTAATGTAACTTACGGAACAGCATTCGTCATAGGTATTATAGCTTCACTTTCCACCTGTATGGCAGTAGTAGGAGGGTTAGTGCTCTCAATGTCAGCTACTTTTGCAAAGGAGGGAGATAAGATTAAACCTCAACTTATGTTCCATGGTGGACGTATCGTTTCATTCTTCGTCCTTGGAGGGGTAATCGGTGCAATTGGGTCTGCTTTTACTCTCGGTACATCAGCCACTTTCATTCTAAGTCTGGTTATAGGGATTGTTATGCTAATACTTGGAATAAATCTTCTCGATACCTTCCCATGGGCCAAAAAGTTACAACCATCTATGCCCAAGTTTCTATCAAGGTACGCTTTTGGAGTATTAAAGTTTAACCACACTTTCACCCCGCTTTTGGTTGGTGTGGCGACTTTCTTCTTACCATGTGGATTTACTCAATCAATGCAACTCTACACGCTTAGCACAGGGAGTTTTCTTAAAGGCGGACTTACAATGCTGTCATTTGCTCTTGGAACATTGCCTGTTTTGGCTTTGGTAAGTTTTAGTTCATTCAGCATTAAAAATAGTTCAAAATCAGGCATATTCTTTAAGTCCGCAGGACTTGTGGTCATCATGTTTGCTCTATTTAACCTTATTAACAGTCTAGTAGTGATTGGAGTTATTCCTCCAGTCTTTAATTTTTAGTATAATCAAATCTATGAAACCAACCATTATTTCAATTATTATAGCGGGGGTATTAATCGGAGGAGCATTTATGTTCAATCGCGGAGGGACATCAAGTGCTGATATAAAAAATAATACCCCGATAGCAGCAGCAAACAATGTAACCGTTGTAGATGGAAAACAAATTATCGAGATTCATGCAAAGGGAGGATATCAGCCGAGAAATAGCGTAGCTAAGGCAGGTATGCCAACCGTGCTTCGTTTTGATACCAACGGAACATTTGATTGTTCATCGTCTGTTCGTATTCCAAGCATGAATATTTCAAAATCACTCCCACAATCAGGAACGACTGATATAGATATTGGTAATCAGCAGGTGGCTACATTACATGGAACTTGTGGAATGGGAATGTATCCTTTCGATGTAGAGTTTAAGGGGTAGCAATTTATAGAGGATTTTTTTTGTACTAACTGGCTACAAGGTTTGTCGCTTATCTAAACATTTGTCATTGAAAATAAAATTTATGGTAGAAAGCTACGGAAAAATCTTCTTATTCTAAACAAGAAAGAAGTCGAAACAGTAATATGTCTAGGAAAGAAATCAGTATGACATTTTCCTACCTGCTCAGTCTCTCCTTGGCATTTGAAACAAATTTCCGTCTCTTTATCTGTATCAAATCTTATTTTACATTTATCACATAGATGAAAGTATATATTTGCAGAATCACTAGGGGTAACGAAGTGCTCGTAGGTATATGTAATAGGCTTTTTACATAGTGGACAAATATTCATTTTTTCTAATACATCTTCAAATTCCTCTCTGCAATCTAAACAGGCTTGTACGTAGCCCTTATGTTTTATCACGGCGTTATCAGGATTCATGCCCGTATCTTTATTCATTGTTTTTGAATACTAGCACTAATATATTTTTGAGAAAACTTCATACCAATCACTGGAAATTTCCCTCTGAGCCTCGTTTAATGTCATTTTTCCACTACACACTTGGTCATGTAGATAGTTTTCAACCTTATCTTTCTCATGGAAGCCAGGTCTCGGGTCTGCTGATTCAGGAAAGAGGTTGGATGTGTCATTTGAACCACCTAGTTCAAGGGAGATGAAATGGTCCACTTCATATTCACCAGTTGAGTGGTGGGTAATGTTGTACTCAGCATATACAGCCTTTTTAACACTTTCAGGCACATCTCTTACTGATTTAGAATATCCAGAAGTACAGACCTGTTCTTTGGTTGCGGTGGTAAATATTGCCCCTGGCGTACATGCATGGTCAGGATATTTTCCATTGATGACGCAGTCTAAGAATTTGGTTTGCTTGTCAGGTATGAAAATAGTAGTTTGGGTAACCGCAGTATTCTCTTTTTTATTTGAAATATAATATTGCCAAACACCAAACAGAATGAGCGTTATGAAAAGGTATAAGAGTAGGCGAGTTTGTCGGGTCATTCGGAGAGTATAGCAAATCCTCAACTACCTTTTCAGTGGTGTATAATTGTCCTGGACAAATTTTTTTATATATATAGAATAAGCTAAATGAAGAATAAAATATCAAAACCTAAGTATATAGATATATTTGCTGGTTGTGGCGGCATATCATCTGGTCTTTGTAATGCAGGTTGGAATGGAATATTTGCAATTGAAAAAGATAAGATGGCTTTTGAGACATTAAAATATAACCTATCAAATCATTTTAGCTGGCCATCTTGGTTACCAATAAGTGAACATGATATTAAATCTGTAATCAAAAAATATAAAAATGAATTAAAAAAACTCAGTGGGGATGTTGATTTGGTTGTCGGTGGTCCACCTTGTCAGGGATTTTCTATGGCAGGTAAAAGAGATGAAAAAGACAAGAGAAATAATATGGTAGATTCCTACATAGAATTTATTAGTTTGGTTAAACCAAGGTTCCTTTTCTTTGAAAATGTATATGGATTTACGACTGCGACAAAGAGAAAAACTAAACGGAGTGAAGATACTTACTCTAAATATGTAGTTAGTAAACTTAGCCTACTTGGTTATGATGTTTCCTATAAAGTGATTGATTTTTCAAACTACGGAGTACCACAGAGAAGAAAGAGGTTTATTTTGGTAGGTGTGGAGAAGGGAGAGTCAAAAGATTTCTTTATAAATTTGGAGTCAGAAAAAAAATCATTTCTTTCAAAAAAAGGCCTACCACTTGTCACTACAACCAAAGATGCCTTGTCTGACCTTAGAAAAATTCACGGAGAGGTTTTATCAGTAGAGAATCCAAAATTTAATGTGGGCGTGTATTCTACACCAGTGAATAATTACCAAAAATTTCTCAGAAAGAAACTCAACCCTAATCAATCTCTGCCAGATAGTCACCGATTTACGAATCACACTCAAAAGGTAGTGGAAAAATTTGACTATATTTTGAAGACCTCAAAGAGAAACACGTCGGTTGACGAAAGTATAAAAATAATGTTCAATACAAAGAAGAGGACAGTTACCGCTTTGGATCAAAATAAGCCAAGCCCCACTTTGACCACTCTTCCAGATGACTACGTACATTATTCAGAGCCTAGAATATTGACCGTTCGTGAATATGCACGATTACAATCTTTTGAAGATACGTTTGAGTTTAAGGGTAAATACACCACGGGAGGAAAAATGAGGACTAAGGAGGTTCCTAGGTATACGCAGATAGGGAACGCCATTCCTCCTTTATTTGGTGAACAGGTTGGTAACGTCTTTCTAAAAATGCATAAGAATAATGACAGACAAAAAACTACAATTCAAAATTAGTTCAGCCCTTAAAAATATTATTGGTAGGGATTTGATTACCAATAAATACATTGCCATTTTTGAACTAGTTAAAAACTCTTTTGATGCCTATGCAGAAAATGCAGAGATTATTTTTAGTGACAACCAAATAACAATAAAGGATGATGGAAAGGGGATGGACTATAAGGATATATTAAATAAATGGCTTTTTGTTGCCTACTCAGCAAAAGCTGATGACTCCGAAGATGTAGAATATCTGGATTATAGAGAGAAAATAAATCAGAGAAAGTCTTTTGCGGGAGCAAAAGGAGTTGGCAGATTTGCATGTGACAGACTTGGTACTAAGCTTCGACTTGTTTCAATAAAAGAAGAAAGAAAGGCCCCAGTTGAAAGTATCGAGGTCTTTTGGGAATCTTTCGAAAAGAATTCCAAAGATAATTTTATTGATATTGAAGTCAAACATAAGAGGTTAGAAACAAACCCTTATCCAGATGTTAAACATGGAACAATTCTTGAAATAACAGATTTGCGTGAAAATTGGACACAAGAAGATAAGGAGAAACTAAAAGGACACCTTGCTAAGCTCATAAACCCAATTCAGAAACAGAAAGATGATATTTTTAATATAGCAATTACATTTGATGGTAAAAAAGAGATTATTGAAAATTTTATATTTGATAAATTGGCATTACGAACAACCCAAATAATATCCAGCATCTCAGGGGATGGTAAGTATATAACTACGGAAGTTATTGATAGAGGAGAGAAGATTTATAAAGTTAAAGAAAAGAACCTTTGGAATGCAACATTGTCTAATGTAGAAGCTCGGTTGTTCTATCTCAGCAAACCGACAAAAATATCTTTTAAGCATATTATGGGAATTGACTCAGTTAATTTTGGTTCTATTTTTTTATACAAAAACGGTTTCAGAGTATTTCCTTTTGGAGAAGTCGGGGACGATTCATTGAATATAGATCAAAGAAAGACACAGGGTTACGCACGTTATTTGGGTACCCGAGACCTCATTGGATTTATTGATATTAAAAATGCGGCGGAAAAAGATTTTAGGGAAACATCAAGTAGAGACGGTGGTTTAATTGAGACTCAGTCTTATAAAGACCTGAAAGATTATTTTACACGAATTGCACTTAGGCGTCTGGAAAATTACGTAGTTAATACGCTTGATTGGACGTATGTACGTGAAACCGAAACTGAAATATTTCCCGAAAAGAAAAAAGCAGAAATTTTGCAATTGATTAAAAGGTTAACTGAGTCAGATAATTTTGTTGATATTGAATATAGTTATAAACTTCCTGAAAAAATTGAGAAAAAGACCAAGGAGGGTTTTCGTGGTGCGTTAGGTCAACTTACCGAAGAAGCCAAGAAGACGGGAGACGTCAAGCTTATGAAGGTTGTGAAGCAAATTGAAGAAGTTCAACGAAAGCAGAAAAAACAACTAGAAATTACCGGAAAACAAAAAGACATTGCTGAAAGTAAGGCCTCTGCTTTGATGAAGGTTACGAAACAAGAATTCAAAAATCTTGTAAGTTATCATCATCAAATTGGTATATCAGCACTCACAATTGAGGATTACTTGTCAAAAATATTTACAAATCTAAAAAAAGGAGATTATGAAAAGATTGAACAATATCTTCAAAAAATAAAAAAAGAGAACTCAAAGATAAGTTCAATTAGCAGATTTGCAAGCGGTAGTGGAATGAAAGAAAATGCAACCAAGAAAGAGAGAGACCTATCATCATTCATAAGCTCTTATATAAATGATGATTTTCAAACAATGTCGTCAGCTGACACGGAAATTACTCTAATAAATAAAAGTTCTCCATTTTTGATGTCGTTTAGACCCTTTGACATATCAGTTGTCCTCGATAATTTGATTAGTAATTCAAAGATGGCTAAGGCAAAAAAAATAGACATCAGAATTACTTCAAATAAGAAGTCTCTGGACCTCGTAATTGAAGATGATGGAAATGGGCTAGATAAAGTGTTTAAGGATAATCCGTCACTGATATTTGAGCCTAAGATATCGACTACTGATGGTGCGGGATGGGGCTTATATCACGTGAAAGAAACCTTGGAATCTCTCAATGCAACAATAAAGGTAGAGCCAAAGAAGGGGGGGGTTAAGTTTGTGATAGTATTCATAAAATAAATATCATGAGAATTGATTATAATATTTTGTATATTGAAGATACTGCCAGCTGGCTTGAGCCAAAAATCGATATAACGAGAGAATACTTAGAGGATAGAGGTTTTAATTTAGTCCATGAACGTATAGAAAAATTTGAAGTTAGAGACTTCTCAAAATATGACTTAATAGCCATCGATTACCAGTTATCCAATGGCGAAACTGGTGTTAATGCGATAGAAACAATAAGAAAGAGCAATAATCTTTATACGGAGATACTTTTCTACTCGATGACTAGTGATGCCATACTAAGGAGTGAACTAGCAAAAAAATCGATAGATGGCGTCTACTGTTCTCATCGAGGGGACTTCATTACTAAGTTGCATAAATTAATCGATATAACTATTCGCAAAACTCAGGAGTTAAATAACCTGAGAGGATTGGTTATGGCTGAAGAAGCAGAGTTGCAAACATTAACTGAAAAGATATTGCGAGTTGTCCATTCGAAAGATAAGATTGCCAATTTTATTAGAGAGCATGGGCATCACTCGACTTCAAAATTTTTAACCGATAATCTTGCGAAGGTGAAGGCCCTTAAACCCCAAGTTGATTTTGAAAAGTTACTTGAAATGCCAGGGGTATACGGTGGGTTCGGAAAAATTATGACTTTACATCAGTTTCTAAAAAATGATTTTAGTAAGGACACAAATTTTGTTCCTCGAATTTCAATAATGGATAATTACAGAACAGAAGTAGTTGAGATGAGAAATAAACTAGCCCATTCAGTAGAAGGTGTAGCAAGCGACGGTACACTAATTCTTGTTCACAAGTCAGGAGTACATAATTTTACAGAAAACACTTTTATCGAAATAAGGAAAAATCTCAAAAAACATAAACAAAACTTGAAAGATATTTTAGTTTTAATTGAGGGAATGTGAAAGAAATAAAAAACCTATTGACGTAACCGATCATTTTGTTAGTTTTAAGTTAATAAAAAACTTAGAACAAACATGACTATCCCATTCAATCGCTCAATACTCAAAACAAATTCCCAAAAGGCTGTGAGGGGTGGTGATGTAGACAAAGCGATACGAAGTATAAAATCTGCAATTGAGCTTGATGCGAAAAATGTCAGTAGAAGATTACCTGTCATAGTCATGGAAGATGCATTCCTACATCCCAATTTAGACAAGTTAATCGACTTCATAAGAAGGGCACAAAGAAAGTCGTATGTATTAACAAGAGAAGATGGCGAGTTAGTTATAAATGCAATTGCAGACGTGGCACATTTGCCTTTCAGAGACGAGTTCATGGTCGGGCACTCACTTACTCAAAAAGCCGAGAAACTAAGCTTAAACAAGGATTTAGAGCCTCTAAAAGCACCTGAACAGGCACTGGTAAATGCACTTAGATATCGTTCCAGAATTGGGGGACTTTCCTTTGATGTCCAGTTATTTAGCAAGACTGCCGACATTTGGGAATGGCGTTTCCGTAAAGGTGGTTGGTCGGTCAAAAAGTTAGAAGGTATCTACAAAAAAAGACACGCTTATAAATATGACGAAGTGCCTCATGCCAAGAAGTCAGACATACTGCTCCAAAGCGTAGACTTCCACGTGTCACAAATTTTGGAATATTTGAAATCAAAACCAGATATTGTTGCTGAGGTAAAGAAACAATATCCAAACCTCAATCCTGAATACGTGTTGCAAGAAATGGTCTGGAAAATGAGAGCAGGAATCAATATAAAACCACAGCTTACGTCAAAGAAGCCTTTGGACTGGTTCACTACACCAACAGGCTATGGAGGTGATTACTTCTTGGGCGAGGAACACCGAAAGAAGATGACGGCAATATACAAAGTGGCAAAGGAAGAGTGTGACAGCTACGCCAAGGCTTTCATCGAGAAGCAGAATCACAAGCACCCTAAGGCAAAGTTCTCGAACGAACTGTTCACATAATCAACATGAAATACCCAGCCCTCCTTCTTCCAAAGAGATTCGTAAATAAAAATAGGAAGAATATGGTTGAGCAGATATTAGGAAGGCTGGACATATCGGAAATGACCAAAAAAGACTATCGATACAGGACTGATTTGTTTTTAGAGCATATCGATACAAACGGACTGCATATACAAACGTTCATCGAGTTCAAGAAGTCATTGGCTGAAAAGGATTTGTCGGTGTCGAGCAAGAATAAATATCTGACTACTGCTAGGGTGTTGTTGAAGGAATTGAATCGCATCGGGTACATTCCACAGGATATTACTCAAAATATAAAATCATTTAAGCAAAGCAGATTACATAAAAAGATTGGCGTAACAGAGGAGGAGATGAATATATTGGTTGAAAGGCTAGGGAGTATGGAGGACAGCATTAAAACCCTACGACTAAAAGCCATGTTTACATTACTGGCATTCCAAGGTTTACGAGCTATTGAGGTTGTTAGGTTAAAAGTCTTCCACATAGATTTGGCAGGGAATAGGGGTATAATTAGGGGCAAGGGAAGGGATGATTTTGAAACGATAAATCTCTTGCCCCAGACAGTAAGAGGAATTGAGAATTACATTAAGGCCAGTGAAGTTAAGGAAGGTCACCTATTCCAAAATCTTGGCTGTGACAAGGGGTCTAAAATCTCAACCCGAACCATTCAAAGGGAAGTGGAGCAGCTCTTTGAAGCTTGTGATATTGAGAAGACGGTACATGGGCTTCGCCACTACTACATCACCTCATTGCTGCAAAGCATGGACATACGGGATGTCAGGAAGCTCAGCAGACATAGCAGCCTTGAAAACGTACTAATATATGATGATGAGCTAGGAACCTCGAATATGGCAGATGTGGCAAATGACCGATTTTCAAGATATAAAATATAGCCCTTCTAGCATGTCATATATCTCTGATTACATGACATTGGACCGTTGGAGGAGAGGTAAGTAAATTTCAAAATAATGGCTCTAAATAATAGATTGGTGCGTCGCTTTTAATCACTTTTATGGACAAAGAATTTCAAATTTATGAATCGAGGATGAACTCATTGGAAGAAGCTAAGTCGACAATGAGGTCTGGTTGCTTCTCTAAAACCCATTCACTAACAAAGTGCAGAATCTGTTCCAAGAATCACAAGGAGGAAATTGACCAAATGATTAAGGAGGGCAAGCCTCTTAGAAGCATAGCTAATAGAATGAATTGGCTATATGAGGAATGTGGGTTTTATAGGGTGTTTCCGACAGAAGCTTCACTTAGAAGGTACGTAAGGCACTTTTACTTGAAGAAGGATATTGAGATTAGGGAAAAGCACGAGGAAATCAATACTATATATTATGGCCACATACAGACTCTGGAGCTAGTAAGAGAACGTGCAGAGAAAATAGCAAGGCTAGAAGATATTGGAAAGGCAACACATAGGGATACTATAAATGCATGGAAGTTAGTTAATAAGGTTTCAAAGAAAGTATTCAAAAATTTTGGCGATATGAAAAAAAGTGAGGTGGCTTTAACTGGTAGACGTTTTGAACGGCTTGGGCTATGATTTACTTACAACTAAATATGAAGACCTAAACCCTTGAAGTAAAATTCTACGGCATGGTCGAAAATCGCTGAATAACAGAAACCCTATCCTTAGGCACGTTATTCAGCGTTATATCTCGAAAGAGGTATATGAGTCGCAAGACTCAACCTAGGGGTAGGATTTCTTTTTTCTACACTAGGTTTATCAAATTGATATAACCAAATGGAAAAAACTAAAACATTTTTGAAAACTAGAAACGGTCTCATTGTCTCAGGTTTAATACTGCTAGTCATAGGATTCATGTCAGGCATGGAATATAAGGCATACCAAGTTAGAACGGCACTTAGAGATGCTTTCAGTGGCTTTGGAAATATACAAAATGGCGGGTCAGTTAAAAAGAATATCCCTGTATCGAACGATTTAGATAAAAAAGTAAGCATGAGTATTGAGAGCAAGGGCTTCTACTCTGCCAGCTTCCAAGACCAGAACACTTTCAAGTTAAAATTTACCAACAACACAGGCAAGGACATCGAGGGCGTACAGGGGGTGTTAAGTTTCAGTGACCTTTTTGGCAACACCATTAAAAATGTAAATGTTAGTTACGATGAGGGTATTAAAACAGGTGAAAGCAAAATATATTCAGCGGGTATTGATTACAACCAGTTCATGGATTCGGATATAAAGCTCAAATCCACCGACTTGGGTAAATTAAAATATGAATGGCATGTCAACACTATTATTTACACGGATGGCACTAAGGAGACTGAATAAATATATGAAGAATAAGCTAATCAATCTAATTAAAAGATATCAAAAGGAGCTTTCACCCAAGCTAGAAGCAAGAGGAGTTAAATGTATCTTTGAAAGGAGTTGTTCTAAACACGCTGTTGATGTTTTGGAAAGGCATAATGTGCTTGTGGCACTAGTACTCATAACTTATAGGTTGTTGAGTTGTAACCCTATCAATGCACGTTTTAAGAGTAAAAATTTAATACACCAACCCCATGGAACGAGAATATAAAACACTAACCTTTGAAGATACGGCCAGTGGAAGGAGAAAGATGGCTGAGGACATTGATAAGTTAGCTAAGGAAGGTTGGACCATAAAGACCAAAGAAGTATCAGGTCAGGGTTGGGACGGAGGAAGTACCTGTTGCTTGGGTTGTATCTTTCTGCCACTTGCCCTGTTAGGCAAGAAGCACAACTTAATCACCGTAATTATGGAAAAAGGAAAGACTGAAATATTAGGTATAGCTACTGAACTGGAAAAACTGTCCAAGTTGAAAGAGAAAGGAATTTTAACGGAGGAACAATTTGAGACTCAGAAAAAGATTTTATTAAAACCAATAGAGGGTCACAAAACTAAATAAAATATCATGACAAACCAACCAACAAGCATTGCGGATGAATTGGAAAAACTCGCAGAATTAAGGGACAAGA
>JAYSWB010000022.1:0-5689 GCA_043718245.1 bacterium
AATATACCTCTCATGTCATCCCTCAGTTCAGTGCTTCCCTATTTGCAGATCGGCTTGTCCGCACTGCTTATGATTGCGATTTTAATTCAATACTCCGAAGCAGGTGCTGGTGGTGCATTTGGCAGCTCTGACTCAGTTTCATCATGGAAGACAAGACGTGGACCTGAAAAATTTATGTTTACAGCTACCATTGTGATTGCTATTCTATTTGTGTTATCCACAATCTTGCCAGTAATCTATAATTAGAGTAAAATTTGGGTATTGATAGTTACCTCTTCCGTTTCCATATTGTTAAATTAAATAAAATCTTAAAAACGTGAACGACGAACAGATATCTAGTCCTTTGCCCGAGGATTCTCAACAAGAATCACCTCGAATGGAAGCTCCCGCTCCAAAAAAGACTTTAAAAGAAAATATAGTAAAAGCCATCCGGGCACTTAGCGTGTTTGAAAGGTTGGGTTTTGGTATTGCTGTTGCGATTGCAATTGTAACTGGATACCAAATAATAAATTACAGTTTTAGTACAATATCAGTAGAAGTTCCTACATCAGGTGGGATGATTATCGAAGCATCCACTGATTTTTCACGTTTTGTTAACCCTGTCCTTGCAAGAAGTGACGTAGACAAAGATTTGGTGACATTAATATATTCTGGATTATTGAAACCTTCAGCGGGAAATGTTCTTGTGAATGATTTGGCTGATACTATAGAAAAATCTGACAATGGTTTGACATACACTGTAAAAATAAAGGACGGGGTGACTTTCCATGATAATTCCCCACTAAATGCAGACGATGTCATATTCACAGTCCAGAAAATTAAAGACCCTCTTATCAAAAGCCCTATCGCTGGTAACTGGGTTGGCGTCGAAGTTAAAAAGATTGATGAAAATACAGTAGAGTTTATTCTTCCTCAACCATATGAACCTTTCGTGCAAAATTTAACTTTGGGAATATTACCTGCTCACTTATGGGCAAGTACAACTTCAGAAACTTTTGATATTAACCCTCTAAACAGAAAGCCTGTTGGGTCAGGGCCTTACAAGGTCACTTCGTCAAGAGAGTCAGAACCTGGCGTGGTTTCCCAATACACTTTGACAGTGTTTAATAAGTATACTCACCAAAAACCTTACATCAGTACTTATGTTTTTGATATGTACAAAGATGAAGAATCAGCCATCAAGGCAGTTACATCAGGTAAGGCAGACATTGTTTCAGGATTATCTATTGACTCGTACAGAGCAGACGAAAGCGCTCTCAATAAAATCAATTTGGTTAGCCCTCTTCTCCCTAGAACATATTCTTTGTTTTTTAATCAAAGCAATAATCCGGTTTTGCTAAATTCTGAAGTTAGAAATGCATTGGAACAATCAATTGATCGTGCGGATTTGTTATCGGTTGTACGAGGTGGCCTTGGAAAAATTACCAACACACCAATTCCTGGGATGATGGTTACAAATTCAACAACAACTTTGTCCAAAGACGAGCGAATCGCACTTGCAGAGAAAACTTTGACTGACAAAGGTTGGAAGAAGGGTGAAGACGGAATTTTCCAAAAACAAACTACTTTAAACAAGAAAACTTCTAATGCGCGATTATCTTTTTCAATCTCTACTTCAAACTCTCCAGAACTAAAGGCTATCGCTCAGTACGTATCTGATATCTGGAAAAGTATTGGTGCAGAAGTTACCGTGCAAATCTATGAGTCATCTGACCTTTCCGACAAAGTAATTCGACCTCGAAAGTACGACGTACTCTTGTTCGGTCAAGTAGTTGGACGAGATTTTGATCTCTACCCTTTCTGGCATTCTTCTCAGCAAAAAGACATGGGATTAAACCTAGCACTGTATGCAAATAAAAAAGTAGATGCTGCACTTCAAAAACTTCGGGTAGTATCTTCGAGTACAGATCAGCAAACTCAGATTGAAACAATTACTAGCGAAATCCAGAAAGACGTTCCTGCAATATTCCTCTATTCTCCTAATTATTTAATGTTCACTTCTAGTTCGATTAAGGGAATTAGTATAGATGCGATTGACTCCGGAAACGAGCGTCTGTATTACGCGAATATGTGGCATACCGATACAAAGAGAATATTGAAGGCATTTAAATAAAATTAATATAATTACAAAAAAACAAAATGAACACACCAAACAATAATCAGAGAAGCAACAATCATGACAGGAGCCCATTCAAACGCGTGCCTTACATGCCTTTTGGAAACAGGAATAACAAAAACGGTCCAATACTTCGACCACCTGCACCACAGCTTGCCACTCCGGCACCTGTAATTGTTCCACAGCAAGCTCCTGCTCCTCAGGGCATTGCTGCTCCAAAGCCATACTTCCTAAGTAGTATGAAGATCAAGAACGGCCGACGCCCCATGAGGTCGCCTAATCGCTCTTATACAGTGGCCCCACGACAATTTAAGGACGCAGATGGACAAATGCAACAGCCAAAAGCGACTGTTATTCCACCACTAGCGCCTGGAAACATCCGAATTATTCCACTCGGAGGAGTAGAAGAAATCGGTATGAACATGACCATGGTTGAAATGGGAAATGACATTATCGTTATTGATGCCGGATTTAAATTCAAACAAGAAGACACTCCGGGTATTGACTACATTATTCCAAACACAAAATATTTGGAGGAAAGAAAAGACAAGGTCCGAGCTATCATTATCACTCACGGTCACCTCGACCACATAGGTGGTATTCCATACATCATGGATAGAATCGGAAATCCTCCGATGTATACAAGAAACTTAACAGCCTTGATGATCAAAAAGCGACAGGCAGAATTTCCTCATGCTTCACCTATTGATTACAAAGTCGTCGAATCAACTGACAAATTAATAATCGGTGGAACTACTGTTGAGTTCTTTAACGTGACTCACAGTATTCCAGATGCACTTGGTATCATTATTAAAACTCCTTACGGAAATATTATTGCACCTGGTGACTTTAAATTGACTCATAAGGATGGAGTTGTAGATGCTGCTGAAGAAAAGGCTTATTCAGTTTTTAAAGATCAAAAAAATCTTCTATTTTTGGGTGAATCAACTAACATTGAGAACCCCGGATTCTCTACTCCTGAGTATATCGTCCACGAAAGCTTGGATGAGATCATCAGGACTTCTCAAGGGCGTCTTATTTTGGGAATGTTTGCATCTCACGTTCATCGAATCGCAAAGGTAGTAGAATGCTGTGAAAAGTACGGCAAGAAATTGGTTATAGAAGGACGAAGCATGAAAACCAACATCGATATTTGTATCGAAGCTAACGTTATCAAACTTCAAAAAGGCACAGTAATCAGTGCACAAGACATGCCTCAGTATCCACCAGACAAAATAGTAGTATTAGCTACAGGAGCACAAGGTGATGAATTTGCTGCCCTAATGCGAATGTCTACAAAGAGCCACAAATACGTAATCATTAATAATCGTGACACGGTTCTTCTTTCTTCATCTATTATTCCTGGCAACGAAAGATCAGTAGAAAAGTTGAAAGATAACTTTGCAAGATTGGGTGCAAAGATTGTGGAATACAGAACTTCTGAACTTTATATTCACTCGACAGGTCATGCCAACCGTGGAGAAATCGAATGGTTGCACCGAAAGATTCAGCCAAAATTCTTTATTCCAGTTCACGGAAACCATTTTCGATTAAAACTGCATGCAGAAGTTGCCATGCAATTGGGAATGCCAGCCGAAAACGTTATCGTTTCTGATGACTGTAATATTATCGAGATTCAGGACAATGGATCAAAGATTGTTAAGCTTGCTGTAAAAGCTCCTGATAACACTGTTATGGTGGACGGATTCACGATTGGTGATGTCCAGGACGTAGTTATTAGAGATAGACAAGTATTGGCCCAGGAAGGTTTTTATGTCGTTGTAGGGCTTATAAACGCTGCTACGGGTAAATTAAAGAAGTCCCCGGACATTATCTCCCGTGGTTCTGTGTATCTAAGAGAATCACAAGAGTTGTTGCGTGAGAGTCGTAATCTAATCAAGCGAACAGTGGAACGTGCCACTGAAGGTATGTACCCTATCAACATTGATTACGTTAAGGACGTTGTTTCAGAAACCCTAACAAAATTCATATTCCAGCAAACTGCCAAGAAGCCAATTGTTATCCCTGTAATGCTTTGCATTTAGTATGTTAAAATGGATGGTAATATATGGAAAAAGTTGCGAGCGAATTAAAGCACGCTAAAAACTTCGTAATAGTATTTATATCTGCCTTGTTACTGGCGTTCAATTTTTTCTTTGTTTACTTTATACAATCTTCATACCTAACAACAATTGTTGGAGAAAAGTGGGTGGCATTGTTTTTTGGGATTGGTGCGATAATTAATATTGCAATATTCATGAATGCGGGCAGAATATTGTCTCGGTATGGCAATTTCAAATTTACACTATGTCTTAGCATACTGGACATTGCCATTCTCCTTGCAATTGCTACATTTTCAAATCCAATAGCCTTGATAATTCTCCTGGTAGCCCACCAGGCTTTATCCCCAGTTCTTCTTTATACCCTTGATATTTTCTTGGAAAAAATCTCTTCCCTAGCAAATATTGGAAGCATTCGCGGGACATACTTAACAATCATGAATATCCCTCCAGCGATCGCCCCTGTAATCGTTGGGGTAATTTTAGTAAAACCAGAGTACTGGAAAGTATATTTTATCTCCGCAATATTTCTTGTACCGTTCATCATTATCATGATAATGAATTTTAAGGATTTTAAGGACCCAGTATATACAGCTCTATCATTCAAGACGTCCTTAAAATCATTCTTGGGAGACCTAAACTTATCAAACATTTTTAAGGATAACCTAATTCTTCATTTTTTCTACGCCATAATGGTTATCTTCATGCCGATTCACCTCAGTACAAATTTAGGCTTTAGTTGGCCCGAAATCGGAACAATGTTTAGCATTATGCTTTTGCCATTTATTTTATTTCAAATTCCCCTCGGGAGTATCGAGGACCGCGAACATGACGAGAAACAAGTCCTGATCACAGGTTTCCTAATTATGTCTATTTCGACTATTCTAATGTCATTTATTACCGAACCCAATTTAATAATTTGGACCGCCCTTCTTTTTATATCACGAATTGGAGCCAGTTTTGTCGAAGTCACAACTGAAAGCTATTTCTTTAGACACATCAGCACCGAAAATGCCTCATACGTCAGCATCTTTAGAATGGCAAGGGCGATACCTTATTTGATCATTCCATTTATTTCATATATTGCTATTGCTTTCCTTGGGCTTCAATACGTTTTCCTTGTGATGGGAATTTTAGTTTTCCTGGGAGGGTTGCGGTACTCGTTTGGTTTAAAGCAGTAGATTAAATCTTATTTGTATTAGTCCCAATACACGAATTAAAATCTTCCGCTGTTTTATTGTATTTTGCCACATCATTCTGAAGGCTTGCTAATCTGACATTATAGTCTTTTACCGCTTCGTTATATTCTTCAGCTTTTTCTCGATAAGCCGCTCCGGTTAAACCATCGATTTGACTCTTTAATGTAGTGATCTTTTTCTCTAAATCTACTAGAAAGTTTTTATTAGACTCTATGCTACTTTTAATTGTCGGATCAAGTTGGACGCAAGCAGCTAGTGGCTTTCCAAAATGCTGAACAGCAACCCATTGCATCGAACCTTGGAATATCCCCCTA
>JAYSWB010000023.1:0-19157 GCA_043718245.1 bacterium
TCATTGCTTGAATCTTTTCGCGTTCTTCGATGCTTAAATGCTTGTAATTCATATCACTCTAGGTTAACAGAGTGGTGCACTTACTTGTTGAACTCAGTAAATACCCTTTGCTTCCAATGTATTTTTTGCTAATCTATAATATAAATATGAACAAATTTTTCTTAAAAGATTTCACGCGAGGATGGATTGTTGGCGACTTCGACCCGACCGTTCTTCGGACCAAAGACTTTGAATTCATGGTAAGAAACTATAAAAAAGGAGAAAAAGAAGATCGGCACGTTCACAAAATAGCTCATGAAATTAGCGTGATTGTATCCGGGAAATTTAAAATGAACGGAGACATTCTTGTACCAGGAAGTATAGTTCATTTGGAACCCACAGTATCGGCTGATTTTGAATGTTTAGAGGACGGAACAACAGCCGTCGTCAAGTCACCTTCTGTTCGCGGGGATAAATATCCCATGACATCATGATCCACATACTGACACATCGTGGCCTCGATCCTTTAATTGAAAACTTTCCTGTTGAGAGCTCGCTTGAAGCTTTTACAAACCAGTTAGAGAGAAATTACGGGTTAGAATTTAACCTTCAAGAAACCAAGGACAGTGAGCTTGTTGTTATTCATGATTCAAGCTTAAAAAGAATATCTAATGGTAAGGATTCTAGGTTTGTAAAAGACATCAATCTTTCTGAGCTCCTCAGCATGAATTTTGACGGATGTCACCTTGTGTCAGCCAAGAACTTAATTCAAAAGATAATAGATTCCAAAGTCAAATCAATTTCTGCCGTTCATATTAAAAAACAGCTTCAGACTCCTGAATGTCTTGATAAAATACTGGAATTGTTTGATTCGAATTCATATGAGAACTTTTTGTTTTTCGACTTATCAGTTGATGCTGCTAAATACCTCTACCAAAAAAACAACT
Organism: bacterium; assembly: GCA_043718245.1. Classification (GTDB taxonomy): domain Bacteria; phylum Patescibacteriota; class Minisyncoccia; order Phycocordibacterales; family CAIZLB01; genus JBAXAB01. The sequence goes on from JAYSWB010000023.1 coordinate 927, forward strand.
TACTTCAAGTGGCGGCCTCAGTCGCCCATCCATATGACATAGAAAGATATAACAAGTGTGTAGGTGGAACTTTAATACCCATGCATGATTTAATACTCAATAAACACTTATTTAAGTGGGCATGGTTAGACGAATGGGACCTTACCGATGTGAACGGTGGCAATAAAACACTGGTAAATGAGTCCACCGTATTAAAACTTCGTAAATTAGACATCAAGATTGCTATTGTATCTCCAGAGCTTCATTCACATTCACCCGGCCTATATGGCGGAGAGTCGCATCAAAGTGCTCTAAATTTTAAAACACTAACTGCTCGTATCGAAGAAACAATAAAATTAAAACCAGACCTTATTTGTACCGACTATCCTGATATTCTGAAAGAATTATCCGAGAAGTTTGCTTAAGTTTACAAAAAAACTTAAAGAGTATACATTTATCCTATGAAAATAATCATTCCAATGGCGGGACTTGGCACAAGATTCCAGAAGGAGGCCTCAACCAATCCTGAATATTTAAAACCAAAACCATTTATTAACGTTAAAGATTGGCCCATGGTTCGTTGGGCGACGGGATCATTACCATTCTTTAAACATAAAGAAGTGGATTCTAACGAGGGCATTCTAGCTACTCCGAAGGATGCAATTTTTATTATTCTCAAAGAACACAATGATAGACACCAGCTGGAAAAAAAACTTAGGGATATTTATGGCGACGAAATAAATGTAATTGTTCTAGATAGCGTAACCAGAGGGGCCGCAGAAACGGTCTTCAAGTCAAAACATCTCCTCAATCCGGATGAAGAGATCATCATTACCGATTCGGACCATTTTTTTGACGGCTCCCATCTTTTGAGTTCTATAAAAAATAAAGACAAAAATACCGCAGGAATTATCCCCGTGTTTGTCCCTTTTAATGATGGTATACCGAAATGGAGTTACAGCTTGATAACGCCTAACACTAGTAATATTGAAAAAGTGGCCGAAAAGGATCGAGTATTAATGGAAGCTGGGGCACATGCTAATATCGGTGCGTATTATTTTAGCAAGGCTAAATATTTTCTAGACCTTGCGGAAGAGGTGATAAATAAAAATCAGACTTTTGGCGATCCCAGTAAAGGTGAATTTTATATTGCTCCACTTTATCAGATTCTTTTAGATCGAGGACATAAAATTGAAGCAGCCTTAATACCTGAAGTCTGGGGACTTGGAACTCCTCAGGATTTGGAGAGGTTCTTAGATGAAACAAGCTTCACTTATCCAGCATACAAAAAGCAAACTTAGCTCTTGATAACGTATGCTGTTGGACAAGGATAATCCAATATTTTTATTTCAACTTTTTTATCCTCAAAAAACCTATCTACACCTATAGATTCTGACCATTGATGATAGGCATACTCGTCGAATACTACCATTCCACCTCTTGAAACCCTGCTCCATAGTGCATCGAGAGCAGCATACGTTGGTTCTTCAATGTCTAAATCTAAATAGAGTAACGAAATTTTAAAGCCTGGGCGTTTTGAGGCAAAATCGTATGTAGTTTTAACCACATCCCCCGCTACTAGCTCATAATCTGCGGAAGTAAATCCAGCATTCTGAATCATATCCTCGATAATCATTTTCGCTCCTTCTTTGTGCTTATAATTTCTATCACTAAAAAGTTCCTCCATTCGAATTTTATCGAGACCCGAAAGAGATTGGATGAGGCTCTCGCTATCAAAAAAATCAAATCCAATCACTTTCTTCATTGAATTTGGGAAAAGAATCTTTTTTAATTTTAGCCACGTAAGTAGCCCAGATCCTTTAAAAACCCCTATCTCTACAATATCCCCTGGGACATTTCTCACTTTATCCGCCAAAAGTGTTCGGGCAATAAGCTTTCCAAGAACCTTTGTGTCTGAGCTAAAAATAAATGCATTAAACGCATCGTAAATTTCTTGACTTGTATTTATTTCAGCTTTTTCAGAATTTGAAAACTCTATTTTTGGTTGTGATTTCTTAATTTTTGTCTTTTTCATATATTTTGCATCCTTCGTCATTTGAGAATTCCCCTGTTTCCTTTAAAACTATTCTTGATTCTCTTTAGTAGGTTCTTGAATCGTACCACACTACTTGGTTTGTTCCCTTTTGGCCAGTATTTAACTGGATTAATTAAATCATAAGGCTGAGATAAGTCCAAATATGTATAGTCCATTAGAATCTTTGTAGAAAAGTGCTTTCTCATGTCTACGGGGCTTATGTGGTAGGCGTTAAAAATAGTGTGTGGAACCTGTTCGGTCCCTCCAATTAAAATATTTTTAATTTTATGATCATCAAGTAGTAATATATTCTTACTTGAAGTAGCAATAAAATCTCCGAACCCACCTAAAAGTGTCTTTATACCTTGGTGATAAAATGGGTATGCCTCCATAAGTACACTATCAATAATTCCATCTGCACTTTTGCTTATTGCATCTGTAGCTTTGTGCCAATTCATTTGTTTTTGCTCGAAAGGATAAGTGTCGATTTCAGACTCAATCATCCCCTCCTGCCATACAGGGATAGGATTCCCAATTGATGCATACTCATTTTCACTTAAGGTAGAGAAGATTTCGACATCTTTTGGTTTGCAAACAAGGTCATAATCGTGAATTACCCATCCTTCTATTTCAGGAAATTCCTTAGCGACATTGTACCAAACCCTGAATTGCTGTCCCGACACATGCTTGCTTTCCAATTGATAACCTGATCTAAAATACGGAACCATTTTAAACTTGCTGCCTTCTTGAAACTTGCTTGGATCTACAGTGTGGCTATTATATGCAACAACTAAAAAATCAGTTCTGCCCGAGTCCAAATAGTACTCCTTTAGCCGAGGGATCATGTCTTCACGAAACGTAAGTATAAGTCTTCCAAATTTCATTTTAATTATTATTTTTTAAAGATTTTTTTATTGCTTCCTCAATCCTCGACAAAGTTACTTCCTCAGGACCTTCAACTTTACAAATAAATCCACCACTCGCCGTTGCTGCTTTTAATCCTACTACAGAATCCTCAACTATTAGAGCCTCATGTGGCGATATTGAAAATTTCTTAAAAGCCGTGAGGTACACGTCTGGATTAGGTTTTGGCTCTTTAACATCTTCGTTACTCAAAACAAAATCAACCTTATCTAATAACCCACTCTTGTGAAGCATTAACTCTGCAGTATGCCTAATAGAATTCGTGCATACTGCAATTTTATACCCTCTGTCTTTCAGTATATTCATCATTTCCACTTTATGTGGAATAGGTTTACAAAGTTCTTCAATAATCCCAATTGCATATTCTTGTTTCTTTAAATTAATTTAACCATGAACCTCTGTAGATAACCCATCCTTAGTGCTCAAAATTTTTAACTTTGTCCGCGTTGGTATCCCTTTGAAAAAGTGGATATGCTGATCATAAGTAATTTTCAAGTTATGCTCCGCAAGCGCCTTATTGAGCGCTTCATAATGCCAATAATCTGCATCAACCAGTACGCCATCCAAATCAAAAAGAATTGCTTTAATCATTTGTGAGACTTTAATATCAGTAATATATCATCTCGGGTTCTTTTAAAAAAGAGGACCGAAAATGGAAGTAAGAAGTAAGAACACAGAGTGGCGAAAGCAGCTCCGTTAATCCCGTATTTTGGTATCAACACAAAATTTAGAATAACATTTACCACCATACCGAGAAGAGAGGCGAAGAAAACAATGAACTTTTCATTTTCAGCTATGAGATATTGGGTTAGGCCTCCCCAAAGTGTAATTGCTACTCCGGCCCAAACATATATTTTCAAAACTGCGACAGAGTTTAAATAAGCCTCTCCATATAGTATATGAATTATTGGTCCAGCAAAAACAAAGATTATAGAAGCTATAAGAATGCTCATTCCAACAAGAAATGAATTCAGATATAACAACCTTCTTTTGTAGCTGTCGGCATTGGTCTTTTGGGCATTAATGATGGCAGGTAGAAATGAGGCTGTAAATATTCCTGGAATAAAGTACCATGCTTCGGCAATAGATACTCCTGCTGAATATATACCTACTGACATTTGTTCCATCAATTGTTTAATTATTATTTGGTCAATCCTGGTATATATTAGTGCGAACGCTCCAGTCAGCATTAGGGGCCAAGAGTCTTGCAACAGACCTACGGCTAACTTTTTCTCAAAACGCCACAGCGTCAATGGGTATTCTTTTTTTACAAAAATATATCCCAAAAACAATGCGTATAGGATCGATTCTAGAGCAAAGATAAAAGAAAAATAATATACCCCTTTGTTTAAGAAAATAATCCATAGTTTTAAAACAGATAACAAAAAAACAATAGTAAGTGTTATAATCGCCGGATATTTTGAAGCAACTTTACACTGATAGTACCCAATAAGTATCTGCATGGGTTGGAACAGTGAACTGACCGCTATGATAGCTACTATAGAGATCGTTAGAAAATCTTTTTCTAAAAATATGATGAAGAAAAGACTGAGCAAAAAAGAAACAATTCCCCCTGCAAGCTTGAGAAGAAATGTAGTGCCGAGCAGCTCTTTTTCTTTTTCTGGGTATTTCAAAAGATCACGTGCAAATATTTGATCTACACCTAAATTTGTAATGAATGAAAATAACCCGACAAAACTAATAGCGAAACTTAGGAGGCCGTAGTTCTGCGGACCTAAATACCTAGCTACATATATCGACACAAAGAACGATATAAACAAGCTAAATATCCTCCCCCAAAAAAGCCAACTGGCGTTGTTGCCATACTTTAAAAGACCTGGGTGTTTTAATTTTTCCTTTATTGAAGCTACAATTCCTAGCATTCTTGACATTCTAGCTCATTTTTATCAAAAAGCCATATTGATAAAAATGAGTCAATATTATAAGCTCTTACTAAATGTTATATTAAGTTTATGAAAATAATCGCACTATTTCCTATCAAGAACGACCGCTGGATTCTTGACACCACTATTCCTCAGCTAAAAAAGTTTGTTGATGAAATCTGCTGCCTTGATGGTGGGTCGATGGATGGAACCATAGAGGTTCTTAAATCTTATGGTGTGCTTGTTAAACAACAAGACCAAACAAATCTAAATTATTCCTCATGGAGACAAGAACTTTTAGATTGGGGTCGGGAACGCGGAGGAACCCATTTTGTCTGGCTTGATTCGGATGAAGCCTTTACTTCTAATTTGATGCCGATTTTTACAACAGAGATATTAAAGCTAAAGCCAGGACAAAAATTGGTTCTGCAGTGGCTATGCCTATGGAAAAATCCTCGACGATACCGCCATGACAGGTCTATATGGAGTGATTTGCATAAGGACTTTGTATTTTGCGACGATGGGAAATCAGCCTTTGAAAACGTACGTCTGCACGAAGGTCGAACTCCAGGAAAAAATAATGAATCAACTTTAATAAAGTTGCCAGTCGAAAAAGGTGCCGTTCTCCATTTCCAATTTGTACCTTTTGAAAGATTTCAAGCAAAACAAGCTTACCAAAGATGCAGAGAGTTGATTCTGGGAGGTAGCCCTCGAAGGATAAATTTAAGATACGCTGAAACGCTTGATAATAACGAAGTTGCGTTCAAAGACATTCCACATGATTGGCTGGAAGGTATGGCCAATCTTGAAAGTATACCCTCTACGCAACCAGGGTGGTTCATAGATGAAATATATAAATTTTTCTCAGAAAAAGGAATTCTAACGTTTGAAACTCTTGAGATTTGGCACGTTCCTGAACTTTATAAAAAATTTAAGGAGGAAATCGGACGCGAACCTAGAGTAAAAAAATATAGCCGGCTAGTTGTGGTGGCAAATACATATAAAAATAAGCTAAGAAAGATTCTATATGGAAAATAGTAAAATTCGCGTCGCTTTTATAAAATTTGGAGGGATGACTATTGGTGGAAGCGAGCTGTGGCTCCAAAAAATATCAGCCAACCTTCCGAAGGATATCATGGAGATTGATTATTATTATTGTGATGATTCCGCTTACATTGGAGCAAATCATACAATCTCTCCGTCAAGCCCCGAAAGAGTCGAGTACCTGAAACAAAACGGCGTAAACGTAATAAAATTTAAAGTCGGTGCCAAAAACACCAACACCCTGACTCATGATTGGGTGGATACAGACTTTTGGGAAAAATTTGATGAATCAAAATATGACCTGATCCAAACGGTAAAGGCTGGGCCACGGGAGTATCCATATTACAAACTTAAAAAGCCTGTGGTTGAAATTGTAGGCCTTGCCAACAGGCCAGATACGAGCAAAAACATCGCCTGGAGCTTTCACTCGTCGGGATGGCAAAGATCTCAATGGGTTAGGCTGGGAGGATCCATTGAAAAAAGTTCAGTCCTGACGGCGCCCGTTGAAATACCACTCTCAAATGAAAACTATAGAGAAGAACTGGGAATCCCCATGGATGCGATTGTTGCCGGCTTCCATCAAAGAGATGATAACCAAATTGCAAGCAGTATCCCTCTTGATGCATTCTCGAGATTGCAAAGTAAATACCCAAACGAATCTGCAAATTGGCATTTTATAATCAAAAATGGAGGAAGCTTTTATAGAGAGCAGGCCAAGGAATTAAAATTAAAGAATATTCATTTTTTAGGTGCCACTCCAGACAGTGAAAGTGTATCGAAGTTTTTAAACACCTTAGATATTTTTGCTCACGGGAGGAAAGATGGCGAAACTTTCGGTGCAGTCTTTGTGGAAGCGATGCTTCATGGAAAACCTTGCCTATCACATTATTCTCCTGATGGTGCCAATGCCCAGCCGGAAACCATGGGACCAGCAGGTGTCTTTGCTCAAAACCTTGAAGAATACGAGATCCTGCTAAAAAAGCTATTTTCAAATTCAACATACAGGAATCACCTTGCGCAAAAAGCAAAGCCTCATGCGCAAAAATATTACTCTATGGACAAGTGCCTGTATCAAATCCTTAAAATTTATGAGAAACTCACCGGTAAAGATTGGAGCCACGCCTTGTCGAGATATGATAAAAATCCTAATTCCGCAATCCCTTACGGATATTCTGACATGGGCTTTCTGTATGCAGGTGATATGAATAAAAGCTACAACATAGCTTATTATGTACTCGTTGGGGGCATACCAGAGGCTTTTGATGTTTCGATTGTCAGGTCTCTCCTTCCGTATACAAAGCATTTTTTTGACATAGGAACAAACACAGGAATCTATTGTTGGTTGGCTGCTCAATACTACAGTACCAGTAACTTGGCCGGCGCAAAGGTTTTTGCGTTTGAACCACAAAAAGATTGTTTTCAAATTTTAAATGCGACAAGCTCTCTTAACAATTGGGAAGACCTGGTTTCAGTCAATAATCTTGGTCTTGGGGACAAAATCGAGAAGGCAATCCTCCATCTTTCAGGAACAGGAAGCAGCCTTTCTTCTGATTTTGCCGGTCAAAATTTGCCAACGCAAGAAATAGAAATCTCAACACTTGATCATTTTTTCAAATCTAACAAAATCCATTCAGCCGATTTGATTAAAATTGACGTGGAAGGTTTCGAGTACGGAGTGCTTAAAGGTGGACACGAAACCATTTGCAGGGAAAAGCCTATTCTATTCATAGAAATCGCTAATAAAATCCATGGAAAAAATTATATCAACAAGGATTACACCGATACATTAAAATGGCTGTTTGATCGAGGCTACAGAATCTGGATATCAAAAAATAACAGGTTGACCGAAATAGGCCCGTATTATAAGGCGTCAAAACTAGCTATGTACCTTTGTCTTCACAAGGAAAAACACTTAGGACTAGACCGCGAAGTGGAGAAACGCGCAAGAGAATACCGCGCCAAGAACTTATTGCTAGGACTGTTTGAAAAGCGCATAATAATAAAAGCCATTCATAAAATTGTTCCAAAATATATAACATTTAAAAAAGTGTCCGCGTATCTAAAAAGATATTTTGGGAAAAGGTGATATAACGGTATAATCACAAAATCATTAATCGGCCAAAAATAAAATGTCCCTAATTATTATTACTCAAAAACCCGGACTTTCGCTTGAAAATCTAAAAAAAGCTGTAAAAAAATCCCTTGGAAAAAATCGAGGCCCAGAAGGAGTAACGGCAAGTGTAATTCGAGGGATGAGAGACTTGCATCAAGAATATAAGTTAAACCCAAAAATTAGGGACATCAACGAGGGGGATATTCTCTGGGCAAATGAGAGCGTTTCGGCACTACAATTTGCCATTAGGCTCAAGAAAAAAGTAAAGAACTTGAAGCTAGTAGCTGGTCCAAACTTAGTAGTCATTCCAAATGAAAATAATGGGATAATTTTTGATCCATCAATAGACATAATCCTTCAACCTTCTGAATGGACAAGGGGGTTCTATATAACTCATAAGCCCGAATCGGCTTCGAGAATTGCTATTTGGCCTGCGGGAGTAGAGGACACGTACAGGCAAGGCCAACTGCCAGAAAAAGAAAAATATTTGATCCTTTACCAAAAAAACGCCCCAGAGGATATTTTTAAAACTATTGCCAAAAAGCTTGATTATGAAAACATAGACTATAGGTTGGTAAGGTATGGATGCTTTGACCAAAAAACTTACTTCCCTCTTTTGGAAAAAGCCAGTGGAATGATTTATCTATCGACCTCTGAGAGTCAAGGCCTAGCTCTTCAAGAAGCCTGGATTCGCGACGTGCCCACGATTGTCTGGGATCGCGGATTTTGGGAGAAAAAAGGAGTCAAATTCGAGCATAATCATATTAGCTGTCCTTACTTGACGGATGAGTCAGGAATGACTTTTAGAAATGAAATTGACTTTCCGGAAAAAATGGATAAGTTTTTGGCCCATTTGCACAATTTTAAAGCCAGAAATTATTCATTACAAAACCTAAGTGACAAGGTTACAACTCAAAAATTTCTTGATATCATAAGGCATACTTAAAACAATAATTAATCATCATGTCAAAAAAAGCGATTGTATGCGGAGCGGGCGGATTTATCGGTAGTCATCTTGTTAGGCGATTAAAAACCGAGGGATACACAGTAAAGGGAGTTGATCTCAAGAAGCCTGAATTCAGCGAAACAGCAGCGGATGAATTCATTGTAGGAGACCTAAGAGACCACTTTGTTTGTGAGAAGGTTTTCTCTGAAAAGGTAGACGAGGTCTATCAGCTAGCTGCTGATATGGGAGGAGCGGGTTATATTTTTTCTGGAGACCATGATGCTGATGTAATGCATAACTCAGCCCTGATCAACTTGAACGTCGCCGAGTTCGGAAGAAAAGGAATGTACGACAAAGTCTTTTATTCATCCTCTGCCTGCATCTACCCCGCTTACAATCAGGAGAATCCGGATAATCCTAATTGCGCAGAAGCTTCTGCCTACCCTGCCGCGCCGGACAGCGAATACGGCTGGGAAAAATTATTTAGCGAACGATTATATTTATCTTTCAGTAGAAACTACAAGTTGAATGTGCGAATCGCTCGTTTCCATAACATTTTTGGACCGGAAGGTACATGGACTGGAGGTCGTGAAAAGGCTCCTGCTGCCATGTGTCGAAAAGTGGCTGAAAACAAAGATGGGGATGAGATGGAAATCTGGGGCGATGGAAAACAGACTCGTTCTTTCCTATACATAGATGAATGCTTGGAAGGTGTACGCCGATTGATGCAACAAGATGCTTTCAATGGACCCGTCAACATCGGCTCTGATGAGATGATAAGCATCAACGGCCTTGCAGAAATGGTCATGGATATTGCCCAGAAGAAAATATCAGTGAAGCATATCCCAGGCCCTCTAGGAGTGCGAGGTAGAAATTCTGACAATAACATGATCCAAGAAAAACTTGGTTGGAAGCCTAGCGCCAAATTGCGAGATGGTATTGAAAAAACCTACAGATGGATCGAGGAACAGGTTGGTAAGAAAAATAATTAATTATGATCCCCCGATCCATCCTTCATTCACTTAAAAAAATTAGACGACTTTTACTTTCTCCTTTTGTTTTAAAAGACTTATACTTATTCAAGAAGGTAAAAGGGTCCGAACGATTTTCTCTTAATTTTTCTGATATCTATCCATGCATTCGCGACAAGACAATAACCACTGGGTTTGACCGGCACTATGTTTATCATACTTCTTGGGCGTCGCGAGTAGTAAGAGAAATCGATCCCCCATTTCACGTCGATATTTCATCCAGTCTATACTTTTCAGGGATTTTGTCAGCATTTGTGCCAGTAAAATTTTATGATTACAGACCGGCGCAGCTATGTTTATCCGATTTTGAATCTCATAAGGGAAACCTACTCAATCTTCCATTTACTGATAAAAGCGTTCAATCGATTTCGTGCATGCATACTATCGAACACATTGGTCTTGGTAGATACGGGGATGAAATGGATGCCGAAGGAGATCTAAAGGCTATTAAGGAATTAAAGAGGGTTACAGCAGACGGAGGAAATTTGATAATCGTCGTCCCAGTTGGAATACCAAAAATCGAATTTAATGCTCACAGAATTTACTCTTACGAGCAGATAATAGAAATGGTTAGCGATCCGTGCTTTACATTGAAAGAATTTTCATTCATCCCAGAAACAACTGCTGAGGGTCCTATACTTAGGAATGCCGATCCCACCATAGTTTCGAAGGCTAAGTACGCCTGTGGGTGTTTTTGGTTTCAGCGCAGTGCTTCAAGCGCCGGTGGAATGGCACGATTTGGTTAAATCAAACAAAATGGAAGCTACAAGTGAAAAAAAATACTTCGACTATCTGGACGCTCTCAGATGCTTCGCTTTTATAGCGGTTTTCTATGCTCACACCGGCTCTATTTTCTTAGGTGCCACTATCACTGAAGCGTTTCCCTTGGATATCTGGAAAAAATTCACAGTTTACGGATCATATGGCGTGAACTTTTTCTTTGTGCTCAGTGGATTTCTGATTACCTACCTCTTGCTTAGAGAAAAAAATGTGCAAGGAAATATCTCCGTGAAGAACTTCTACTTAAAAAGAATCTTGAGGATATGGCCAGTTTATTTCCTAACCCTCCTCTTTTCGATGTTTATTTTGCCATTTCTGATACCAGCTTCGACATATGAAGTTTTAGGAATGACAAACCCCAATATGGATGCCTCTACCTTTTTCGCTTTTTTCTTTTTTGTCGGAAACTTTTACCAGGGACTAGGGCTAGGCATGGGTACCTTATCTATTGGAATTCTTTGGTCGGTGTGTGTCGAGGAGCAGTTTTACTTGGTTTGGCCTTGGATTGTAAAGTGGTTTGATACAAGAAAACTTTTACTTATAACAATCTTACTCATTTCACTTTCGCTTCTCTACAAGTTCCTTTGGGCAAATGACCGCGTTGCTAATTATTATTTGCCGTGGTCAGTTGGAATGGACTTGGCCTTTGGCGCGCTTTTAGGTATCGGTTACTTTATGAAAAAGCATAAACAAATTATAATCGGTGCATTATGTGTTTTTGCGATTTGCTTATTAATAGTAATTGGCCTAGGAAGCCAGGGATCTTTACTTGAAGCGCTCCGACTATTTAAAACCCCACTGGTCGATTGCGTATTTGCATTAATAATTTATTTTTTCCTTCAGAAGACCAGCTCTCTCCAAGACTCAGGAAAACAATCACTTTTTCACCTAGGCAAGAAAAAAACAAAAACTTTCCTAATATACCTTGGAAAAATCTCATACGGATTATATGCATATCACACCATTTGCCTGATGTTAGTAGTAAGTATATTTTACAAAATAGGACTAATAACTCTTGAGGTAAATAGAGCGGCCTTCTTTACTACGGCCTTTTCTGCGATCTTACTGACAATATTGACCGCGCATTTTTCATCTAAGCTAATAGAAAAGCCCATTTTAGCCTTGAAAGAGCGGCTTAAATAGCTATAATTCATTTATGATATACGTACAAATAAAAGCCGGACTCGGCAACCAGATGTTCGAATACGCCTTTGGCAGGGCCGTTTCTCTAGAGCAAAACAGGCCTCTAGCCCTAGATTTATCATGGTATGAAAATGCATCAAAGAAAGACACACCGCGTCTTTTTCTTCTTGATAAGTTTAATATTCAAGCAAAAACAGCGACCCCACAAGAATTAATAAAACACAGCACTCCCTTCAAAAGACTTTTTCGAAAAATCATCCGACGACTCAAGTATAAAAAAGATTACCTTTATAATCCTTCAGAAGCAGCCTCTTCAAAAGAATATTTTGAAGGACACTGGGCAAATGAAAAATATTTTAAAAAATATAGAGATATAGTATGTAATGATTTGGGCTTAAAAAATCCTCTTTCTCCTTCCTTAAATTCTACTTTAGAAAAAATAAAGTCTGATAAAAGCTCTGGAAAAATAACAGTTTCTGTACACGTAAGGCGCGGAGATTGTGTGACAAATGCTCATGCTGCAAGTTTCCAAGGAACCGTCGACACTAGCTACTATGATCAGTCTCACGATTATTTATCTAAAAAATTTGGAAAAGAAGAAATAGCTTATTACATTTTTTCAGATGACATAAATTGGGCGCGCGAACATATTTTAAATGGGCAAAACAATACCTATGTATCCAAGCCCGAAATCCCCGACTACGAAGAACTTCACCTCATGAGCCTCTGTGCCCACAACATTATCGCAAACTCGAGCTTTAGCTGGTGGGGGGCATGGCTCAATCGTAATCCAGAAAAAATCGTTATCGCTCCAAAACAGTGGCTAAAAGACACATCGTTTGACACCTCTGACGTCTGCCCACCCCAATGGATTCGAATCTAAAAACATGATAAGCGTAATAATTACAACTAAAAACGGCTCCCCTACCATCCTAAATGCAATCAAAAGTATTCAGGCACAGACTGAAAAAAACTTCGAGATTATTGTGGTTTCTGATGCTTCAACTGATGATACCGAAGACAAAGTAAAAAAAATAGCCGCTGAAGATTCACGTATAAAATTAATTTCTCTGACTGAAAACGTGGGCCCGGGTAAAGCGCGCACCTTAGCTATTGAAAAATCCGAGGGTGAATTAATCGCAATCCTCGATGATGACGATTTTTGGATTTCATCTGAAAAACTGGTAACACAGAAAAAGTTTTTAGAGGAAAATCCTGATCATATTTTAGTTGGATCGGACCATGTTCGATTCGTTAACGAAGACCGAAAGCTTCTCTTTATTTTTGAATCTGAAAAAACCAACGAAGAGCTCAAGCGCCACATGCTACTTCACAACCCATTCGTGACCTCATCTGTAATGTTTCGGAAAGATGCATATCTAAAAGCCGGTGGATTTTCTGACCTTCGCCTCGCAGAAGAATACGAATTATGGCTAAAAATGGGGACATATGGAAAATTTGCAAACCTCAAAAATTGCGAAGTAGAGTACACTCAAAGGGCAAGCGGGCTCACACTTTCAAGAAAACAAGCGATGAATAAAATTGTTCTTATGTTGGTAAAGCGCCATAAAAACGACTACCCTCTTTACTTTGTAGCACTATTCAAAGCCTATCTTAGAATTTTTCTCACTTCGATTAAACACTAACCATTCAAAATATTTTTAAGCACGTCCTCGGGTACCTCGTTTGGTTTTTTGGGGGCTGGTGGTGGTACTTCTTTTTTTGTTGCAATTAAATCTCGTAAAGCGTTGACTTGCTCGGGCTTTGCAGATTTTTCATTTTTTTCAGGCTTTAAGGTATCGTGTTCCAAATAACTAAGCGATATTGCCTTTCTCAAGTCATTTTCATTGTCTGCTTTTTCTTTTATAACAGCCTCCCTCTCTTGCGTTGCTTTTTTAATTGCATCAGCGAGGACATTTTTTTGTTCAGGTTTTGGTTGAGGACGAACTTGTGGTGCTTGTGGCGGATTATTCCTAACCAGAGGCTTATTATATTGGGATGGATGCGGACGGTCATTTGATCTATCTCTCACTGGAGCGTGGATATTATTTGAAGGAGTTTGTTGTGGACGATCTCCCCTATCTCCTCTGTCTCCTCTATATTCCTTGGGTCGCGCATCCTTATTCTGCACAAGCGCTGGACCGTCGTTAAATCTCTGCAAATGCCAGCCTTTGATTTCTTCTTCTACAATTGCACGAGGGCGTGCAAACTGTTCGCGAGATGCGGCAATAATTTGATCTTTGTAATTAATTTCTCCCTTTGGCATTTGTGGAATAGATCGTGCTGAAAAAGGACGAGAGCTCACTCCGTCAATCATTAGTTTTAAATACATCTGGTACTTTCCTAAATTGACCAGATCTTCTTGGGTAAAGGTAGGAATAAATTCTTTTTCCAAAACTTCTCCATCGGTCGCCCCTACTCGAAACGTAATCATGGTACCGACGTTGCCGAAAACGGCCGAACGCACTTCGTCAGGCATTTGCTCGATATATTGGTGAGCAATGGTAAGACTCAACTTGTATTTTCGGGCTTCTGACAAAATGTCTGCAAATGATTCATTGGCAAAAGACTGGAACTCGTCCACATACAAATAAAACGGCGCTGCGGCTTTCATGTCCCTTTCAGACATATCTGCTCGTGACATCGCCGCAAGATAGATTTTTGTCACAAGCATGCTTCCGATCAAGTTTGCATTCGCTTCACCCACTCGTCCTTTAGACAAGTTGATAATCAAAATCTTTCTCTCATCCATCATTTTTCGAATATCAAAAGTAGACTTGGCCTGTCCAATAATATTTCTAATAATTGGATTCGCTACGAATTGTCCAACTTTGTTTTGAATGGCAGGAGCAGCTTCGGCGGCAAACTTATCAGTATATTTTGCATATTCATCAACCCAAAAAGATCGCACTGATGGATCTGTGATGTTTGCTACAACTTTATTTCTAAATTCCTTATCAGCAAGCATTCGGTTAACACCCAATAGTGTTGATCCTGGAAATTCCAATAATGCCAACATGATATTATTCAAAATGTACTCCATTCGGGCGCTCCATGCATCAACCCAAATCTTTTTAAAAGCACTCATTAAACCGTTTGCGACCAAATGTCGACGATCTGCTCCAACATCTTCCATTACGTTAAATGCGACCGGATGTTCCATATCAAACGGTGCGAAATACACCACATCCTTGATGCGATGCTCGGGAATATAATCAAGGAGAAGTTCAGCAGATTTTCCGTGCGGATCGATAAAAGCCATACCTTCACCGTTTTGGATATCTTGAACCGCCATATTTTCAAGTAGGGTCGACTTGCCCATACCGGTTTTTCCAATGGCATAGATGTGCTTTAAACGATCTTCCATTTTTATACCAAAACGAAGTTGCCGATTGCGCGCATCAGTTTCACCAAAATATGTTATGCGATTTTCATCGTGGGAGGGCATTTGGTTTATATTATACGGCTTTGTCCATTAATGAGCAAAAGTTAGAGAAATCCAAAAATATAAAAGCGCCGTACAGGCCGGCACTTTCGAATGACGATTGAATAATATAGAAATTACGTAACCATGTCAATCATAAGTCACAGCTGACGGTTTATTTTGTTAATAAGCAGCCAATATCTTTAGAATTCCGTCTGTGAGGTGCGAAAACTCTTCTTTTGATTTTTCAATATTCTCTTTAGTCCCAATATGAACATCATCAACCATTGAAGGATCAAGATCAAAGATAGCTACACCGATTTCTTGGCATTTTGCAGGTATCCGGCCATAGTCTTGTATTTCAGCAAGGGGTGCTATCCAGCTTTTTTCTACTAACCCATTTCTTCCATGCTTCTCCGAAAGAAATTGTTTTACTTTTTTAGGAATCTCATCGATCCAATGACGATGGTCTTTGATAGGTTGCTTACTGTACACATTATATGAATTAACAACATATCCAATAAACAAACCGTCACCAGATAGGACAAATTTGTTTTCTGTATTTCCTGAAAGAGCCTTACCTGTCACTTTCCAGTTTTGTTTCCATTTCTCATAAACGATACCGAGATTTTCGATTCCCTGCACACTAAAAGCATCCGGCATCATAGGAACGACGAAATAGTCTGCTCCTAGAAAAATGACTTGATTGAGGAGAGACAAACTTGGCGATGTATCTATTACAAAAATGTCTATTTCATCACTTAGTCCTTTTTCACGAATAAAACGATCGATGGCACTTGTTTGAAAATATCCGAGCTGTTGACCTGAAGCAGCTTGCCCATAGGCTGAAACCAGTAAATTTTCATATAGAGACAAATTAACACTTCCTTTAAGTAAAAATAAATTCCCACCACCATTAGAAATCGGAATCATCGGGACCGATAAATTTATATCTGCTCCACCTTCTATAATACCCTTTAAAACATCATATATATCTTTGTACGTTGAAGAAAAAAGTGTGTCTGCATATTGCTGATCTCCAAGAGAGAGCCGTGATAGATTACACTGAGGATCAAGATCTATAAGGGCCGTTTTATAACCCAGTTTGGCAAAAGACATAGCACAATTAAACGCAAGGGTTGTTTTTCCTACCCCACCCTTATTATTTGCAAACAATAATTTCTTTGAGCGTGGAAATTTCATACGACCAGTATAGCAAAAAATAAGTAAACTAAGAACTACTAACCATTTAGTTTATCCCCCCAACGCCACACTTCCACTCCTATACTTATTCGCTGGGTCCCACAAGAAAAATCCGCTTAATCCTGCATCATATGTAGCCTTAATCTGGGACTTAACCATCTCTGGTGTATAAGTCGCCCCTAAATTGAAATCCTGGAGCCATGGGCGCAGTTTCAAGGGGTCTTGGCCCATTTTCCTGGCTCTTTCCACAGCACTATTCATAGCCCTGTAAACGACCTTATACGGCTCTGTAGCAGGTTTTGCGATACCTCCGTACCCATTAGCATAGTGGGACGGATAGACCATCGGACTGAGGTAATCTACGTATGGAAGCAGGCTCTCAAAATGCTGTCCAATGCCCATATCGTCAGTTGCCTCGGTCACAAGCCCGAACACGTCCGCCGAAATCATCATGCGGTTTTTTGGGGCGTTAAATTCTTTTATATTGTAAATTTTACTTCCAAGTGTTGAAGTGGCATACGGGGTACTTGTTCCAATATTTGTAGAATAATTCGCACCCATACCTTCTCTTAAATTTAGATCCAAATATTTGAAAAAGTCTCTGATAACAAAAGCTTTTGTCGAAGAAGCTAGTCCGCTGAATCGCATATCTTCCATGTTGCCATCAGTTGGAAATCGTATGTAGTCAAAATTAACTTCATCAAATCCCCTCGCGTATGCCTCTCTTGCGATTTCTGCGAAATACGGCCAGCTATTTTTATTACTGGCATCAATCCAAGTCAGTCCCTTTCTATCTTTCCATGCACCGCCCGCAGAATTTTTAACAGCATCTTCAGGCTCCTTTGTTACAAGACAAGGATCTTGAAAAACAGCAACTCTCCCTATCACATAAATATTTTTCTTATGAAGCTCTTCGATAAAAGCATCTAAATCCCTAATTTTATTTTCATGACACCCTACATCCAATAATTCTTTTGAATTAGGAGTGAAGGCAATTTTTCCCGTGTAGTCTTTTATATCAATAACAAGTGCGTTTGCTCCTGATGATTCGAGAGTATTTAAAAGTGTCTGACGAGTTTCATTTGAGCTCGCAACCCAAGCTGACATGTACAGGGCTTTTACGGATTCAGGGACTGTTACGTGGGTGACCTTTTTCACGGGAGGTGTTGTAGTTGCGATTGAAGTTGTAGTAACCACTTCGGCATTAACAAACTTATTTATGAAAATATTTTTAAGTGATGAGATACAAGAGACAATGGATACTATTATTACGAGGTATAGAAAAAGTGCGAAATAAACTTTGTTTTTGTTTTTTATTTTGGCCATACAATGCAAACAAATTCGCCTTTGGTCTTCACGGGATTTGCTTCAAAGTATTCTAACAGATGTTGAGGCGTATCGCACTGTACTTCTTCGTAAATTTTTGTGAGTTCTCTTGCTATTGAGATTTTTCTGTCAGTTGTGAAGTGTTCTGAAAGAGATTTTAGGGTTTTTAGGATGCGATGGGTTGATTCGTAGAAGACGACAGCACGTTCGGAAGTTGTGATTTCTTTGAACATTGTTTCTCTTCCCTTTTTGTGGGGGATGAAGCCTAGGAATGTGAAATCAGAGGTTATTACTCCGGAAATAGAGAAGGCTGCGGTGAGGGCGCTTGCGCCGGGGATAGTTTCGATTTTTATTTCTTTTTTTGATAGAAGAATTTTGTTTATAAGTACTGCCCCGGGAT
>JAYSWB010000024.1:0-1913 GCA_043718245.1 bacterium
AACCCTCCGTATATACGGAGGGTTTTGTTTTTATCAGTAAGACAGACGAGGATCGAACTCGCTCAACCTAATTGATGAGGTCAGGTGCCTACACCAGTAGCGTCCCACGAGACATGATTCATCTTTCATGTCTGATTAACAAGATAATATATAGAAGGCTAATAAATATAAAGAAATTATGAAAAGAATCTCAGGACTCTTCAGTCCTGAGATTCTTTTACTACTAACACCCGACCTCATCAATAAGCAAATTATATACCCACTTTTTTAAAGTCAACTACTTCGTCACCCGGTCAACATACTCTCCAGTCTCTGTATTAATCCTCACGATGTCACCTGGGTTCACAAACATCGGTGCCGTAAGAGAAGCGCCAGTTTCAAGGATGATAACTTTGTTGCCACCTTTTGCAGTGTCACCACGTACAGCAGGGGGAGCGTCTTTTACTTCAAGCTCTACTTTGATTGGCAGTTTTACTCCAAAAATCTTATCTTCAAACTGTAGTGCTTCAATAACACTGTTTGGCTTTAAAAACTTTCGAGCATCACCAATCATTGTGTCCAATAATTGGAATCGATCAGCAGGATTATTTTCACTGCAAAACCACCATTCTCCCTTGTTTGTGTAAAGATATTTTACCTTTCTTGATACGATTTCTGCTTCTTCGACTTTGTCAGATACGTGAAAAGAGTGTTCCATTACACGGCCGTTTAGTAGATTTCGCAGTTTTGTAGCATTCACTGGTTTTCGTTGTTGTTTGCGAAAAACGTGAGCATCTAGGACTTCCCAAGGCTCCTTGTCGAAGATAATGTACTTTCGTAATGTGATTTCGTTGTATTCCAGCATGGTAATGTTGATTAAATAAGTATTGGTTGATTCTATATGAAAATAGGGGATTGTCTACTTTTAAAAATTACGAATTATTATACAGAACCCTCAATTTATATACCCCGCGGTGCACCCGAACAGACAGTGTATTCTCTGACTGTCCGGTAATCTCTGACATTTCTCTCAGTGATAAATCCTGAACATAGCGCATATGAATAATTTCGCGATACATATCGGGAAGTTTTTTAATCAAATTAACAGCAACTCTACCATCTATTGTATTAAATAACTCCTCAGAGTTATCAATACTCGGAGCAAAGCCTTCATCTGTAAGGGCGTCAAGAGATGTAGGTTTTCTTTTTCTTTTTCGGTATTCATCAACAATTAGATTGTTCAAGATATGATAAAGAAAAGATTTCATACCGTCTATTTTTCCTTTACGGACTAAATACTTCCATGTTTTTGTAAAAGTTTCCTGAACCATATCCTGTCCAATTTCATGGTTACTCACTTTAAAAAAAGCGTATGAATTAAGGCCCTTATTAAAATCACCATACGCCTTCGATAGTACCTCTTTTTGGGCTTCCTCCCGTTTTTTGTTTGGTTTGCTCATTGGGTCCTATTTTTTGGAATCATTTAGAAATAAGTTTATATCCTTAATGATGTCATCGAGACGGTGGTTACTTTTTACGTAGTACTTGTTTACGCCAAGGTTCATGTAGGCCATCGTCACTGCTGATTTTTCAGTATTAGAGACTACAAAAATAGGGATTTTTTTCCACTTTCCTCCATTAGCTTTGATTTTTTTAACTAGCGCAAAACCATTTTCCTTTCCGATTAGATTATGATCGAGCCATATTGCATCAATTTGTTCTAGGTCCTTGAGGTAATTTAAAGCTTGCTGGATGCTTTTTGCTGCAATGACAGCCAGACCTTTCTTTGCTAGTCCTGCATCAAAGACTTCATCAACACTGCGAGCGGTAATAACACCGAACCCATTCTTTCTAAGCCTAGAGTCAACCACCTCAAGTAGAGGGCGTTCGTCTTCAATAACCAGAATGGTTTTCTTTTTCACTTTTTCTTTTTT
>JAYSWB010000025.1:0-5336 GCA_043718245.1 bacterium
TGAAAATATTGTTCTCATATTTCTTTTGTTATTTGTTAATCTTAACAAAAGAAAACAGTTTACACAGAAGTCTGTGTCTACTATATGGGGTACGGATCAATGGTGGACCCTAGCGGATTCGAACCGCTGACCTCCTCAGTGCAAATGAGGCGCTCTACCAACTAAGCTAAGGGCCCGTGTTTACGGGGCTTTAATATACAAGTTTTAAGGGTTTTTTGCAATCTTAGCTACTTATTCTTATCTCTCTGTTGTTCCCTTTCTAGTCGCTTTGCAAAAAACACCATAGTTCCGACTATTACCAACATAATTGTACCTACAATATAAGCTATGTTCATAATTTATTTATTGATTCTAAAAGTAATAATACCAACAATCCACCACGCTGATCCTAATAATAAACCATAAGATACCAATTTCCAACTAATATGATCTCTGGTAAAAGACTCGACAACAAATACGGCAAAGAAGATTTGGGCGATATCCCTGCTAACATCTGAGACATACTCCAATTTTAATAAAAAATACTCTGTAAACTTTTTAAAATACTTTTGCATACCTACACAATACAGAACTGACATGAATTTCACATAAAGAAATCCTGAATTTCTAATTATCTCCACTCTTCATCATCTTTAGAAAAACATCATGTGGAATATTCACCGTACCTTCCTCTTTCATTTTCTTCTTTCCTTTTTTCTGCTTCTCTCGTAGTTTCATTTTTCGAGTAATATCCCCTCCGTACATGTGCTGAGTCACATCTTTCTTCATCGCAGAAAGCGTTCGAGATGCAATAATTCTTCCATCCGCTTTTGCTTGGATTTTTGTTACGAACATTTGACGAGGAAGCACTTCGTATAGTCTCTCTACTGCTTTGTTGGCTTCTTCATCAATACGTCTAAAGGCAATTACACGAGTAAAAGCTTCAACAGGTTCTTCTGCCACCAATATATCCATTCGGGTTACATCCGCCTTTCGCATTCCTTCTAATTCGTATGAAAGAGATGCATATCCAGACGAAATACTTTTTAACTCATCGAAAAATCCACGCATAAGCTCTCTTAACGGCATGTTAATAGATAATGAGGCTCGTCCATCTCCAAAAGTCTCTGTGTCCCCCAATTCAGCTTCGTGTTCGTAAAGCATTTGGTAAATCGCCCCGACATATGTGGTTGGAGAAATAATTTTTAACTTGACCCATGGTTCGTACACTTCCAAAAATGATCCGTGATCTGGAAAAAGTGATGGTGAATAAACCATTTTTTTCTTGCCGTCTTTCATGGTGACTTCGTAGGTGATACTTGGAGTGGCGATTACTAGGTTCAGGTTGAACTCACGCTTCAATCTTTCAGTAATAATTTCAAGGTGTAAAAGTCCTAAAAATCCACATCTAAATCCACGGCCTAATGACCCTGATGATTCTTCTTCATATGAAAAAGCTGAGTCAGATAACTTCAAACGTCCTAGTGCCTGCTTTAAAACATCAAAATCATCTGCGTCTTCAGGATAAACTGAAGCCCACACTACTGGTGATGGGTTAAAGTACCCCGCCAATTCTGGCAATTGTTTTTTAAATAATGTAATAGTGTCTCCAACCGATGCAATACCTGGGCGCTTAATACCTGTCACAATGTAGCCGATTTGTCCCGCATCAAGTTCGTCACTAGCCTCTTCCTCCGGAGTAAAAATTCCTACTTCTAATGCTGTGAATTTTTCATTCGCAATTTTAAACATTAACTCATCCCCCTTCTTAACAGAGCCGTCCATTGAACGTACATATATAATGACACCTTTGTGGTTTGAATATTGAAAATCGAAAACGAGGGCGCGGAAACTATTTGAATCTGGGAATTCTTCAATCGGGGCGGGTACACGTTTTATAATTTCTTGAAGAAGTTCATCAACCCCTGCACCAGTTTTTCCAGAAGTTTCCAAAATGTCCTCTTCTTTGCATCCAAGTAGCGCCACCATTTCTTGCTTAATTTCCGGAATTCGCGCGAGCGGTGAATCAACTTTGCTTAAGACAGGGATAATAACCAATCCTGTTTCCTGGGCCATACGCAAAGTTGTGAGAGTTTGTGCCTGCACGCCCTGTGTTGCATCTACCAAAAGAATAGATCCTTCTACCGCCTTCAGTGCTCGAGATACTTCATATGAAAAGTCGATGTGGCCCGGGGTGTCGATTAAATTCAAAATGTGATCCTTGTAGTGCATCTTGACCGGTCGCATCTTGATGGTAATTCCCTTTTCACGTTCCAATTCCATGCTGTCCAAAACTTGCGCCATCATTTTGCGCTTTTCGATGGTGTGGGTAATTTCAAGCATGCGGTCGGCTAAGGTCGACTTTCCGTGGTCAATATGAGCGATGATGCTAAAGTTTCGAGTGCGGGATAACATAATGTGTGAACTATGTTATAGCATAAAATTGGGAAAATTATAGCTCTTCAATTTTCCGCAAATATTCTTTCTTGGAAATACCCAGAAGCGACAGATTATTCATAATAATAAAAACTGGAAGTGGATTGTACCTAGGCACAACAATAGACCTTTTCAAACCTTCCCTAGAATAAATTCTGTGATCTCCCTTTTCTCTTTTAAATACACATCCTTCTAAAAGAAGGAATTTTTCAAATTCCTTCCAGTGTACCTGCTTGATTTTTCCCATATTTTACGCGAGTGATGGGATTGTAATTCCTATTGATTTTGTAGAAACAATCGGAGGTGGAGTCCACTGTTTCTGCACTTTTTTCCAACCTAAATCTGACAGTACATCGTCGGCAGTACCAGCTTCAAAAATTTCTTCCAATAGAATTTCTGCTGCCTCTCTAAACTTTATTTTAGCATCTTTAGCTGATTTCCCCGCAGTAGAAAGATCCAGGGCGGGAGAATACGCCACAAAATGTCTACCTTCTTTCATAATAACCACTGCAAGATTCTTAATTTTCATTAGCTTAAATTTTAACAATTAAACTTAATAAACACAATCCAATAGGTTAATCGCCTTAAAACTAATAATCATGAAGACTTCCTGAATCTTTCTTAATCTCGCCACCCCTCGAAAAATATAGTATTATCAACCAGTTATCAATTTCCCCCTAAAAACCATGTCAAAAAACACAAACGACCTACAAGAAATGCGACATTCACTAGCACATTTGCTAGCTGCCGCTGTAATCGAAATATACCCAACCACCCTTTTGACTATTGGACCCGCAGTGGACGACGGATTCTACTACGATATGGATTTCGAAAAACCCATTTCTGAAAAGGACTTTCCTGAGATTGAAAAGAAAATGAGGTCTTTGTTAAAGACTTGGAAAGGTTTTACACATAAAGAAGTTTCTCCAGAAGAAGCTAAAACCTTTTTCGCTGATAACCCATACAAATTAGAACTTATAGAAGAAATAAATAAGAAGGGAGAAAAAATTACTCTATACACGTCTGGAAACTTCACAGACTTATGCCGTGGAGGACACGTCGAAGACATGCAAACAGTTCCTGCTGATTGTTTCGAACTTTCAAGTATTGCCGGAGCATATTGGAGAGGCAGTGAAAAGAATAAGATGCTTACACGTATTTATGGATTGGCATTTAACACAAAAGAAGAATTAATCACCTATAAAGCTCAACAAGAAGAAGCGAAGAAGCGCGATCACCGAAAGCTTGGAAAGGAATTAGGGATTTTTGAATTCGATGAAGACGTTGGACCAGGACTTCCACTTTGGCTTCCGAATGGAGGAGCGATTATTGAACAGCTTGAAACACTAGCCAAGGAAACTGAATTCGCTTATGAATATGAACGCGTACGAACTCCTCACCTTGCGAAGGAATCAATGTACCTGACTTCTGGTCACCTTCCATATTACGAAGAATCTATGTACCCTCCAATGGAATATGAGGGTGGAAAATATTACTTGAAAGCGATGAACTGTCCGCATCATCACAAGATTTTTGGCGCATCTCAAAAGTCATATAAGGATTTACCTTTAAGATTAGCTGAGTACGGCACATGTTATCGCCATGAAAAATCTGGTGAATTATTCGGATTGATGCGAGTGCGATCAATGCAGATGAATGACGCTCATATATATTGTACAGAAGAGCAGTTTGCTGATGAATTTAAAAAAGTAATCGATATGTATTTGTACTACTTTAAAATTTTCGGTATCACAAAGTATCAAATGCGCCTTTCAAAGCATTCAAAGGAAGGACTAGGGAAGAAATATATCGATAACGAAGAACTTTGGATCAAGACTGAAGACATGGTACGAAAATGTTTAGTTGAGGCCAAAGTTCCATTCGTTGAAGCAGAAAACGAAGGCGCTTTCTACGGACCAAAAATTGACGTGCAGATTTGGAGTGTGATCGGCCGTGAATTTACACTTGCCACAAACCAAGTAGACTTTGCTGTTCCTGCCCGTTTTGGATTAAAATTTATGGACAAGGATGGTGTGGAAAAAACTCCTCTATGTATTCACAGGGCTCCACTTTCTACACATGAGAGATTTATTGGATTTTTAATCGAACACTACGCCGGCAACTTCCCTCTTTGGCTTGCACCTGAACAGGTGTATGTTGTGCCGGTTCGAGAAACCAATTTAGAAAAAGCAAAGGAAGTTCACGCCGCTTTAAGAAAGCTACAGATTCGTGCGAAAATTGATCTATCTAATGATGGCTTCGGTAAAAAAATTCGCGCCGCGAAAAATATGAAAGTGCCATACACGATCATTATTGGCGACAAAGACATGGAAGTTGGTAAAGTGACACTTGAATCTCGCGATAAGGGCAACCTCGGACAATTAGCTGCAGATGAAGTCATCGAAAAACTTTCCGACGAAACCTCTTCCCGCTCATAACAAAAAAGCCCCGTGAGGGGCTTTTTTGCTTTAAACTTTCGTAATTATTGATTCTTCATCGCAAGCATTCTTGCTTTGAAATCAGCTATAGCATTACCTGTAACAGAATCAGTTGTCTTCTTTCTCTTTGATACTACGAATGCAGCGAAGATGCTCCATGCTAGTAATCCAAGAGCAAATAGTGCAACTTTCAAGTTTAGACTAATTCCAGTTGCTGGAAGCTGACCTAGGTAAACACCTGCCACCTGACCAACTTGGTCTGATGTACCCTTAATAAGAGTTACATTAGAAGCCTGAGTCTGGTAACCGAAGATTGAGTTGATATTCGCATTACAGCTAGCAGTGATCGACTGACCATTTGAATAAACAGTTACTGTGGCAGTTTTATTACCTGTTGAGGCGTACGACTGTGTCAAAGAAGAATTGCTTCCATACAAGCCATCTGAACCTGACCATGAATAAGTGTAGTTTCCATTGCCACCT
>JAYSWB010000026.1:0-17771 GCA_043718245.1 bacterium
TCCAACTAGTATGACAAAAGTAGGTGATTAAATCAAAAAACCCTTAATTTACAACGTTTGAGTTTTTGAAAAAGTGGAGGGTGGAGAAGTCGGGAAGAAATAGGTCCATACATAGCATCGACATTCTATGCCCTCGATCGTTTTGACAAGTCTTTTGAAATGAAAAAGATCTTAGACAGTGGAACTCACATAATCAGCAATAGATATGTTTCATCCAGTATGGGCCATCAAACAGGGAAAATTGAAGGTAAGGTTCATCGAGATAAGTATTTAAAATGGGTAGATAATTTAGAGCATGAAATGCTAAATAGTCCGAGAGCTGATTTGATTATTTTCCTTCACGTTCCACCAGAGATTGGTCAAAAATTAGTTGATCAAAAAGCTGCGCGAGAATATACAGCTGGTAAAAAAAGAGATATACACGAAGCAGACCTAGATCACCTTAAGAAGGCCTCAGAAGCTTATAAATATATATCTAAGAAGTTCAATTGGAAAGTTATTGAGTGTACAAAGAAGGGAGAACTTATGAGTATAGATGAAATTCATAAGTTGGTTTGGGAAAAAGTGACAAAGCTCATATAGCTCTGTGGATATCCTTACAAATTAAGGATTATTTTAAGTAAAATTGATCATAAATTCATCTACGTCAAGTAGTATTCACTCATAATAAAAATTATAATTATGAAAACAACTATGACCCCAAACTTTGTCACAACTTATACCTTTAATAAAGCGATGAAAAATATCGATCATCGTTTTGAGTCTGTAGATAAGAAATTTGAAGCTGTCCATAAAGACATTAACGACTTAAGAGCCATGATCCGAGAGATTATGGAAGAGCAAAGGGTGATTTTCAATAATGATATGACTAGGTATATCGGGGCTGTCATTGAAGAATCCAAAAGTCAGTTCAAAGCACTATACGAACACCCCGTTTTTGCAAACCACAAAGCCTAACTTTTCTCCTCCTTCTTTCTAGAGTATAGTATCCACATGAGAGACACTCTCTATGAAGGAATAAAAAAGGTCATCACAGAGATGGGACTAGAAGCCCCCTCTATTTTAATTGATTACCCAGGAGACATGTCACATGGCGATCTGTATACAAACGTGGCCATGATGCTTGCCAAAAAGGCAGGGAAGAACCCGTTTGATTTGGCGAATGAAATCGCTGAAAGTCTAAAAAAACTTTCAATAAAAAATGTCACAAAAATCGAAGCGGTAAGACCCGGATTCATAAACTTTTCAATAGAGGGTTCATATTTTGATTCTGCGATTAAAACTGTTCTTCATGAAAAAATTCATTACGGAAAGAATGCTTCACTAAAAGGTAAGAAGTCTGTTGTCGAATACACCGATCCAAATCCTTTCAAGCTTTTTCACATCGGACATGTCATGGCAAATACTGTTGGTGAATCAATTGCGCGACTTCTCGAATGGACAAGTGCTGATGTTCGCCGATTTTGCTATCAAGGTGACGTTGGGCGTCACGTTGCGCTTACCATTTATGGACTTAGATTAATGGAAACTCCATTTCCAGATGAGAAAATCAGCCTTCACGACAGGGTGACATTTTTAGGACAGGCTTATGCAAAAGGAGCAACTTATTTAAAAGATCACCCTGAAATCATGGATGAAGTGCAGGAAATAAATAAGAAAATTTATGAACGTTCAGATAACGAAGTAAATGAAATTTATAACAAAGGACGTGAATGGAGCCTTGAATATTTCGAGGAAATTTATAAAATTCTCGGAACAAAATTCGACAGATATTTCTTTGAAAGTGAATCGTCTGGTCCAGGTATTAAAGCAGTCAATGAAGGTGTATCTAAAGGAATTTTTGAAAAAAGCGAGGGGGCGATTATTTTCAATGGTGAAAAGTATGGCTTACACACTGATGTTTTAATTACAAAAGTTGGATTGCCAACGTACGCAGGAAAGGAAATTGGTCTTGCTGAAATGAAATATAATGCATTCCCATATGATACGGGGATTACTGTAACTGCAAATGAACAAAACGATTTCTTCAAACTAACTATCAAAGCAAACGAATTATTGTTTCCGTTTCTGGAAGGTAAACTTCATCACATTTCCCATGGCATGATGCGCTTACCAGAGGGTAAAATGTCGTCGCGAACAGGGGACGTGGTTTCTGGAAGAGACTTTATAAATGAAACCGTTGCTTCTGTTTTAGAAAAGATGAAGGATAGAGAGATTGATAACAAAAATATGATTGCACAAGAAATCGCCATTTCTGCCATAAAGTTTTCAATTTTAAAACAGACTACAGGCAAAGATATTATCTACGACAAAAATAAAGCACTTTCATTTGAAGGAGATTCAGGTCCATATATCCAGTATTCTTTTGTGCGGGCAGGATCTGTTCTTCGAAAAGGGGAGGAAAATGGTTTTGTGGTGGATGAAAATTTTAAAGAGAAGGGTGATACTGTTGATGATAGCGAGTCTATTTTGAAGCGATTGATTGAAAGGTTTCCGAATATTGTAGAGAGGGCACAAGTCGAGCACGCTCCGCACCATGTGGCACAGTATCTTTTGATGTTGTCAGGGGCGTTTAATAGTTTTTATGCTTCATCACAAATTGCGAATTCGCTATCACGTCTTGCTTTGACGAAGGCTTTTCAATATACGGTACATAATGGTTTGTGGTTGTTGGGGATAAGGGCGCCGAAGGAGATGTAATCACTGAATTTCAGAGATAGATTTTTGAACCACCTCGTTAATTAAATTCAGCATACCATTACCGATTTTTGATGAATTTTTACCAGAGATTCTAACTATTTTTCCGCCCATTGGATCAAGTTCTACATTTAAGTATTCTCCTAGACCGGGTTCATTTCCTATTTTTTCAACGAGAGTATTCATCATTTGTGTTTCTTCTTCAGTTAATTCCGAAAAACGTGGTTTATCCAGTGAAAAAGAAGCAGTTGTTCCCTCCGTATCAATTTCAACTGGGGTGAAATTATAAGCCTTAGGATCTTCGATAGTTGGCGCTGATTCAATCATAATCAAATTATACAGGAGGAAGGTTAAATGTAAAATTTGAAAAACTGCCCATTTTACGCTATAAATACCCCTAATGACCCACGAAATCCTTCTCTACTATAAATACACCCCAGTCAACCGACCACACTTATTTGTCGATTGGCACAAGGAACTTTGCAAACGTCTTAATTTAAAGGGACGTATTTTAATTGCCAACGAAGGTATCAATGGAACAGTAGAAGGTTCTCCGGAAAATAATGCCGAATACATTAATGCTCTAACATCACAGGATGGAAAAGGGGGAGTTGATAAGTATGGAAATACCCTAAACAGCGACGAAACATATTCTTACGGAAATTTTTCTGATGTTATTTTTAAAAAGTCTATTGGCGATGGAAAAGCTTTCCCAAAAATGAAAGTAAAATTGCGCGAGGAAATCGTCGCTTCTAAATTAGGTGAAGAAGTTAATCCTGCTGAATATACAGCAACGCATTTACCAGCAGAAGAACTTCATAAATGGTTTCGCGAAGGAAAGAAATTTAAAATTATTGATATGCGAAACGACTATGAATTTATCGTGGGACATTTTAAGGATTCAATAAATCCAGAGATGGAGAACTTCCGTGATTTACCAAAAGTACTTCCTAAGATTGAAGATCTAAAAGAAGTGCCTGTTGTTACAGTTTGTACAGGAGGAGTGCGCTGTGAAAAAGCTTCTGCTTATATCAAGAAGAAAGGTTTCAAAGAGGTGTATCAACTGGATGGCGGGATGGCGACTTATATGGAAAAGTTTCCAGGAAAAGATTTCGTAGGCTCTCTGTATGTTTTTGATAATAGAGTAGTCATGAATTATGATGACAAAGTAAAAGAGGGAAAGGGCGGGCAGTTGCACGAGGTGATTGGGAAATGCATGAAGTGTGGTGTTTCTTCTGAGCGCTATATAAACTGTGCAAATGATTTCTGCCACTTACATTTTATTTGTTGCGAAAATTGTGTGAATGAAGATGGTAAATCTTATTGTGGAAGAAATTGTGTAGAGAGGAATTTGGTGAGGGTGAGAGGTGAGTAGGTGCAGAACTTTGTTGACGAGGGTTATATATAGGAGTAGCATTTTATATGGACCACAGGCAAAGAGGCTTGTGGTGTAGAAAACATCAACACCAAAAATTAAACACATGTACCATGAGGACTGCCCCAGCTCAATACTGGGAAGTATGAAAATCGTCACTTCGCGGCCGAAAGGTCACCGTCGAAATGACAAACCGAATCGTCGCGAAGGCGATACTCGTGCCAAGTCCTGGCACTTCGGCGCTCGTCGCCGATAAAATCCACCCGGTCAATTCACAAAGAGCCACAAGCGCGCCCCGCGCGCTTGTGGCTCTAAGATTGTCTGGATTGACAGATTACTAAATATTGATAGCATTTCATATTGGACCTTCAGTAAAAATAGCTGTTGGCCCACACAGAACAAAACCAACAAAAAAATAATGGCACACGACCCAAACTACCACACCTCAACCTCGCGCCAAGGCTCAAAAGGATTGCGCGATCCGCATATGCGCCACAAGAAAACTCGTGACTATCGGCGCCGTCCGAAATTCACGCCGACACGTGCTCCGCATGTGATCGATGCTTAACCCCCCCAACAACCTTTTAACTCCCGACCGGGGGCGTCACCATGCGCCTCCGGTCTTTCTTTTATTCCCCCAATTTCAATGCTAATATAACTTTCATGTCATCTCCAGACGAACCAAAGAAATCCGAAGGCTGCGAACGCGAAGAGCGAATACTTTCATATTGGAAAGAAAAATCTATTTTTGATAAGACGCTGAAAAAATCTGCCCCAAAAGGCAATTGGGTTTTTTATGATGGCCCTCCTTATGCAACAGGGATGCCACACTTCGGCCACATTTTACCGACGACTCTGAAGGATCTTTTCCCCCGTTACAAAACCATGCAAGGATATCGAGTTGAACGTCGATGGGGTTGGGATTGTCACGGCTTGCCGATTGAAAACTTGGTAGAAAAAGAACTAGGACTGAAAAATAAAAAAGAGATTGAAGAATACGGAATTGATAAGTTCAATAAAAAAGCGCGTGAAAGTGTATTCACTTATGTAAAAGAGTGGAAGGAAATCATTCCTCGATTGGGGCGCTTTGTTGATATGGATAATGATTATCGCACAATGGATACTTCGTTTATGGAAAGTGTGTGGTGGACTTTTAAATCTCTATATGACAAAGGGTTAGTTTACGAAGGTTTTAAGGTCATGTATTTCTGTCCTCATTGCGGAACTTCGCTTTCAAATGCCGAAGTCTCACTTGGCGGTTACAAAGACATCACAGATATTTCTGCTTTCGTCACATTTAAATTAAAAGAAAGTTTTAAAAAACACAAAGATGTGGCAATTTTAGCTTGGACAACAACGCCATGGACTTTACCAGGGAACTCAGCAATCGCAGTTAATCCAGAATTGGATTATGTTTTAGTTGAAACAGAAGGTAAGAAGTTAATATTAGCCAAATCTCGATTGGAATCTTTTAAGCATGAATATAAAATTCTGGAAGAATTTAAGGGAAGTGAACTTAACAATTTAGCTTATTCTCCAATCTTCCCATATTACGAAAAAGCTGGAACACTTTCTAAAAACGAAGAGGGAAAGCGCGCACATGCGTGGAAAATTTACACTGCAGATTTTGTCACGGCAGATGATGGTTCGGGTGTGGTTCACATCGCGCCAGCCTTTGGTGAAGACGATTTAAACCTTGCAAATCTTCACAATATTCCAGTTATTCAGCACGTAGCCATGGACGGAACTATGAAACCGGAGGTGGTTGATTTCGCTGGACTTTCTGTAAAGCCTAAAGCCGCAAACAGTGGCGATCATCAAAAAACTGATATTGAAGTTATCAAGTGGCTTGCGCACAACGGCTTTCTTTTTGAAAAGTTAAAAATCATTCACCCGTACCCTCATTGTTGGAGATGTGATACTCCACTTTTAAATTATGCCACTACTGCATGGTTTGTTCGGGTTACCCAATTAAAGGATCGCATGGTTGAACTTAATAAAACTGTAAATTGGTTGCCGGCTGAAATTGGTGAAGGTCGTTTTGGAAAGTGGCTTGAAAACGCTCGCGATTGGAATGTATCCCGCAGTCGCTATTGGGGGACACCGCTCCCGATTTGGAGAAATGAAAAGGGGGATTCATTTGAAGTGATTGGTTCTGCGCATGATTTAAAAAAGAAACTGGATACTCGAGGGAATAAATACATAGTAATGCGACATGGACAATCTGAATCTAATGTTCTTGGAATTATTAATCGAGATAATTCTAAAAAATATCCATTAACAGAAAAAGGAAAAAATGAAGTTACAGAATCAGTTTTACGTTTGAAGAAGTCTATGGAAGAAAGAGGGATGAAAGTTTCCCGCATCTACACTTCTGATATTGAGCGAACTCTCGAGACGTCGCATATTGTTTCTGAAGTTTTAGGTATTCCAAAAGATAGTATTACTCACGATTCCCGAATTCGTGAAATAGATTGTGGAGAATATGAAGGACGCCCCTGGGTTGAATATACAAACTATTTTAAAACTCCTGAAGAGAGGTTGATGAAGAGGCTACCAGGTGGTGAATCGAACGCCGACGTGAAAAAACGCGTAGCTGAATTTTTGTATGAAATAGATGCAAAACACGAGAATGAATTGATTTTAATTGTCACTCATGGATTAACGCTACATTTAACCCACGAAGTAGCCGCTGGAAAAACTAATCGCGACATGCTTCGAAAAGGATGGGAGGATGTTCCAGAGGATACAGGTTCACATCAGTGGCTTAATTTCGTGCCCCTTCCGCATAATGAAGATTATGAATTTGACCTCCACCGACCGTACATAGATGCGATTACTTGGAAAAATGAAAAAGGCGAATTGATGAAACGCGTTACAGAAGTATTCGATGTTTGGTACGACTCTGGTTCAATGCCTTATGCGCAAAATCACTATCCATTCGAAAATCCGCACGAGTTTTTGAAAAATGCCAAGAACAAGGGACTTTTCCCGGCGGATTTTATTGCAGAAGGGTTGGATCAGACACGAGGGTGGTTTTATACATTGACTGTCTTGTCGTGTGCCTTGTTTGATGTATCTCCGTTTAAAAATGTTGTAGTGAACGGGTTGATACTGGCTGAAGATGGACGAAAAATGTCGAAGAGTTTAAAAAACTTTCCACCGCTGATTCCAACTGTTGAAAAGTACAGCGCGGATGCTTTACGATTTCTTTTTGCAAACTCTTCTGCCGTCCACGGTGAAGAAATGAAGTTCTCTGAAAAAGGCTTGGACGAGGTGAACAAAAAAATCTTCATGCGTCTGTCGAACGTGGTTTCATTTTATGAAATGTACAAGGGAAGTGAAGTTTCAAGTTTTGAAAGGCCAAAATCCGCACATATTTTAGACAAGTGGATTTTGGCCCGACTTGATCAAATGATTTCAATCACGACCGAATCCTTGGAAAAGTATCAACCCGACAAATCAGCACGATCAATCGCGGATTTTATTGATGATCTTTCGACTTGGTATATACGACGGTCAAGAGAGAGATTTAAAAATAACGACAAGAAAGCCGTAGCTACAACTCGTTATGTTTTGTACACAATGTCCCATGTCATTGCACCTTTTGCCCCGTTCTTTGCAGAGGATCTGTACTTGAAATTAGGTGGGGAATTAGAGAGTGTTCACTTGTCAAAGTGGCCGGAAGCACATAAATGTGACGAAGAGGTCATTCAGAATACTTTTTTAATGAGAGAGGTGGTAGAAAAAGCATTAGCCCTACGTTCATCAGCGGGAATAAAAGTTCGCCAGCCACTTGCATCTCTCACTGTTAGTGAAAATCTCTTTAAAGACAAAGAGTATGCAGAGATTCTCAAGGATGAAATAAACATTAAAGAGGTGATTGTAAAAGATGGAGGTGAAATGTCACTTGATACTGTCCTTACACAAGAATTAAAAGACGAAGGCAAAGTGCGTGAGCTTATTCGTGCTATCCAAGAATTGCGTAAAACCTCGGGGCTCTCAACAGGGGATTCTGTGGTGGTTAAACTTTCTACTGATGCGGTCTTTGGAGAAGTGCTTAAGAAATTTTCATCGGAAATCGCTTCTGTAGTAAATGCAAGTGAAGTAAAAATAATGGAGGCGCATCTACTGAATGAACTTGCAACTGATTCAAAAATTGTAGGAAGTGAAAGTATTGATATTGATGGAATTACGGTGCAAATAACATTGTTTAGCTAACTATGAAAACTTGGACTTTAAGATTTAGAGCTGTAGATAAGAAAAACTTTGATCAAGTTAAAAATGGATCAAAACCTATTGAGACCAGAGCGGCAAGTGTAAAATATCAACCTATCGAAGTAGGTGACGCTTTGATGTTTGTCTGCGGTAAAGAAAAGTTTTCAAAAAAGATAATTAAAAAAGAACATTATGACAGTATCGACAAGATGCTTAAAAAAATCCCCTTTAACGATATAATGCCTTCTGTAAAGTCTATTGAAGAAATGAAAAAGGCTTATGCTTCTTATTCTGGATATGAAGAAAAGATTAAAGAGTTTGGAATTTTTGCCTTTTATCTAGAATAAATGTCGCACCACATATATAACACCAAAGCTTTCATCATAAACGCTATCCCAAGCGGTGAAGCAGACACAATAATCGTCATGTACACAGAAGATTTCGGATTAATTTCTGCGATTGCCAAAGGCCTCCGTGATATGAAGTCGAAACTGCGCTACTCGCTTCAAGAACTTTCATACGGAACTGTGGCGCTCGTTCGAGGTAGAGAATTTTGGCGAGTAACCAACGCTGCCACTGAAATTTCGCTTTTTAATAAAGCCTTAGCTCCGAGCTTAAGAAATGTTCTTGCTTCTATCCTTGCTTTTGTAAAGAGATTCTCTCCTGGAGAAGACAGAAACAACGACATTTTTGAATCATTAAAAAGTATCGCTTCGTTCCTGTTTCGTTTCCAAAAAGACATCTCCGCGGAAGATGCTTCAATAGTAGTCTTGGTCACTCAGATGCGAATTATGTATTCCCTTGGGTATATAAAAAACATATCGACAAATAAAAATATTCTAATCGAAAGCTAGACACTAGAAAATATTAAAAGCTGGCATGCTGAAGAATCTGCTATAAAAAGAATGATTAATGAGGCTGTGCAAATAAGTCACTTGTAGTGGTATAATAAGGTTCAATCAAATGAATCCAGACTCTCAAAAAAATGAAAATCACTCTTATGATGTGTTGAAAAAACACCTACCTCTAAATCGTCCCGTCTTGCATGTTGATTCCGAGGATGACAAAAATCGCATAGAAGAGCTCAAGAAAACACTTTACTCTAAAAGCATGAGCGGAGTGGATCATATTCGCCGACCAGGGCTTCACGAGCACTCACCAATCATGAATGAAGGGTGGAAAGATGAAAATGAAGATCTGACACCAAAGATCGAAGTTTACCCACAGTCTGCGAACCGCAGAGTTTTTTTCAAAAGATTTTTCATGTTCTCAATTTTTGTTTTTTTGGTTGCAGCCGCATACGGAGCTTACCAATTTATAAATGGGAGTAATTTTATATCGGCAGCGAACATTGATATAAAAATAACAGGACCAACTTTGGTCTCTTCTGGAGACACTTTAATTTTGGATGTGGATATTGTGAATCGAAACTCTAGCCAGCTTGATCTTGCGGATCTCGTGATGACATATCCAGAGGGAACGCGACAGACCGCAGATAATACTCGTCCA
Organism: bacterium; assembly: GCA_043718245.1. GTDB lineage: Bacteria > Patescibacteriota > Minisyncoccia > Phycocordibacterales > CAIZLB01 > JBAXAB01. Next base: position 9,800 of record JAYSWB010000026.1, read on the forward strand.
ATTATTACGGATCGTATTCCTATTGGAACTATCATGCCAGGTGAGACAATTAGAAAACGGATAGAAGTCGTCTTCTTTGCCGAAGAAGGAAGTAAGAAAACCCTAAGCGCCGCTCTTGAATATCGTATACCAGGTTCTACCAGTATTTTTCGCAAACAAAAAGAAATCCCAATTGCTGTAGGAAATTCACCAATTACGCTTTCCATCGATACTATTAATCAAGTTACGACAGGGCAGGATATGACAATTACATTGAATATTAAATCCAATTCCTCACAGCTCTTGAAAGGTATTTTAATAAAGGCTGAATATCCATATGGATTCAAGTTCAAATCTTCTACTCCTGTTCCTGCTTCTGGTATCGACACTTGGAACCTCGGAGACGTCCTTCCAAATTCTGAACAAAAAATTCAAATTGTAGGGGTGATGAATAGTGATGAAAACCTAGAAAGGACTTTTAAGTTTGATGTAGGAACCGTAGATATAAATGATGAGAATCGAATCGGAACAACCTTTGTTACTGTTAACACTTCACTTGCAGTCAAGAAGCCCTTTATCGGATTGGACTTGACCCTTGAAGGTAAGTCAGACAAGAATATTTCTGCTGTAGCTGGCGAAAATGTTCAAGCCCAAGTCGCATGGCAGAATAATTTGGAGGTGCCAATTAATGATGTAGTCATAGAAGCAAAAATAAACGGTGAATTTCTTGATCGAAATTCTGTGCGTGCTGATCCAGGATTTTTCCGATCGAGTGACAATACAATTGTATGGGATAAGACTACAGTTACCAGTTTAAAGGAATTGGAAGCAGGTGAAGTGGGGAGTGTTATTTTCTCCTTCGCTTCATTTTCGCCAAGCAAAGAAAACGTAGGTACGATTAAAAACCCTACGATATCTATTGACCTCACAGTTCGTGGTACTCGATTAAATGAAAATGCTGTCCCTGAAAATATTCAGGCTGTTGTTACAAAAACTGCTCAGATTAAATCTGAAATGGCACTTACTACAAAGTTGTTAAGAACTATTGGTCCATTTGAAAACAGGGGACCATTCCCGACAAGGGCTGAGAGCGGCTCAACTTTTACAGTCAATGTTCAAGTGGCAAACTCGTTCAATACTATTAAAAATGCAGTGTACAAAACTACTTTGCCAAATTACGTAGAGTGGACAAGTCAGGTTTCACCATCTTCTGCTCAGGTTTCTTATGATCCATTGAGTCGCACTGTTACTTGGAAAATAGGGGATATTCCATCTGGGGCGGGGTATTCAAGTCCAACTAAGGAGATGTATTATCAAGTTGGATTCAAGCCAAGTATAAGCCAAATTAGAACTGCGCCTATTGTGACTAATGAACAGAGCGTTTCAGGAACGGATGGGTTGACCGGAGGGGCAAGTAAAATAATAGCGAAAGGGTTGAATATAAAGATTGATCAGGATCCAGCTTATGTGTTTGGGCAGGATTATGTGTTGGGGGAATAGACTTATTCATATATATTAGTAAGATTAAAGCTATGAGTAAAAACCCCGAAGAAGCATCAAAAATGGAAAAAATTATCTCTCTTTGCAAGCGAAGAGGTTTTATCTACCAAGGCTCCGAAATCTACGGGGGTCTTGCAGGTACTTGGGATTACGGGCCTTTGGGTGTTGCATTAAAAAAGAATATTGAAAATCTATGGTGGAAGCGATTTGTGACCGATCGTGAAGACATGTACGGAATGGACGCAGCAATTTTAATGAATCAAAATGTGTGGAAGGCGAGTGGGCATGTGGATACTTTTACAGATCCATTAGTTGAAGACACCAAGACAAAGAAACGATATAGAGCAGACCATTTGCTCGAAGACGCTGGGGTTGATACAAAAGGGCTTTCGATGCAAAAAATGAATGAGTTACTAACTGAAAAAAAGATTAAAAGTCCAGATGGAAATCCTCTTGGGGAAGTTCGACTTTTCAATATGATGTTAAAGACGAATGTTGGTCCTGTAGCTGATGAAAATTCAATTTCATATCTTAGACCTGAAACTGCGGGGGGAATGTTTGTAAACTTTAAAAATATTATTGATACATTCCATCCGAAAATGCCATTTGGTATGGCACAAATTGGAAAAGCTTTTCGAAATGAAATTGCTCCACGGGACTTTATTTTTAGAGTGCGTGAATTAGAACAAATGGAAATTGAATATTTTGTAAAACCTGCAGAATGGAAAGAAGTTTTTGAAAACTTTAGAAAAGATATGTGGGAATTTATGGAAAATGATTTGGGACTTAATAAAAAAAATATTCATGAATTAGAAGTGGCAGATGGAGATCGAGCCCACTATTCAAAACGCACAATTGATTTCGAATTTGATTTCCCATTTGGTAAAAAGGAATTATATGGGCTGGCTTATCGAACAGATTTTGATTTAACGAGCCATGCAAAAGCCTCAAGTGTTGACTTGTCATATTACGATGAAGAAAACAAAGAACGATTTGTTCCACATGTTATCGAGCCGTCTTTTGGTGTAGGACGCTCTCTTTTGGCCGTATTATCCGATGCATATTCCGAAGACGAACTTGGCGGAGAGAAGCGTTCCTTTTTAAAATTGTCTCCAAAAGTCGCCCCAAATTTGATTGCTGTTTTTCCACTTTTAAAAAATAAACCTGCTTTGGTAGATAAAGCGCGAGAGGTGTATAAGGAATTAAAAAATAAATTTACCAGGGTTTCATTTGATGACAATGGAAATATTGGAAAGCGATATAGACGACAGGATGAAATTGGTACACCATTTTGTGTGACGATTGATTTCGATACGATTGAAAAAGATAATACTGTGACTGTGAGAAATCGCGACAGTGGAGAGCAGGAGAGGGTGGGGGTAGCGGATCTTATTTCCCATATAGAAAAGTATGTCTAAAAAGAACTGGAACCTAAAAAAACTTCCAAATGATCTCCGCTACATACTTGTCTCTCGTCCCGAGATGACAAGTGTTACTACCATGGTCTTGGTTAAAACCGGCTCTGAATACGAGAACAAAGAACAGAATGGTTTGTCTCATTTTTTGGAACACATGTGTTTCAAAGGTACAAAAAAGCGCCCAAGTTCGATGGCTATCGCCAAAGAATTTGAAATTCTTGGAGCGCAGAATAATGCTTTCACAGGTCATGAATACACAGGCTACTATGCAAAAGGGGTTTCTGACTATGCGTGTACATTTCTAGAGATGTGCGGAGATGTATTTTTGAATTCTACTTTCCCTGAAGGTGAAATCGCAAAAGAGAAAGGTGTGGTGATTGAAGAAATAAATATGTACGAGGATCGACCCCAATCTAAGGTTTCGCAAGTATCGTCCGAATTGATGTTTGGAGATCAGCCAGCAGGAAGGGATATAGCAGGAACAAAGGAAACAGTCTCAAGTTTTACTCGAAAAGATATCGTCGATTACCATTCGAAAAAATACACACCTGAAAATACCTTAGTTATCGTTGCGGGAAAGTTTGATACTAAGAAAATCGAAAAACAAGTAAAGGAAACCTTTGGTGTCATGAAAAAGAAAAAACCTCCAGTAAAGTCTCGGACAAAAGTTTCGCAGAAAGATCCTGCTGTAAAAATTCATAATAAAAAGTCTGAACAGACTCACATAATTCTTTCATTTCATGCTTATAACCGCTTCGATCCAAAAAAGAAGACGGCAAACTTGATGGCACATATTTTGGGTGGGGGAATGGCTTCAAGGCTTTTTGATTTGCTAAGAGAAAAATTAGGAGTGTGTTACTACGTTCACGCTGGGTCTGGTGCTTCAACTGATCATGGACAGTTCAGTATTCGTGCAGGGCTTGCAAATGACAAGTTGGTAGAGACTGTTACTGAAATTGTAAAAGAAATAAAACGCATTAAAGCTGAGTTGGTTTCTCACGAAGAACTTGATCGTGTGAAAAAATCTATTGCAGCCGAAAGCAAAATTGGGCTTGAAACTTCAGACTCGTATGCAGATTTTTATGGCTTCCAACAATTACTTCAAAATAAAATTGAGGAGATTGATGAAAATGTTGCCAAGTATCAGAAAATTACGGACAAGCAGATTCTTGAAGTTGCCAAGGAAATCTTCACTTCCAAAAATGCAAACCTTGCCATAGTTGGTCCTCATTCTAATGAAAAGGAGCTTTTGGCTATCCTAAAATCATTATAATTTGTAACGTTTTATAGAACAGGTTGAGTAGATTGCCTAATGTGCTATTCTATTGCTAATGGATACCAAGAAACAAAACATCACAATCGAGAGCGGAACTCTTTTTAGGGTATTAGTTTTTGTACTTGGAGCCTATGTTGCTTATGAATTGCGAGCCTTAGTAGTGCTCGTTCTTGCGGCAGTAGTGTTGGCTTCAGTAATTGAGCCGGGAACAAGGTGGTTCATGCGAAGGCGATTACCACGACCTACCGCTGTTGTGTTGATGTACATTATCATACTTGGATTTATCATAAGTTTTTTCACATTCATACTTCCTCCTCTTTTTAGCGAAACAGTAAATGCATTAAATGGCTTACCGAAAAGTGTCAAAACTGCCGAGATTATAAGCGCCAAAGACAGTTTTTCCAGCATCCGCAGCTTTTTCCCAGATTTGCCATCATCGATTTCATTAGGTGATGTCACAAATTTGATTGTCGGTGCCATCTCCAATTTTTCTGGAGGTGTGTTTGACACTGTTACAGGTTTTGTTGGTGGAGTCGTCGGATTGATATTGATTATAGTGGTTTCTTTTTACCTTGCAGTGCGCGAGGACGGGGTCGGCGAATTTTTAGACATTATAGTTCCATTAAAGTATGAAAAACACGTAAAAGATTTGTGGAGGCGAACTCAGAATAAGATCGGTAGATGGATGCAAGGACAGTTGATCCTAGCTCTTATTGTTGGATTTTTAACTTATGCAGGGTTATCACTTTTAGGAATGGTATTTACAGACATTCGGCATCCGTTGTTGTTAGCTTTTGTTGCGGCGGCGTTTGAACTTATCCCAGTTGTCGGACTGGTTTTATCTGCAGTCCCTGCGTTCTTGTTCGCGACACTTGATGGAGGTTTGGGACTTGGACTTATCGTCATTGCTTTGTATTTGATTATTCAACAAATTGAATCACACGTGATTTATCCTTTGGTTGTGAGAAAGATTATAGGAGTTCCGCCACTTTTAGTTATTCTTGCATTGGTTGCCGGAGCACAGCTCGCTGGAATTATCGGGGCATTATTGGCAGTGCCTGTTGCTGTTGCATTGGTAGAGATTTTGGCTGATATGGAAAGGAAAAAGCGCATTTCAATGATTAATGCTTCGATTGCGGAACCAACCCCAAAGGAAGTGATGGAGGGTGATGTTACTGAAAAGGAAATATAATGTCCAAGTATAAATACATCGATGCACATGCTCATGTAAATTTTAGTGATTATGATAATGACCGCGAGAGTCTTATTAAAGAATGTGAGGAAAAAGGGATTTTAATTGTTAATGTAGGTACTGATTTAGAAACTTCAAAACAAGTAGTGGATTTGGCTCTAAAATATGAAAATTGCTATGCGATTGTAGGGCTCCACCCGACACATGATCAAGAATTTGATTATGCCGAGTTCAAAAAACTGGCTTTAAATGACAAAGTCATCGCCATAGGGGAATGCGGTTTGGACTTCTTCAGAGAGCCCTTTTCTAAAGAAAAACAAGAGGTGATTTTCAGAAAACAGATCGACTTGGCGATCGAAATTGGCAAACCACTCATGATTCACGCCAGAAATTCGTATAAGGAAATTTTAACTATTCTTGATGATTATTTAATGTCACCTGTTGTAAAATTGAGGGGGAATGTACATTTTTTTGCGGGTACAGTTGAGGAAGGAGAAGAGTTTATAAAGCGGGGGTTTACGCTGTCATTTACAGGAGTGATCACTTTTGCCAAAGAGTATGAAAAGTTGCTGGTTTCGGCGCCGGCGACCTCAATCCTCTCGGAAACCGACTGCCCCTTCGTGGCGCCGGCGCCTCACCGCGGGCAACGGAACTCTCCATTGAATATCCCTATTGTTGTGGCTAAAATGGCCGAAATCAAGGGAATTTCATCGGATGAGATGTCATCTGCTATTAGAGAGAACTTTTCCAAGCTTTTCAATATAGGCTTGAAATAAGGTAACTCCTGTGTTACATTGTGCCAATGACAAATATAAATGAAACGACTTTCGAGGAGCAAGCGGGCCGAGTATATGAGCTCGGTTTCCACTTACTTCCGACCGTAGCTGAAGCAGATGTACCTGTACAATTCTCTCAGCTGAAGTCAACAATAGAAAAACAGGGGGGAACTTTCATCAGTGAAAGCGCTCCGAAACTTATCAAACTCTCATATTCGATGTCGAAAACAATCAAGGCCGAGAAGATGCACTACACAAATGCATACTTCGGATGGGTCAAATTTACCCTTGATCCTGAAAAGTTGGAGGCGGTAGAAAAGGACATCAAAGCCTTTGATCCGATGCTTCGCTACTTGATCATCAAGACCGTAGCAGAAGGCACGATGGTTACAGAGGGAGTCGAGGCAATAGGTGGCAAGAATGAAGAATCAACAGACGGTGAGGAGGTCAAGGAAAATGATATACTGGTAGATGAAACACCAAAAGAGATAATTAATTAATAAACAATGTATCTAAACAAAGTCTTTATCATCGGGAACATTACAAAGGATCCAGAATTAAAAGCGCTTCCATCAGGAATGCAGGTTGCAAGCTTTTCAGTCGCAACAAACCGCACATGGAAAGATCAAGCAGGTGCCAAGCAAGAAGCCGTTGATTTTCACAACATTGTGATTTTCGGCAAGCAAGCAGAAGTTATCGGCCAGTACATGAAAAAAGGCAGCAACATCTTTATTGAAGGACGAATTCAAACTCGAAGTTGGGACGGTCAGGATGGCAAGAAAAACTATAGAACTGAAATTATCGGCGAACGATTCCAGTTCGGTCCAAAGCCAACGGGAGCAGGAGGGAGCTATGAGAAGTCATCAGGACCAGCTGACAAAAAGGCCCCAGCATCCGCTCCACTTGAACAAATTGAATACCCACAAGAAGAAATTAATCCTGAAGACATCCCGTTTTAAACTATTAACAAAATAAAAAATTATCATGAAAAAGCAGTGTTACTTCACACAAAATAATATTAAGCATATCGACTACAAGGATGTAGACCTTCTAAAGAAGTTCTTGAATCCTCACGGACGAATCCTAGCTCGAAAGAGAACTGGTGTTACGGCTAAAAACCAGCGACAGTTGGCTCTTGCGATCAAGAGATCAAGGTTCATGGGATTGATTCCTTTCGTGGCGGCGTAGTTAATTGACTAAAGTATACACTTCCGTGTATACTTTTTTCATGACCAAAAAAACTATTATTACCAAGATTTCCCAATGGGGGAATGGTTATGGTATTCGATTGCCCAAATCTATTATGGAGGAAGCCCCAGATCTGAAGGGGTGTGAATTAACAGTGTCTTTAAAAGATAACTCTATGATAATCACAAAAAATAAAGCTAAGAAAGTTCGCAGTAAGGAATGGTTTAAGAGGGCATTGAAGAAAATGAAACCGGTGAAGGATGAAGATGTAAAAGAAATTAATTGGGGTAAGCCTGTAGGAAACGAGATATGGTAGATAAATCTTATGTTCCAAAGCAAGGTGATATCGTATGGCTTGATCTTGATCCTACACATGGTCATGAACAAACCGGTAGGCGGCCCGCGGTAGTCATTTCTAGGCAGGAATTTAATGTGACTACTAGGACGGTCTATATTTGTCCGATAACTAACACCAAGAGAGATTATGTTTTCCGTATTCCTTTGGAGAATCAGAAAGTATCGGGGTATGTGATGGTTGAGCAATTGGGGCTAAAGGCGATTTCTAGGTGCTAAATTTGATGTATCATGGCTCTATTAAGAGCTAGTTTGATTAATATTTAAAATGAGTTTAAAAAAACGATCG
>JAYSWB010000027.1:0-5255 GCA_043718245.1 bacterium
GTAAAGTAATCAACGAGTGTTCCTTTACCTTCATCTCCGTAACCGATACCGACCAGAAGAATGTTTACTCTATTAATGTTTACCTTATTCATGATTTGCGGGTCTTAGGCTGAATCTTTTTTTTCGTTTGAATTCTTCAAGAATATCCATGGCTTCAAGAAATGCGTTTGTATTGGCGCATAAATTGTCACATAGCATAAAGTTACGGTAACCCATTCCATGCATAAGGTGGAGGTCAGCCAGATCGCCCATCGAAACTATTGCATCTCTTTCGAGGAGCGACGTCAGTATTCTTGAGGCGACAATAGCATCTGGATCGTTTGTAATAATGAGTTTAAGCGCATCAATGATCTCGATTTTATTATCGAGGTTGATGAATAAATCATCACGGGCAGCCATCAGTCTGACATTATCTTTGTAATGAGGATAAATATCAGCAACAAATTTGAGGCCCTTTGGTGATTCGATCTTGGCAATTAATTCGCATTTTGAATCAAGAGCAACCATTTCAGCAATATCGCTTTCCTCTTCAACAAATGAGAGCATATACTTGTGAATACCAAGCTCTTTGGCGGCTTCAATATATTCCAGATCTTCTGGAGTAAAATAGCCCTTGACTTTGAGATTTGGACTTTTGATATTAACGGACTGGCCTGCACCAACAGGGTAAGGAGGTTTTGGATCAACAAAGATCTTATTCCCTTGTACTGCCGTGATGCTGGATTTTTCAGCATTGCGAAAATAAATTTCCGCCGGTAATTCTACTTCAACATCATGATTAAGTTCTATGTCTCCATACGTTGGAACGGCCCATTTCGTTATACGTAATTGCCGCCCCTTGATATCGATCCACAGTTCTTTGCTGCCCATTTTTTCAATCAGTGTCTTGAGTAGTTCCTTTGGGGTCAAAGGGGTACGGACACCGACATTAAAACGGCCACTTGTGATAAGCGAATGGCTAATCACATTTTCCAACCTTCCCATTTGATGAGGAGGCGGCAATGTACCGATTATCTTCATCTTTTTTTTTGTTTTTCTGTTTTGTTTTAAATAAGAGATAAAATAAAGGGGCGAAAAATCGCCCCTTTTGAATGTAATGTTTGATTTTTACTATATTCGCTTGCTTTTGCTTTTCTTGTCAGCACCGGTGTCGTCAGTTTTATTAACCTTAGCGACAGCTGTTGTACTACCGTGAGCAAACTGCCCAAGCGCTTTTCTTACGTCACCAATACGCTTTTGGGTCTGTTCTCTTCCCTGCATGTCAATTACATATGAGTCGAGATCATTTCCACTCTGAATAGCGATCGCTCCAAGTATGACATCAACAATTGCCTTTGGATCCTCGATTTTGAGAATATTTTCCGGCGGGATTACAGAACCCCATTGGTTTGTAATAAGTGTGTCGTCATACTTTGCATACGCTTCTTCAGCAACCTGGCGTTCGTTTGGATCGTAACTAAACTCAAAAGCTGTAACATCACTTGATGGACCAGTGCGTCCCGTAGGAGTTTCACCTTCGAAATGCAGCACTTTCCCATTTACCTCTAATTCAACTTTGAAAGGGGTTTTTGCTGGGAATCCATGCGTCGCGTAGTTGCGCACAAAAACTTTGTACGCACCTTTTGGAGCCTTGCCTTTTGGCCAGCGAATATTTTCCACTGGCTTCATTGACACCGGTCCGCCCGCATTCATATCGACATCAAGTTCGCCGTGCCCCACCTTTTTATTGCCATAGAAAATTTCTAAGCCCGTAGGAGTGATAATATGGAGGTCAAGATCGTTGTGGTTATACCACATGAGCGAAGCCCTGACATCAACATCATCATACATTCCCCCAGCTTCAGTCACTCTTCTCCTGATTTCAGCATCGATATTACTTCTCCTTTCTGCTGCTGTTTTTTTCGGAAAAATCAGAAATACATGAAAGTTTTTCTGAAGATCAGCAAACACTTTTGCCGAACTAATATCTTCCGCAACATCATCACCGATAAAACTCTTTATCTGGTCTTTGGCAACTTTAGGATAAAATCCTTCATCGCCAACAAAGAAGAAGAGACCTTTCTTGCCGCGTTTATTCACGTCAAGTTTGGCATGCTTGGCAAAGTAGTATGCCAAAAGTTCATATGACTCCTGGCCTGTACCGCCTCCGCCTTCTTCAAGCCACATTTTGCCGAGAATGGCATCAAGCCTCTCATCAGACTCAAACTGACCGACCTGGATCGGAGCAAAATCGCCTGATGTTGCATCTCCGATAGCGCAAAAGCTAACTGTCGGATCCGGAACATAACCTTTCATGTAGAGCTGGCCCATAAGCATGGGCAGTTTTTCATAAATGACTTTGGCATCATCGCCTCGCGAAGCTGTTACATCCATCGCCACTACAATTGGTGTAGTTTTTGGATGTTCAGTAGAATCGCTGGCTTCACGTTTTTTGCCTTTAATGTTTAAGTCATCGTGCACTTCCCGACGCGCGGTACTGGCACTTTCACTGTCGCCACCTTCATGGCCACGATAATTGAAGTGTTCTTGAGTGCGGCTTGTGCGCTCTTCACTAACATCTTCGTGGTAACTTCCGCCACCGTCTAGCATTTGTACCTCCTTTTTAGATTTTGGTTTAACTAATTTTTGAACTTAATTTTTTGAATGTGTTTACACAAATAATTCAAATTTTGTCGGGCCTAAGACTTCTTTTCTTACTTCTTGTAAGACACCGTACAAGTCCCAGGCATCACGTGGACGCTGTAATGGACTTGTCAAAACCATGGCTTTTACAAAGTTCTGCAATTTTTGCGGAACCGTATCAGGCATCGTATTTCTTTTGATATCACCACCCAGAAGATACATGAAACATTTACCTAATGAATAAATATCAGACGATGGTAATGGCGCTTCCTTTCTGGCAACTTCCGGCGGACTGAATTCTTCGTTTAAAACTTTGAACCCATCACCGGTTACTTTTGGATTAATAATCGCATAACTCCAGTCAACCATGATCAGATTGTGATCACGTCCTCGCACCATAAGGTGAGCAGGGATGATGTTGCCATGGATTACTCCCTGACTATGAACATAGCCAAGTACACTGAGCGCTCTCTGCATCATCCAAAAAGCATGACGGAGCGGAACCCCTTGCGGATACTTTTTGTGTACCTCATGTAGATCAACACCATCAAAATACCTCAGGACCAAACAAATTTGTTCGTCAAAAGTTTTGCAAGTGTCGAGTAGAAACGGTAAATGTTTGCTCTGTTTACTCATTTCGGCCTGGAACATTCTGAGGACTCTGATTTCGTTTTGAGCTAAATCATTATCATCAATATCCTTAGTGACCTTGAGTACAATTTTACTTTCCAGATCAGTTGTACCGGCCACTTCTCCGCTCCAAATCTTGGCAATATCTCCGGTGCACAATGGTGCATGGATGACATATTCTCTCTTTGGAGTAATGATGACAAAGCTGTCTTCTTCATCACCTTTCGTTGCGGCCACTCTTTGACCGTACTTGTTTTCTTTGACAGCAATTTGAGCTCTCTCATAGAGATCGCCCAAAGCCTTGAAGGCTTCGACAGACATATCTTTGTCGTTTGGATTTTTGTCGGGGTGAACTACCTGGGTAAACCCATGGTACTTTATTTGCAAAGCTTTTAACTTTTGCTCTATTTTTTCACCGGCAATTTCTCCAAAGACATCTTCGGGGTAACCTGCTTCCAAAAAAACTGCATAGAGTTCTTTCAGGGTTTGTTTTTTCATGTGTCTCCTTTCTTTTGGTTTGGTTTTTTTGGTTTAGTTTGTGATGATGAGATTTGCTTTGTTTTTTTGAGGAATGACAAATTGTAAGTGATTAGGCATAACTTTTGTATCAAAAATGTTTTTTACTTTTTCCTTGGTAACACCGAGTAATTCAGTATCTCTTTCAATACGCCGATTAAGTGCCGTCTCATAATCTGTTTCCATGTAAACAATATATGCATTGGCCTTGTTTATAAGGCTTTCCAGCATAGTAATTGAGAATAAACCTTCAGCAATGACAATGTCAGATGCCTTAAGTTTTTCAACACCACCGATGACTTTACCTTGTAAAAGGTTGTACTTTGGTAAGTACGCGCATTGGCCATAAAATAAAGATTCTACGGCAAGGCGAAAATCAACTATGTGGTATGAATCAGGACGATCGAAAATTTTCTTTTTGTCCTCATTGAGGGGTAGTGTTGGGTCATCGACACTTTTGAAAAAGCTGTCGAGCGGAACCAATGTACTATCGGGAAAAGTAGTTTTAAGCTTTCGAGCTAAATAACTTTTGCCCGAACAGCTTCCTCCGGCTATGACCAAAAGGGTCGGCCGGGATAGTAAATTGATTTGACCGCAAATACGGGCAAACCCTTCTGTAACATTACATTTTTCAGGCATTTTATGTCTTATTTTTAAGTTTTTAGTTTTCAAAAAACTACTGTGATAATATAGCTAAAAGGCTGTTTTGTCAATAGAGCCACAAAAAAGCGTAGCAGGTTTTTGGGCAAATAAAAAATCCCGAAAAGTTGCCTTTTCGGGATATCACTATTTGTATAAATTATTCTGTTTAATGAACTTTGCGACATCAGGATGAACCAGTTTTTCATACTTATTGTCACCTGCCTTGACCATCTTACGGACCATCGTACCTGAACCATAAATGTTCGGAATGACGATGACTTTGCTGGTAGGTGGTAAATCAGCCTGTTCAACTTTATAACCTGGTCTCTCAATAACTATGAATTTGAGATTTTTCCAGATCTCACTTCCCTTTTGCCAGATGCGATGAATTTCAGACTTCCATTCGCGACCACCGGTAACAATATCTCCACCGATAACGTGCCAAATTTCGACGTCATCACCAAATTGTTTGGCGAGTCTTTCTTGCAGCAAGTATGTCGGCGTGTAGATGTTTTGATCGAGATCGGTAAAATCAAACTGAACGTTCGGCAAATCACTGAATGCCAGTTTAACCATCGCCAGACGATCTGCATCGGTTACGATTGCAACTGACTGTTTGTCGGGACGGACACTACCACAAGGAACGATCAGGACAAGCTCAAAAATTTTGAGCAACTCCTCGATTATTTGCCGATGATGATTGCATGTCGGATTTAAACTTCCGCCAAACACTGCAATCTTTTTTTTCTCGTTAACTTTCTCATTAGCCTGATCAGTCTGACTGGGTTGCTGAGAAAGAATGTGTCGCTTGAGATCATTGTACCGATTGGTTAAATGAGCTGAAA
>JAYSWB010000028.1:0-5138 GCA_043718245.1 bacterium
ATGGTCAGTCAGGTACCACACTTGGTAACAAAGGGAGTCAACTTTTCTGGTTTTGATTTCCCCGGTACGCGATCTTACTCCGTGGTTATTCACTTGTTCGATGAACTCCTGATCAACCTTTGTGTGGAGCTCGACGAGTATTACGTGGAATCCGATTTGCATCGAACTGCGAATTTCCCTCTTTCTCTCCTGCAACAACATGCTTAGTGGCATAACTTGTTCTCCGGTTTTGAATTTATTATTGGGTGTGAATGTCTTTGACGTTAAAAACGTCAAAGACGCTGGAACATAGCTCCAGTAAAGTATGGTAGACGACTATTAAAAACTTATCAAGTTAGTTCTACCCCTGCATCCACTGCTTTTTAGCCCTAGCACCTTTGTTTAAATCCTTCTTTTCTTTTTCAATTTTCTTATCTGCCTTCATGATTCTCTCTGCAAGTACTTTAATTTCATCTCTTAGAATCGCTGCTGTTTCAAAATCCAACGCTTTCACCGCTTGATTCATTTGCTTCTCTCGCATCTTAATAAACTTTTTTGGATTCTTTGAAAATTCCTTCTCTTCCAAAATTAAAATATTCGCAACAGTTTTTTGGTGTTCACTTGCAATCGCCTCGGTAATATCTTGGATCTTTTTAATAATAGTTTTCGGAGTAATTCCATGTTTCTTGTTGTATTCCATTTGTACCGTTCTACGACGATTTGTTTCCCCTATTGCTCTCTCCATTGATCCAGTGATACTGTCTGCGTATAAAATCACATGTCCATCCACGTTTCGGGCAGCACGACCGATTGTTTGAATAAGCGCTATTTCTGAACGTAAAAATCCTTCCTTATCTGCATCGAGAATTCCAATGAAGGAAACCTCTGGCAAGTCTAGCCCTTCTCGGAGCAAGTTTACTCCGACAAGCACATCAAATTCCCCTTTTCTAAATTCAGTTAGAATCTGGATTCGCTCTAGTGTTTCTACATCACTGTGCACGTATTTTGTCTTAATATTCTTCTCTTTCAAAAATTCTGTTAAATCCTCCGCCATTTTTTTGGTCAAAGTTGTTGCAATGGCACGCTGATTTTTCTTGATAACTTTTTCGGCTTCATTGATGAAGTCAAAAATTTGACCAGTGTAACCTTCACCTGAAATAATTGGACGAACCTCCAATTGTGGATCAATAAGTCCAGTCGGTCGAATAATTTGTTCCGCTACTACCTTACTGTGTTCTTTTTCATATTTCCCAGGAGTGGCAGTTGTATACAAAATTTGCCCTGTTCTCTCTTGAAATTCATCGAATTTCAATGGACGGTTATCTGCCGCTGATGGAAGTCTAAATCCAAAATCAATCAAGTTTTTCTTTCGTGATGCGTCACCTGCATACATTCCACCAATTTGTGGAACTGATACATGCGATTCATCAATTACCGTAAGAAAATCTGGGCTTCCATCTTCATTATGTGGAAAATATGAAAGCAAAGTGTCTGGAGCTTCCCCTGGAGCCTTTCCAGAAAAATGTCTCGAGTAGTTTTCAATTCCATTGCAATATCCAACTTCACGAATAAGTGCCAAATCATAACTTCCTCTTCTTTTCAAACGATCTGCTTCCAAAATCTTTCCTGCTGCGGTTAATTCTTTCAATCGATTGTCCAATTCCTTTTTAATATCTTTAATCGCACGCTCTCGTTCATCTTTTGGAGTAATGAAATGTTTTGCTGGAAAAAGAAAAAAAGATTCTATTTCACCTATAATCCGACGAGTAATTGCATCAATCTGAGTGATATTTGAAATTCCAATAGCGTCAAAAGTAATTCTGTAAATCGTTCGTTCGTTCACGGGCATTATTTCCATCGAGTTTCCAATCGCTCTGAATGTTCCTGGGTCCAAATCAGCCGATGTTCGAGTAAACTGCACTGCTACTAATCTTCGAATAAGCTCTGCCCTGTCCATTTTTCCCCCTTTTTCTAACTTCATATTTACTTTTTCATATTCAACAGGCGAACCCAAACCGTAAATACAAGAAACTGATGCGACAATTATCACATCTTTGCGAGTTAAAAGAGCCTGGGTTGAAGCATGTCGTAGTCGATCAATTTCTTCGTTGATTTGCGCTTCCTTTTCAATATAGGTATCAGAATGTGAAATGTAGGCTTCTGGCTGATAGTAGTCGTAGTATGAAACGAAATAGTGGACTGCATTGTTTGGAAAGAATTCTTTATACTCTTGAGCAAGCTGTGCCGCTAATGTTTTGTTGTGCGCGATTACCAATGTCGGCTTGTTTATCTGCTGGATAACATTCGCCACCGTAAAAGTCTTTCCAGAACCTGTCACTCCTAAAAGTGTCTGGTGTTTGTTGCCTTTTTTAAGGCTTTCAACCAAAGTTTTAATCGCTGTCGGTTGATCTCCGGCAGGGGTCATTTCGGTTGAGATTTGGAATATGGGCTTACTCATGATTAGTTATCATTTTAACATATCCCTGCAGGTAGCTCTTTTTAAACTCAAAAAAGATACCTTTCTCTATCGAAGCACGCATTTCATCCACAAGGTGAATCAAAAAGTACAAATTATGAACACTAGCCAAAGTACCCGCCAACATTTCGTTGCTTTTAAACAAGTGGTTCAAATATGAACGGGTATAATTTTTACAAGCGTAACATTTACACCCTTCATCAATAGAATTAAAATCATCTTTATATTTTGCATTCCCTATATTTATCTTTCCAAGTTTTGTAAATAAAGTTCCTGTCCTTCCATTTCTTGTCGGAAGTACACAATCAAAAAGATCACATCCATTCTCAACCGCTTCAAACAAATCTTCTACTTCTCCAATTCCTAGCAAATGTCTCGGCTTATTTTCCGGCAAAATTTCATTCACCCATTTTACTGCATCTCCCATATCTTCCTTTGAAAAAGATCCACCAATTCCATATCCATCAAAATCCATTTTACTTAAAGCTGTTGCGCTTTCTTTTCTCAAATCTTCAAATCGCCCACCCTGTACAATTCCAAAAAGTGCTTGTTTTTCAGCATATTTTGAAGCTTTATGGTAGTCCAAACAGGTTTTCGCCCATCTGTGTGTTCTATCAAGTGACTTTGCCTGATAAGCATAAGGTTCCGTGGGTGAAGTACATTCATCGAAAGAAAAAATTATATCCGCTCCGATGTCGTTTTGAATTTGAATAGATTTTTCAGGTGTAAAATAATGCACGCTTCCATCAATAATTGATTTAAACATTACTCCGTTTTCATCCACTTTTGCAATTGACATTGCTTCTTCTACTGCACTTCGAGGTAACATTTTGGGTGCATCTATACCTTTCACAAACTTTGTAATATTCTTTCCATAAGCAGCCCCCAAAGAAAAAGCTTGAAATCCTCCGGAGTCCGTCATTGTAGGTAAATTCCAATTCATAAATTTTCCTAAACCTCCTGCGTCTTTAATTACCTTCTCTCCTGGTTGTAAATATAAATGATAAGTATTAGCTAAAACCACCTGTGCTCCTAAGTCTTTCAGCATTTCTGGAGTAATTCCCTTGACAGTAGCTTTAGTTCCAACCGTCACAAAAGCCGGCGTTTGAATTTCGCCGTGTGGAGTTTTGATAGTGCCAATTCTTCCTAATGCACCATCGATTTTTTTATTTATATTAAATGAAATCGGCTTCATGCTGGTTAATCTAACACATTCCTTAAATTTAATGAAAAGTTAAAGAGCCCGGCGCTTCGCGCCGGGCTCTGACTCAACGTTTGGATACCTCCGACGCCTTCTTCCTGCCTCCCCTCTTGTGTCTCTTCATATTTTCACTGACAGGCTCGGCTTTGAACCCATTCTTGAAACCATCACGAAGAATCTCGTAGGTGAACGCCCAGACTGGGAAGTCAACGGTCACCCTGCATTTTCGACAAATAAGCCGGGAGGTACTTTTATCCCTTTTCTTGAGGCAAAAAAGCCCTCCGCAGTCGGGCCCGTGAATCCCAGCATCTGACCTATTAATCTCGTCATTGTCACGGGTATGTCGGCACAGAAACCGAAGTTCACCGTGGTCTGGATTTGGAGTCGGTGGAACTTCAGCCAGAGTGCCTTTTCCATCAGGAAGTATGATTGGCTCAAAAGGCTCAGCCATTTGAAGTTTCGACACAATACATTCGAAGAATTCATAGATCCTTCCGATCTTGTCCGAATTGGTTTGAACCGAGTAGAGCGAAAAACTATCAAACCAAGCCGTAGCCATTGTGACCTTCCTATCCTTTTCAAAGACATGAATGTTTCCCCATTCGTTTACAATGGAAACTTCGTCCGCATCATGCGCAGCCCCTTGATGAAGCTTTCCAAGTGCGATTTTAGTTGGGTGGAAGTATGCACTTTCAAGCACTTGCCGAACTACCAGCTCGTCACCTAGAGACAACGAGCTTATCCTTTTGAGGTTTGCACCATGCTTGATAACGAAATTGACCCACGCCACTGCTGCCGTCTGCCTTTGTCTATCCGAGATTCTGAATTGTTCCATTTTGACCTTTCTATTTTGATGTTAGTTGAGTTGAGAGAATTTTAAGTTTTATTTACTTTTGTAGAACTTCTAATTCGAAATGATACTCTAAAAGCAAAATATATCAATGTATCAAAAAGGCCACCTTTGTGGGGCGGCCTTGTAAGAGAGCTCTAGAACTGTGGATTCAGAGAGCTTATTGAACTGTTAACACTTGCCATGTTGAACAGATCATTGGGTCCAGTGGATAAAACGTTATCCATTAGTCCAAAGAACTTTAGGAGGGTGATTTCCACTGCGTGGAAGACCTCAGGCATGCCTATCCTCATAACGATGAGGAAAATCATGAATCCAATTGATGAGCGGATTCCAAACATGATTTTGAATTTTAAGGGGGATAGTGTTAATACGGCAGACAAGCCGCTCTATAGGCAATGCCTATTTTCCCCCCTTCACGGGATACAATATAAAAATTACGTAACGAGAAAGAGAGAAAATCGGTTCTTATTTTTGCAAAGAACTTTGATTACAGTATTATTATAATATAGTTATAGTTTCTGTCAAGCTAATCGTAATGGTTCAATAGCTTGGACGCACCACATCATTTAAACTAAGTTCATGGCATATACAAAGAACCCTCACATGCCGAAGGTGCGTCGTGAGGCAGC
>JAYSWB010000029.1:0-47048 GCA_043718245.1 bacterium
TGAAAATATTGTTCTCATATTTCTTTTGTTATTTGTTAATCTTAACAAAAGAAAACAGTTTACACAGAAGTCTGTGTCTACTATATGGGGTACGGATCATACACAGGAGGAGACACAATCGGACCCACGTATCAAAACCACACAGGACATAAAGAGGCGGTGAAAGTTATTTATGATCCAGCTAAAACTACTTTTAAAAAATTAACACAATTTTTTCTAGACCACATTGACCCAACGGATGCGGACGGGCAGTTTTTTGATAGAGGGTCGATTTATAAAACTGCGATTTTTTATAAAAATGAAGAGGAAAAATCGGTTGCAGAAAGTTTAATAAAAGAATTGGAAGATAGTAAGTTATACGACAATCCGATTGTAGTTCAAGTTCTTCCTGATTCACCATTTTATACCGCCGAGGAGTATCACCAAGATTATGCCAAGAAAAACCCAGCACATTATTATGCGTACAAAGATGGATCGGGGAGGACAGAATTTCAAGCGAAGGTTTGTACCATTCGCGAACAGAAGGGGATCGTGTGGAAGGGTTAAAAGATTTTAATTTATTTGAATTCGAGAAAATAGAGCATTTGTTTCATTAATTGATATGTTTGAATTTCGAGTTACTTCTATAAATGAAAACATCGAATCTTTAGACAGGGCCATCACTGTGTTTAAGCGCAAAGGTACGTTAGATTCTGTTGTTGTAAGATCAAGGGCGTTTCCTCTGTAGTAAACACCTTCTTTCTCATAAGATACTTTTCCATTAATCTCTATATTTGTTATATCAAAACCCATATATTTACTACCTCTCTCCTCAAAATATCCATCGATTGCTTCCTTGTTATTCAAGTTGCCTAGGTATTTTTTAGTTTCTTCGTAGCAAGATGATGTGATCCTCGTAATAGAAAAAGTTCCAAGGGATTGTTTTTTAGAATTAAACAAAAGCACGGCGTTCTTTTCGTAGTTCTCAACTTCCCAATCTTCTGGGATTTCAAAATTAAATTTATAATTATAGAGGCGGGTTTTACCACTTACTTTAGAAATCTCGATTTCCTCTGTGGGCAGGTCTCCGCATTCGGGGTTATCTACAGTGGCTGATGGAATAAATCTTGATGCGGCCAATTCAGGAGGAAGCCCTTTAAATAGGATCCTTATTGCAAACACAATTACCAATAGCATTAAAAGTCCAATAAAAATTCCAAAAATATGTCTCATGGAGTATATATTAACAGCAAGACTACTTCTTCACAAACCTATCCGCCTGCATGTTATACAAACCTGCGTAGACGCCTTTTTTCTTCAAAAGTTTTTCATGACTCCCTTCCTCAATTAGTTTTCCTTTTTCCATAACGAAAATATGATCGCATTGTAAGATTGTCGAAAAGTCATGAGAAATTAGAATCGCCGTTATTGCACCCGACAATTTCTCCAACGAGTCGAATATTTTCGCTTCTGATTCAGCGTCTACCGAAGCGGTTGGTTCGTCTAAAATCATCACAAAGGCATCACGGTACACGATTTTAGCGATTGAAAGTTTTTGGCGCTGGCCTCTCGAAGGCTCTTTGCCTCCAAATTCCACTCCCAATTGCTGGTCGTATGCATTTTTCCATTCCTCAATAAAGCCATTAGCTTGGGACATTTCAGCTGCCTCTTTGACTTTGGAAACAACTAATTTTTTATCCGGCCTTCCAATAGCGATGGCCTCCTTAACTAAAAAGTCATAGTTTGCATAGTCTTGGAACATAATTCCAAGATATGACCACCACTCATTTGTTGAAATATCACGAAGATCCACCCCATTTACTAAGATTCTTCCTTCTGTTGGGTCATAAATTCTACAAAGTAACTTAACAATAGTAGTTTTCCCCGCACCGTTATTATCAACAAGCCCTATTTTTTGTCCTGAAGTGAAAGTCATGTTCAAGTTACGTAAAGTCCAATTTTCAGATCCAGGATATTTAAAACTAACTTTTTCGAAGACTATTTTTGGGGGCACCTCAAGGTTGAGTGTTGTCGGATTTTTCGCTTCAATTACCACTGGCTTTGTTTCCATGAATTCGATTAAATCTTTGACGATTAGATGATTATCGTATTGGTTAGAAATATTCATCAATAGAGTGCCGATCGAGTTCCGCACGTTTGAAAGAGTGCTTAACATATACACCAACGTACCAACCAAGACCTCACCTGTCATAACAGGCTTTAGTAATAAAAATAAACCAACAGCAAAACCCACGAATGCTAATAGATCTGCTAAAGATGTGTAAATGAGCTTTCTCCTTTCCAATTTTAACTGAGTGTTCCCGAAATCAGTTAAGATTTTTCTTATAGAGGAGATTATTCTAGGACCTGCTTGTAATAGCTTTGTCTCGATTAAGCTAACGCGCTGAAGCACATGTTGCTTTAAGTCGTTATATTTTCTTTGTTCTGGAGAATCTTTTCTCCAGATTAGCCAGGTCGAAGAAGCAAATTTTATATCGACAAAAAAACTTGGTATAGCAAGGACTATAACAATAAAATAAATTAAAAAGTCGAAATGGATAGCCAGTATCGTACCTACAACCAAGCCGGTGAATGATTGGAGAACGTCTAATTGACCATCACTTAAATTGAAAATAGGCATGAAACCATTTCGGAATGTTCTTTGAATCAAATCCTGGAACTTTGGATCTTCGTAGCTCGCAATATCTATTTCTTCTCTGCGCTTTAAAACGAGAAGTTCAATTTCTCTAGTTAAAATTAGCGCACCCTTTCTTTTTATAAAGGATCTGAAGTTTCCAAGTATATTCGGCAGGGCAGTCACGAATGTATACAGAATCAGTACGTATAAGATTGTAGTGTATGATCCATTTCTTGCTCCTTCTACAATCAAATTAACTAGGCGCCCTAATAAGTAAGCGCTTCCATATGGCAGAGCACCGCTTGTGACGACAAGAGCGAGAGCGACAGCGGTTTCCTTCGGTGCAAATTTAAATGCATAACCTAATGCAAAACCAACACTCTTTAAGTATTCTTTTGTACTTTTCATCCGACTATTTTAACATGAATTTCTGCCATGCTATACTTTACCCACACTAATAAATATAAAATTCATGGGAGAACTTCCACAAAATTTCGATAGGTTAAAAGCGTCAGCGCAAGAACCACAAGTAGAAACTACTGCCCCAACAAACGAAGCTCAAGTTTTTGCTGACTTAAATGAGGACAACAAGGGATTTTTTGCAAAGCTAAGTGAGGGAAGCAAGCAGCTTGCAGGTTGGGCTTATGAAAAAATAAAAAATACCCCTGTAGTTGGCAAACTAGTCGGAAAGGCACAGATCGCATTCCATGAACATTGGATGAACAAGCATGAGGAAAAAGCCAATGGTTTGAAAGGGAGAATCGAAGAAACAAATGCAAAAATTGCAGAAATGGAAAATTCGCATGCAGAAATTTCTGGAGCTCTAGAAGAATTGCGGGCTCAGAATGTTCCAAATATGAAATCGGTGGAAGAAAAATTACGTTCGATTGAAAATAATAAAAAGAAATTAGAAGGAACTAGAGATGGTTTCCAAGGTAAACTTGAGGCAAGAAACGAAAAAATGAAAATGCGGACAGAAAAGAGGGATGCTGTGGTAGATGAATTCATTTCAAAAGCCACTGAAAAACTTGACCTTGTAGAGAAAAAATTTGAAGAATTAAAAGATAGTAAAAACCAAGTAGAGCTTAAAGCTTCAATAGCAGAAGTCAGATATAGAAAACAAATTGAAGGATTGGATAAACAGCAGGATGCTAAAACTAAAATTGAAAATGCCCTAAAGAAACTCGGTATGACGGATTCGGAAATACAAAAAGATCCAAGTTTGATCAGTCTTAACACCTCAATTACAGAAGGAAAGAAGGCGATTGAGAGCTCTAGGGCCGAAATGATAAAAGAGCGAGAAGGTATAGACAAGCAGGGTAGAAAAGTCGAACCAAAAGTAAGAAGCTTTAAAAATAAAATAGCAGAATTTCAAAGAATGAAAGAGAAGAGACCTTCAGCTGTTGGGGTGGAGGAAGCCCAAACGGCATATGAAGATGAACCAGAACCTGTAATTGAATCAAAAGTCGAAGCGGGTACCGAAGAGTTTTCTGTTAAAACATTTATCGAAGAATTCAATAAATTCCTTGTAGAAAAGTTTGGAAATAATAAGGAACCTGAGATGATAGACGTTAATAAATTTACAGAAATTACAAAAGGCATTAAAGAGCTTGCACCGGATGCAAATATTCAATTTGATGAGTTCAGAAATATAATCCCGAGTTATTTAAAATCAATTGGGGTTGATAGTAAACGAGTGAAGGTTTTGCTCGGTGATTTTTATCAAGAAAAGATTTTCAAACCTAAAACTAATTAAAAAACATGACTGACGATCAAAACACAACAAAACAAGATTTAAAAAACCAAATTCAAGCGCTGATGGCCCAAGTAGAAAAGGAAAATCAGGAAAATGCAGTGGTCAATAAGCAAATGATCAGTGAGGTTAAAGAATTGAAACAAAAAATCGATGTAATTGGGGCTGATATTGAGAAGGATTTAAATGAACTTGATAAGATTGAAAAAGAAACGGGGGATAAGTTGGATAAAATTATTCTTGAGCAGGCAGAGGATGCTGGGGATGATTTGTAGGGTTTTTTTGGGGCTCTCCCCACGTCTCGGGCGTGGGGAGAGCAAGCAGTATGAGGGTTCCTTGGAAAATTTCATAGTCACGAAACGACCTCTCTGTATAGGGTTAACTTATAGCAAATTGTACGAAAGGGGGTTTCTATAAGAAACTCACACTTCTGTCTTTGAAAATAAACCATTGCTAGACTAAGGAATATTTCAAAGTAAGAAGGCCTTCCACATGGTCCCTCTAGATAAGCTTTGTCTATGAAGGGTTTCAGATAATCAACAATTTCAGCAAATTTATTTGGCTCTATATATTTATCTTTTACTGTAACTTATATGGTACTAACTATATTGAATCATCACCAATTTGATTAAAGGTTGACAGAGTGATATCTTTGTATTAGTTTTTGAATCAGAAAAAGCTGAAATCTTCAGCTACTTGATTCCTTAACACCAAACCAAAGGAGAAAGCATGAAAAAGAAGAAAGAAACATTAGTGCTCGGAAGGATGTTGCAGAAGATCGCTCCTCGGATTGGAGCGAGTGTTCTTATGGAACCGGAATGGGAAATTGTTGGCCAGATCACGTTCAAGAGTGGTCAACACTCGTACTTTCGCTACAACACTCTCGATCTGAACCCTATGGGCGGTTCGGAAATCGCCCGTGACAAGGACTATTCGAATTTCTTTATGAAGTCCATGGGCTATCCCGTTGTGCCATGCTCGAAGACGTTCTTCTCTGACCAGTGGGGAAAAGCGATTGGATCACCTCGACGGAACATTGATGCCGCATATCGGCACGCACGAAAGATCGGGTTTCCGGTTATCGTGAAGCCAAACAGTGGCAGCCAAGGTGTCGGAGTCTCGCTCGTTCACAACAAGCGAGAGTTCTACAAAGCAGTTCATTCCGTGTTTAAACGAGATCGGATAGTGCTCGTTCAGCAGCCAGTCCGTGGTAGGGATTATCGCCTCGTCGTCCTCGACAAAAAGGTGATATCGGCTTACGAGCGCATCCCGCTCAATGTTGTAGGCGACGGAAAGTCTACGATCGGACAACTCTTGAAAATCAAGCAAAAACAGTTCGTTGCTTCTAGCCGTGATACGAAAATAAAAACGGACGATCCACGAATTGCGATAAAACTGCTCCATCAAGGACTCAGCTTCCGATCGGTCCCTGCCAAAGGTCAGAAGGTCTACCTTTTGGACAATGCAAATCTGTCCACTGGTGGTGATTCAGTGGATGTAACCGAGAAGGTCCATCCAGCGTTCCTTAAACTGGCCGTGGAGCTTACTCGTGACATGGGACTTCGCCTCTGTGGTGTTGATCTTATGATCGAAAGTGACATCAGTCAGAAGCCGAGTTCCTTCTGGGTTCTTGAGATCAACTCTGCGCCAGGCTTGGACCACTACGCTAAGATTGGCAAGGCACAAGAGCAGATCGTCGAGGATTTGTACCTTGAGGTTCTCAGACACATGGAGCGCTAATCTAATGCTCCTAGTCAAAAGTCAAAAATGCTGGAGTTTCACCACTCCAGCATTTTTTATATAATACATGCATGGAAGAAACATTTACATTAAAAGAACTACAAAGAATGGCTTCAGAATGTGTAGGATCTGTTCTTTACATACCCACAAAAAGTGAAGTTGATTATAAAGATCCGTCATTTCCCTTGGAAATAAATAAAGTCAATATTGTTACTATCCCAAAAGATAAAAACAGTGATCCATTTAAGTGGGTAAATATATGCATGGCTAAATTTAAAAATGATCCTGTCTGTGTTTTGGTTCCGGGAACCAGATTTGATGCTTACGGTACTCGCCATGGAAAAGGTGGAGGTTGGTACGATCGTTTTCTTTCTAAAATTCCATCTAGTTGGCTAAGGGTAGGTATTATTGATGTGGCAAAATTTTCAAGCTCTAAACTGACAATACAAGAATGGGATGAACCTGTTAATTGGATCATCGTCAGAGATGCTTTTTCCTGGAGTGTATATAAAGTCTCAGGCCCTCCGCATCGGCCTTAGTGGTGCTCTCGACAGGAATCGAACCTGTATCATAACTTCCGCAAAGTTACGTCCTATCCATTGAACGACGAGAGCGTCAAGTTAAATTACCATAAACTATAGATAAATGAAAACGCCGGCGGACCTCTGGTCCGCCGGCGTTGATTATCCGTCACCGCTTTTTCGCGGTTGACTTACTCTTTACAGGAAGGGGCTTTGGAATCCCATCCCACCACTTCAGGAGGAAGTCATCAGCTTCCTTGACGTATCCATTCGGAATCTCTTCGGGCCGGAGTCCTTTTTTTGTTGTGAAGCTTGGACTCGGAACCCTTTCCTGAAGCCTCCTCCTAATATCCGCTGCTACTTGTGTTTGCAGCACTTTTACACCCTGAGGAGTGAACCCCTTGATGGTAAAACTGCCCCTCCATTCCAGCGGAATGAAAGCTTCCAGGTCTCCGACATCCTGGATCCCAATGATGGATGATGCGGGGGCCAAACCTTTCGGGTCCGCAACCCTCACATTGTTGACGTACTTCCTTTCAGGTTCCGTCAACCAAACGTGATAGAGAAAGTACAGATATCTTGACCAGAGATTCTCCCGCATCGTCCTTTGGGCGATGAGGAACGTGCTTGTTTTCTCGGTGACTATGGGTTGGGGGACACTAACGTCCATTATCCAAGCTCGAAATGCCCGAATTACAATCGCCACTTTCTTGGGCTCAAATGAATCATCCACCTCAGGCCCTTGCCTTAGTGGTAATTTGGACGCCTCGTTTGGAGTCGAAGTCGTGACCTGGGCCTTGGTCTCCTCCGATTTGCGAATTCCGAGAATGTTTCGGACAATGTCCCCAATCAGACCCCATCCGTCATATCTTCCGATTTGGTCACTAACGAGGAGTAAGAACACCCCAACTACAATCAGGCTCATTCTGTTTTTTGAGATCATTTTCAAGTATCCTTTCTTTTTTGGTGTGAAATTGCAGTAACAATAGATCAGTCAAGGATCATTGCTAGGCTGGATAGTAAAACACTTGGGTGTTGCTGTCAATATTTAAAAACCTATAGAGTTCATGACTCTATGAGAAAATGATCCACGGTGTTCTTCTTCAGGTATATGTTCTAAAAGATGAGCGCGGACCAATTCTGGGTCAACATCCCAAATCATTGGAATATGAATTAGAGGGACAAGCGGTTTACTTGAACGGATGTACAGTACCGAAGGCATTTCATAGTGATCATTATTTTCAACCCAAAAAGAATGCAGAGTACCGAAAGGATAAAGTACATTATCGATTAATATCCCAGCGCCATTTATCTCAAACCTAACATGATCAGGCTCCTTGTTTGCAAAAAGTATCATGCACGCACCACCAACCAGTATTAAAATCGATAGAATGTAGTTATTAAAAAGAAGGGCAATAATAAAAGCTGATACTGTAATTATTCCAACAGCCCAGAACCAATCAGGGCTTTTTTCACGATGTTCATATTCATGATTGTGCCAGATAATAGGATCTTTCTTCATTTGATACTATTGTAGCATTGCCTTGTTGTGCTGGGAATGGAGTATAATGGATAAGTTACTAATAACCCATATTAAAAACCACCATGTTCGAATTTGTATTAATCGTTGCCGCATTTATCATTCTTTTAATGAAGATTCACAAAGTAGAAGACCGTATTGGTACTCTAGAGAAAAGAGGATCTTCGCAAGTTAGCCCTGTAACAGTTCAAATACCAACACCACAACAATCCCCAATCATTCCTGTTCCTCCTCCAATCAATAATGAAGAAGAATGGGGAAGGGTTCTCGGTGTTGCTGGAGTAGTTGCGGTAATTCTAGGAGTCTCATTTTTCCTAAAATACGCCTTTGCGAATAATATTATCGGGGTAACAGGTAGAGTGATTATCGGAATCATCGCAGGTATCGCATTCATTTCCGCTGGACAATATCTGCGTGAAAAATACAGAGCGTATTCGAACATTCTTATTGGTTGTGGTATCGGATTATTGTACCTTACAACATTTGCTAGTTTTGCTTTCTATAACCTCATTTCAAGTCCAGTGGCGTACGGCCTCCTTATTGGTATTTCGGCTCTTTCTGTTGTTCTCAGTATTGTAGATAAAGCCATAGTTTTGGCCATGATCGGAGTGATTGGTGGTTTTTTGACACCGGTATTTATGACTCTTTCAAACGCATCGCTATCTCAGGTTTTGACCTATGTTTTGATTTTAAATGTCGGAGTGATGGTTGTTGCATACGTTTACAAATGGAGGAAGCTGACAGCGACAGCTTTCGCGGGTACTTGGCTTCTCGTCTTTATGTGTTTCATGAATCTATATGAAAAAACCGACAGGGTAGAAATGGCAATGTTCCTGTTTTTATACTTTGCTGTTTTCCTTTTGTCGTCGCTTTTCCACCATGTTATTCGAAAAGAAATGTCAGACTATACGGACCTTGCGATTATTGTTGTGAATGGGCTTGGTTACACAGCTGTCACGTATACATTATTATACGAGCCTTTCAAAAACTTTATGGGGTTCTTTATGATATTGATGGCGCTCTTATACTTTGCAATTGCTTTATTGTCATTCAAGACCAACAAAGAGAACAAATTACTAAATATGTTTTTACCAGCCATGGCAGCTTTATTTTTGACGCTCGCAATTCCTGCACAATTAGACGGCCCATGGATTGCACTCGCGTGGTTTGTTGAGGCGATCCTTATGTACATGCTTGACTATAGCTTGAAAGGTAAGAATTTGTACTCTTATGGGGTTATTGTTTTTGTGGTTAGTGCAATATATACATTCATAAGATACGTTGACAGTGCGGTTTATGGGAAATCATTCAACTTTTTGTGGAACGAAAGGTTCTTTATCTTCTTGGTTGGAATCGTCACTGCTTATCTTTTGGCTTTTATCATAAGTAAAGCCGTAAAAGATGGAATGGATCTTACAGAGGGCACAAAAAGCTTGATGGTTGTTTACTTTGTCGTAGCCCAAGTTGCGAGTATTTTTATTCTTACTTCTGAAATCTCACAACTGTACTCTAGCAAAGTCTATGCTAAGACAGAGGTGCTAAATAAAGAAATTGTACAATTGCAGCAGAATTATTATTCGGTCAATACTTATAATAATGTGAATGCAATGACCGACGCTCAAATTGCGGACTATCAAAACACTCTAGCGGAAAAAAGCCAGGAACTTTCAAAGGTTACACAAAGTAATTCAAACGAGAGAAATACTGTTATCGATATAGTTTGGATTTTGTATGCCCTGATCTCTATCGCGATTGGATTTTCTGCAAAGAGTAAATGGTTTAGGACTACAGGATTGGTTTTGATGGCGATTACGGCTGTAAAGATATTCGTAGATGTTTGGGATTTAGGGCCGGTGTATAGGATAGTCACTTCATTAGTTTTCGGTATTATTGCGCTTGTGGCTTCATTTATTTATGCTAAATATAAAGACAAGTTGAAAGTAGGAGCCGTTACACTCATGTTGATTGGAGTCCTTTCTTTCCCGGGATTTACTTTTGCCGCTACAGATAGGGAGCTTGTTGAGGCGTCACCATATCGTGCTGAAATAAGTTCAGCATCGATGATTCAAGGACGTCCAACACGCCTAGCTCTTCCCGCCGAAGTACAAGAGAAAAGTAATATATCAGATATCAGGGTGTTTACAGGGATAGGTGCTCAGGTGCCGTACACTTTGAATTACTCTTCGTTCTCTGAAAAGCAAGAAGTTGTTAATTTAGATGTAAAAAACTTGTCAGTCAGAAACGGCCAACTTGAATTTTTACTTGATAATAAGGAGCAACTATCCTTAACGCATAATTCAATCAATTTCTTAAACACATCATCGCAGACAAATTTTCGCTACATTATAAGAGTTTACGGCTCAGATGTTTCAATCTCTATCGATAGTAATAATTGGAGAGAATTGACTTTGGATACTAAACCTCAGTATGTTTTTAATTTTTACGACACAATGACTGGGAGGTCTGTTTCAAATTATTCCATTTCTTATGAACCAAGTAGTACCAAATTTTTGAAAATAATTTTAATACCGTTTGACAAAAACTTGGCTTTAGAGAGCGACGTAAACTTTAACAACAATCTTTTCGAGTTTAAGCCAAAGAATGTTATGGTCGGAGGCGTAATTACTCAACAGGCTTTAGTTTCCGGTCTTAAAGAGAGTCCTATTTCAATGGATACCAAAATTGTCCAGAATGAAAAAAATCAAACAACTGAAATTTACGTTGATTTTAAAGATAAGGGTGTTTTGGTGAATGGGATTGACCTCGTCGGATCTTCTTTGAACTTTTATCGAAACGTTAGCGTTCAGGTCAAGAATGACGTTGTAGCAGAAGGTGTAAACAATTATCAAAAGTTTATTCCAAGCCATAACGGAGAATGGTACCCACTGGGTAATGTAAACAGTATCTATTCTTTTACAAAAGAGGATGGTACTAAATTGGAAAGTCTACGCATAAACTTTCCAATGACCAAAGCGTCTCATTACAAAATTGTTATTGATAATCAGGACAATCAACCTTTATCATTAGAGCCAAAAGTAATATTCAATGCTCCTGTTGCTGTGTTGACATTTATTCCGAGAAGTCAGGGTCCTTTTTACTTGTATTTTGGAGGAAATCTAAGTGCACCAGTATATGATATTGACTCAGTTCTAGAGAATACTTCACTAAAACAAAAAGATATTTCAACTGTTGTTGTATCCAGCGTGCTTTCTAATCCAGAATATAAGCCAATTGTCCCTGTCATACCCTTTAGTGAAAAATATGCATGGCTTCTAAATGTAGTGTTGGTATTACTAGTTGCCTTTATCGCGCTTCTAATTGTTTCGTATGTAAGGAAAGTGAGGAAATTGTCTTAGCGTAAAAGATTTACGGATGAAGTTCCTACTGATGGAACTGGAACAGGAACTACAGCTTCGGTCTGAGTGTTTACAGCATCTTCATCTTTTTTATCGATAAGTATCTTGCTTGATGTCGCAAGACTGCTTTCTAGTAGCGAGCGTTCCTTTGTAAAATCAAGTATATCTTTCTCAATCTTTTCAAGGGTCTTTAATAAAGGTAATTTTTTATCCTTGGTAATATTTTCCAAGTTCTTCTTGCGATCAATTAAAGAATTTTCCAAGTCTGAACTGATTATTATTGCAGCATCTATCCGGCCTTCCTCTTTAAGTTTTAAGATATTATCTCTGACCCGTTTTGATTGCGCGTCCAAGATTGTATTAAAAAATTCATCTTTCGAGTCGTCTATTTTTCCTTTGATCGTTAACTTTTCAATTTCATCAATGCGAACAACAGTATGTTTTACAGCAATTCTGGCCTTTGCTTCGGTGCCTCTCGCGAGAGCAATTTCAAGTTTTTCATTGACATTAATTTTTATAGGATAAAGCAAGTCTCCGGGAAGGGAATTGCCAGCAGCATATGCAGTAACACTTCCTCCAAATATTAATATTAGAGTTAAAACAACAACTACTAATTGGCGTGATTTTACAAATGGGCTTGTAAATAAGAACTTAGATTTAACTGATCCATGCTTTTCAATAAAGTTCTTTAAAAATAATGCTCCCTCTGTTTTTTCTTCGTGGGACAGAGAATTTTCCTTTGCTATAGAGAAAAGCTCATGAATCTCCTCATGTATTTCGTGGTCATGTATTTTGTTGTTTTGGTTGTTTTTATACATTTTCTTTATTAAAAAGTTTCTTTAGTATCGAAATCCCTCTGTGGACCCTTACCGACACAGTGTTTTCGGAGGCTCCTGTTATTTTGGCCATTTCGTCTAATTCTAAACCTTGTACATATCTCATGAACACTGCCTCGGCATAGGGTTCTTGAATCTTTGAGATAAGTCTTAAAGCTTTGCCCCCATCTATTTGATCCGTCATTGATGAACCTTCGTCGATAGAAATCTCAAACCCCTCATTCTGGAGAACATCTAGGGATTGTGCCACCCCACGCCTACCACGTCTTCGGTACTCATCAATAATCAAGTTTCCGGCTATCTTGTAAAGAACTGCCTTCAGGCTTTTAACCTCTACGTCTTTTTTACACATGAGTACCCAAGTTTTTGCAAAAGTTTCCTGCATAAAATCCTTAGCCATCTCTCGATCACTCAATTTGAAAAGACAGAATCGGAAGATGTGATCCGAATAGGTTTTGTATGCCTCTAGAAACGTATTTTGTGCTTTCTCCATATATAAAGACGAAGAAGGGGAGGTTTGGTTGCTGATGGAACTACCCTTCTCGGGGTCCATCTTAAACTGCTTATTTGTACATGTCTACTGGTGGGTAGGGGTTTTTAAGAGTATAGCTCGCTGTGTGTGCCAATTTCTAGAATATGGTAGAGATTGTCTGAAACCTTTCTATAAATAAGGCGAATATCAGGTGTGATGTTTATACTTCGGCAATTAGCGTATTCCCCGTGAAGTTTATGATTATTTAGAACATGATTAAATTCATCATTTCTAAAAAGATTCACCCTTTGTTTAAGGATTAATAGAATCTTTAGGTCAAGTTTTTTAATCCTTTTCTTGGCCCTGTTAGATGTAATAATTATTTTCATAGGATCTTAAACTCCAAGTTCATCAAAAAGTTCACTTATATCCTTATACGGTTTTAATTTTCCAGAAGCAAACTCTCTTTCGGCCTCAGCAATAGAACCTCTCAAATATTTTGAAGGTTTAAGTGGAATAGAAAGATTAATTTCTTTGTCACGAACAAACTGTCGCAGTAGGGCATTAATAATGGTTCCCAAGGGTATTCCTAAAGCCTCCGCGGTCTTTTTAGCCTCTTGTTTTTGTTTTGGATCTATTTTAATACTAAGCATGGTTTTCTTCATATCCGAAGTATATACTTTGGATATGTAGTGTCAATGTAACATGTTGAGATGAAATAAAAATAAAAAAGTTCTGAAGAAACACAAAGCCCGCCATCACTACGACAGGGGCTCGTGTGATGGCGGGCGCTAGGCTGCTTTTGTAATCAGCTCTCCCTCGACTGATAGCAGGCAATTTTTCAAGGGGGGAACATCATCCGAAGTCACCCCGTGAAGCATTTCGCAACATTCTCTACAGCCAAAGAAGGGAATTACCGATCCGTGGATGTTGCGAAGGGCCAAGTCTACTGCAGGATTCCTACATTTATCGATCCAGCACATGTAGCCGTCTGGAAACTGGGGGAATTCTGGTGACAGGCTATAGAACGTGTGATAGTCCGTTCCAAACAGCCTTGTGGCTAGGTCTTTGACTGTCCAGCGATCGATGGACGTTTCAAATATTGGCGTTGCATTCATTGGTGTTTTTTGTTGGTTGAGTTTGTACTTATACATATTGAATATGTATCTAGGGAGAAGAATATAATGGGGAAGGCAAATAAAAATAAAGAAGTTGTGAAGATTTGGTCATTACATCTTCAGGAAATCTTTATGAAAAATTCATGTGGGCTTGTTACTATTTAATGATATATACTAATAAATAAGGTCATGAAAAAGAAAATTGATACAACAAAACAAATAGCAGTTTTTGAGGGAAAGGAAGTCCGTCGCGTTTGGCACAAGGAGCAATGGTATTTTGCCGTCAATGACGTAGTTCTGCTTCTTTCTGAAACCACCAACATTTCTGACTACATAAAGAAAATGAGACAACGAGATGAGGAGCTTGGCAAAGGGTGGGGACAATTTGTCACCCCCCTTTCGATAGAAACAAAAGGAGGTATTCAAAAGGTAAATTGCGCTAATTTGTCTGGTATTTTCCGAATTATCCAGTCCATCCCTTCACCAAAAGCCGAACCTTTCAAACAGTGGCTGGCAAAAGTCGGACAGGAACGTATAGAGGAAATACAAGATCCTGAAAGGGCTGTGTTGAGAGCCAAGAAGATATATGAGCAAAAGGGTCATGACGAGGACTGGATTGCCAAGCGTATGCGAGGTATCAATGTCCGTAATACTCTTACCGATGAATGGAAAAACAGAGAAGCAAAAGAAGGGATTGAATTTGCCATTCTCACTAATGAAATATACAAAGGTACTTTTGAGATGACTGCTCAAGAAATAAAGGATTACAAAAAAATCAGAAAGCAGGATAATGCGCGAGACCATATGAATGAGCTTGAACTTATCCTCACAATGTTAGGAGAAGCGACAACAACAGAGATTTCACGGAGCAGAGAGTCAAAAGGATTTCCCTCTCTCCGAAAAGATGCAAAAGATGGAGGTAGTGTTTCAGGTAATGCCCGCAAAGAAATTGAAAGTAAGACAGGGAAGAGGGTGGCAACCCGTGAAAACTTTTTAGATAAAAGTAAAAAGTTGCTAAATAAGAAAAAGTGAATGCATTAATCATTGAAAGAGAAAAGCCACCCTTTCACAGGTGGCCATTCTCGACTGGCGGGGGGTATTAGACGAAGTTAGAACCTCTTTAATGATGTCAGATTATACTAAATTCAATATCGTGAACACTTGGTAGGGTTACTTACTCAATTTAAAAATAATAAAATCTTTAATCTTGTTTCCGTTCAGTTCATATTCAGGGGTATAGATTTTATCTACAACCTTTAACCCAGCTTCCTCAAATGCTTGCTGATACCATTCAATCGGTCTGTGGGTCTCTATAATCTCATAACCCCCTTCTTTCTTTACCTTTTTGTAGTTGTGATTGGTTTCGTACGCATCTCCAGTTGGAAAGCGAAAATCCAGTTGAGACTCTGCGACTTGGAAGATTTTTGGATTACAGAAACCACTGTATATGAAACCGCCTTCTTTCAGTTCATTTTTTATATTTTCAATTATATTTCGCACTTCTGTTTCTGGAACAATACAAAGCACAAGGTTGCAAATTATAATATCAAAGTGGTTTTGAGGAATTTCTTCTGGCGTTGAGTAGATGTTTTCACCTCCTATTTTAGCTCCCGATTTCTCTCGCATTTCAGGGCTATTGTCATAGACTTTAATATTACCGCCAAGTTTTTGAATAGCTAAAGCGAGAACACCTGGCCCTGCTCCGTAATCCAATACTTCCTTACCTCTTACATCACCCAAAGCAGGAATAAGAGTATGGTCATAGGAAGCAAGTTTCAGATTTTCTGCATCAAGCTCTTGGGCCACTACACCCCATTCTTTTTGGTCAGCTACAATTTTTGTGTTTTGGTCGGCCATAAGGTTTTAAGAAAATATGATACTTAGCAATAAAAGAATTGTTGAGCCTGCAAGATATATATTTACATCTCTCCATTTGCCACGAAGTACGGATAGAACTACGAATGTTGCAAAGCCCGCAAACATTGCTTTATCAAGTCCGAAAGTCCATATTGTTACAACAACCATCACCAATACAGCGAGAATGTCTGTCCAAGTGTATGACTGCAAATCCTTCTTTCCTGGGAATAGTGTCAAACCTACGAAAAATAGTGCCCCTGTTGTTGCCACAACTGGTATAAGGTTAATTAGGGGTATTAGGAATAGGAAAAGTGACATTAAAACAGCTACAACGACTGCTACAAGCCCTGTGCGTCCTCCTTCTCCAATACCAACTGCACTTTCTACATAAGTGATTAGGTTTGAAGTCCCTGTAACTGCTCCGAGAACCGTACCTCCACCGTCTACAATCAATCCCTCTTTGAGTCGTGGTAATTCTCCATTTTCATTAACGATAGAAGTATTTCTGGTAAGACCAATGAATTTTGCGATACTTCCATAAAAATCAAGGATGAAAAGCACCAGAATAACTGACCAGATTTTTGGGTTTAAGATAATTTTAAAATCCAAAGCAAACAAACCAGAAAACATATCTTTTGAGAAGTGTATCGGGTCTATTGGCTGACCTACTCCTATAAAATGTGCGGCTATTGATGCTCCGATAATACTTAAAAGCACCGAACCTTTTACTTTTAGAGATTTGAGAATTAGAACAAGTGCCAAGCCAATGTAAAAGATTATTGCTTCGTGTGATGCAAGCAAGCCAAGACCTTTAACTTTAATGCCTTCATACGCAAGCATTCCGCTTACTTTTAGGGCGATGAGCATAAGAAACACACCAACGGAAGCGGCTAAACCAGACTTTAATTTATCTGGTATGGCTTTTACTATATTTACTCGCAAAGAAGTGTAACTTAAAAGTACCGTAAGAACACCAGACCAAAAGACTGCTCCAAGTGCTCCTTGCCAAGTAAAACCAAGCACTCCAACAACTACATATGCGACATATGCATTCATTTCAAGTCCTGGTGCAACCGCAAAAGGGAGTCGTGCCCATAGTCCCATAACGAGAGTAGCAATGACAGAACCCACGATGGTCGCAAAGAATATAGCACTTGTGCTTAAACCCATCGCAGAGAGGATGGCTGGATTAACTACGAAGATGTAAGAGAGAGCAAGAAAAGTTGAAATACCTGCAAAGACTTCTGTTTTGACTGTTGACCCTCGTTTACTTATCCCGAAAAACTCATTTATTTTGGCGTTCATTATGTTTTATTAAATTATAAATTAAGTCAATCTTAACACTGGGAGATAAGAAAATCTATAGAACCAGTGGTGGTATTGTCAGATATTAGCTGCTTGTGGCAACCTGTACAGGGATGTTCATTGCCCCATTTAGGTAGATAATTTACCCACAAATATTTGACATATATCAGTATTCGTGATATACTTACTTAGTAAAGTACCTTTAATAATTTTGGGCTTGGAATTGAAAGCTTTGATTGCCGTGCTAGCATCCGCTAAGCGAATTAGAACTTTCTGACCAAACCCAAAAACCATTACCTTATGAACCTACTCGTCATTGACAGTAATCGTCTCCTTAACCGTTTCCTGACTACTTACCTTCGTGGTAAGGGCCACCAGGCATCCAGCCTTGATGACGGCTCCAAAGCCCTTATAACCCTAGATGCCGCGAATCCGAAGTTCGATGCGGTCATCGTTAGTGCCGAAGATGTCGGCCCATTCAAAGGGAAGGCTACTATGGCGACTATCCGTCAATCGTATCCCAGCCTTACCATCGTCGCATTCGGCGGAATCGGTTACGAGGAAGAGGCGATGCAGGAGGCACGCAAAGCTGGTGCAAACGGCTTCGTCAGCAAAGGCCTCGGCCCATCGGAGATTTACCGCGCCTTGTTCCAGGTTCTGCAGGAAGCTGCCGTGCCTGCCAAGGAATAACGGCATCGGGGTTTCAATCCCCATTCAAAGACCCCTTCAATTTTCTACAATTGGGGGTCTTTTTCATAAACCATATATTTGAATTTAAGTTTTCTTGTAAAAGATAGCGCAAAATAGTAGATTATAAACAAATGACGGACGCCGAACGCAAAATTCTCGCTGTTTTAGATGCTGTAAAAGCCCACTGGGATTTACACCCTAAACAAGGATACAACACCAGAGCTGGTAGCGGTTATAGTTATAGACATCAATCTGGTCAAATAGATATATCAACCCCTAAATTAGTAAGCGACAGCAAAATTGGTTTTGAGGAAATAACCCCTATTCTTCACAAGCTTGAAGAGGAGGGGTTGTTTAGGAAGGTTGAGATATTAAGTGAATATGAATAATTATGTCAATTATTAGAATTACATTGCCAGAGGATTTTGATGAACAATACAAAAAATATCGTGAGAAGTTTGATGATGATAAAATGCCTGACCCGTTCCTTGCAGAACGACTTGCTACAGCACGAAAAGACTTGCTCTTAATCAATGACGAAGAAGAGTATCAGCACGAGGTTGATAAATGGAGGCCTCTTAAGCTTATAGTTGATGCTATATACAAGGAACTTTCTCCTTTCGGAGAAAAGGCACAGAGTGTAAAAATTGACCTTTCTAAGCTCGGAATATCAGAAAATCAAGCCCGCTCAATACTAATGATGCTTGTATACGAGCGGGCGTGTAGATGGAGAATAAACGAAAATTCGGCTGTAATATCAACCGCTCAAATTCGCGAGTATCTGGCTGGCAATGGAATAATAGTTCCTGATTATGAGAAACTTCAGGAATTGAAAAGAGAAATAAACGACTTCTATAAATTTATGGAGCTTAAAAAGGAAGAGAAATTTCCTAAAGTTAAGCCACCATTATTGTCAAAGGATTTTGATGGTATCAGGAAAGGTCAGACAAAAGCCCTGGAAAGTGCATTAGAAAAGGAAGCTTTAAAAAAGGAAATCGTTAGTGAAGTTAAGAGAGTTGCTGTATGGGGCGGAGAGACAGTATCCAGTCTTCCACTAATTGATTACAACGATGCTACTGGTAAGGGAAAAGTTGTCGGGAAAAATAAATTTAAATTTAAAGATGGTAGTCCTGAATACAATGTTTTCAAAATCTTATATTCAAAATTGGGAAAGAAACCTGCCAAACTAGAACGGCTGGAGGTTTTAATAGCGGGAGGTTTCTACGAAGACCATCAACAAGAACTAGACCCTACCCGAAAAACTCTTGAGACCGCTTTTATAAATGAGATTGCAAAAAACATTAGGGAGAAAACTGGTCTCAATACCGATGAGCTAGTAAATAACAGTGGTAATTTAACTCTTTTAGCACTGAAACAAGATAAAAATCCACCAAAAGTCACCAAATATGTCCCAGTTTGGGGCTAAATCACCCCAAATTACCTCTAAATTAAAAGCTTGCAAAAGAACATAATTTGGCAAGCTACTTTTTGTTTGGTTGACGCCTCAATCAAG
Source organism: bacterium (assembly GCA_043718245.1). Lineage (GTDB taxonomy): Bacteria > Patescibacteriota > Minisyncoccia > Phycocordibacterales > CAIZLB01 > JBAXAB01. The sequence continues at coordinate 19,319 of JAYSWB010000029.1, forward strand.
TAAGTCCATTGCTTGCTTGGTCTAACCGAAGGCGTTCGGGTTGGGTCAAGCAAAGAGCGGGCTTGCAAAATGCTCCCACAAGAAGCCATAGAAGAATACAAAAAGTTATACGAAAAACGTTTCGGCATAAAGCTTTCAGACGAGGAAGCGGCTTTTCGTGCTAACAACCTTGTGAAGCTATATGTGGCGGTTTACGGGGTAGCTCCTGTAGAGGTAAATAAGAGCGCCAATGACCAAGTTTGACCCCCGTAAAGTTTCTAAACATCAAGCATATACCATCAAGGAACTATCTGACCTTGTAAGTATGAGCCAGAAGACTTGCTGGAGGTGGATTGAACAGGGTTTGGCGACTGTGCCAGGAAGTCAGAAACCTATTCTGATACGAGGAGATGAGGTTCAAAAGTTCATTAGAAATAAGAACTCTGGGGCAAAGGTGAAGATGAAGAGACACGAGTTCTATTGCTTCACCTGTAAGCATCCAAGACGAGCAAAACGGGGTTCAATCAGTATTTCGGGGAACACAAAAAGAGGTCTCTGTAGTGTTTGTAACGGGAAAATGTGCAAGACAATCCACCCTATCAAAAAGGACTATAAGATACCCCCAACTCCTATTCAAATGTCCATATTCGATTACATTTAATCTTTAACACAAAATGACAAATTCAAATTACAAAAATGAGCAGATTAAGAGGCAGTTTCTTGAGCACTTGAAGGGTGCTAAAGGGTTTGCTGACGACTCGCTGGATAAACACGCAGAAGCTGTTTATCAATGGCAAGTTTTTAGCGAAGATGAGGACTTTTCAACCTTCACAAAAGAGAAGGCGACAAAGTTCTGCGAGTGGCTAAAAACCAGATATGCTAAGACCGAGTCAGGCACACTATCTTTAGCCACCCAATACAATTATTTCCGCCGTATCAAGAAATTCTTTACCTGGCTTGCTGACCAACCCGATTACAGGAGGAGTATTAAGAAAACGGATGTAGATTTCTTGCGATTATCAAAAAAGGATGCCCGCATAGCTACCTCTGGCACGACCAAGAGGATACCAACTTTTGATGAAGCAAAAAAGATTATAGAAAGCATAGGACGCGGTAATGAGATTGATATGAGAGATAGAGCTATTCTTAGTTTTGCTCTTATTACAGGAATGCGTATCTCGGCTATAGCAACTTTGAGAATAAAAAACTTTGATAGAGAGACAGAACTAATTGACCAGAACCCAGGCGATGGGGTTCAAACAAAAAACTCAAAGAAGATTTTAACAACTTTCTTTCCTATAGGTTGGGATGAACCCAGGAAGTTTTTCCTGGAGTGGTATGACCATCAACTAGAAAGAGGGGCACGAGCTGATGAACCAATTTTTCCTTCTACGATGAAAGGATTTTCTGAAAAGAGCTACAGTAAAACACTTGTAAGTAATGATTTTTGGAGTAGTGCGGGAGGGGCAAGAAAGATTTTTGAGAAGCGGTGTATCAATGCTGGAGTGCCATACTTCCACCCTCACTCTTTTAGGCATCTTATTGTTTCGCTTATGAGTAAAACGAGATTAACAGAGGAGGAAAAGAAAGCTGTCAGTTTAAATCTTGGGCACGATAATGTGGGCACTACTTTTGGTTCATATGGTTATGGAGGAATGAGTCCATTGGATGCCGTAGATATTGTTAAAAAGATTACTACGGCTAGTGATGGAGAATTTTCACCTGAAGAGAAAGCTCTCATACAGAAGCTCCTTAAAAAGCTTTAAAAATGCTAAAATATAAGCAAATGAACGCCAAAACTGACACAAAACTTATATACGGGAATTACAACCGAAAATCAACTGAAAGCGAAGACCGCCAAATTCTTTCTCTTGGCTCACAGATTGAAGAAGCCAAAAAGATTGCAAATGATTTGGGAATAAAAATCGTTGATAATAATGTTTTTACCGAAGCCAAATCAGCAAAGACTGCTTACAAAAGAGCCCAGTTTGAAAGAATGTTTGGACTTATTGATAAGAAAGAAATAAACGCAATCGTAACCTGGCATCCTGACCGATTATCTAGAAACTCCATTGATGCTGCTCGTCTTATTGAGCAGATGGATAAAGGAAATCTGATTGAGATTGTTACTCCTAGCCAAACTTATAGGAATACACCGATGGATAAGTTTATGCTTATGTTCCAGTGTATGCAGGCAAAGTTGGATAATGATAATAAAGGCATAAATGTAAAAAGAGGTTTACATACGAAAGCTGGATTGGGAATGTATCCAGGCCCTGTTCCAGTTGGTTACAAAAATGATAAATATGCAGAGAAAGGAAACAAAATTCCTTTGGTAGATGAAATAAATTTTCCTTTGGTCAGAAAAATGGTTGACCTTGCCCTTACAGGAACTTATCCTGTTGCACAGATATGGAGAATTGCTAGAAACGAATGGAACTTAACAATGCCGAACGGAAAGAAAATTAGCCGACCAACCGTTTACAGAATTTTTTCCAACCCCTTTTATTATGGTAGATATGAGTATCCTTTGGGAAGTGGAAACTGGTATGACGGAATACATACACCACTAATGAATGTAGATGAATACGATAAACTTCAAGTTATTTTAGGTAAGAAAGGTAAACCTCGCCCAAAATCTCACATCTTTGATTTCACAGGAATGATGTGTTGTGGAGAATGTGGAGCGGCTATTACAGCTGAAACAAAAATAAAGAAGCAGAAGAATGGAAATATCCATATTTATGTTTACTATCACTGCACCAAAAGAATAAATCCTAATTGCTCACAAGGGTCTATAAGAGAAGAGGATTTGAAAAAGCAAATTGTAGCTGAAATTGAAAGTATAGAAATACCTTCTGAATTTCATAGTTTTGCAATGAAGTGGTTTAGGAAAGAAAATGAGAAAGAAGTATCAAGCAGAAACTCTATTGTAAATAGCCAACAGAGGGGCTACAAGGCAATTCTAGCGAAGATTGACGGCTTAATGGATATGAGAGCAGCTGGAGAGATTTCGGCGGAAGAATTTGCAGAGAGGAAACCAAAGCTATTAGCTGAAAAGGCACAATACGAAAAGTTATTTAATGACACTGGTAAAAGAATTGATGGCTGGATTGAAACTGGCGATAGAATGTTTGATTTTATTGAAAACGCTAAAGATAAGTTTAAAAATGGAAAACCAGAGGTAAAACGGTCGATACTTTCAACTCTAGGTTCGAACCTCATCTTAAAAGACAAAATACTTAGTCTGGATATAGAAAAATCGCTCTTCCCATTGAAAAGAGTCTCAAAAACATTAACCGATATAAAGAAGCGGTTAGAACCTCTAAATAGTGTTGATAAACAAAGAGACTTTGACCATTTGTGTAGTCAAAGTCTCATCGTGCGGAGGAGGTGAGATTCGAACTCACGGTCCCCTTGCGAGGACTACAGTTTTCAAGACTGTTGCGATCGACCACTCTGCCACTCCTCCGCGAAACATCCTATCAAAAAACCTTCTCAAATGCTAGTATTCTGGCTATATGGCAAGAGCAATTGGAATCGATTATGGAAAAAGAAGGGTAGGTATCGCAATGTCCGACCCTGATAAAAAAATTGCCTTTCCGCATTCTATTATCGAAAACGATGTAGAGCTTCCAATGATAATTTCGGAACTCTGCAAACAAAACGGTGTCGATTTGGTGGTAGTAGGGGAATCCAAAGACTTCAACAATGTCGAAAATCCGATTATGAAGGATATTAAAAAGTTTGTAGAGAAGTTTAAAACCATATCAAATCTACCAATGGTCTACGAACCAGAAACTTTGTCCTCTCACCAAGTTTCAAAAATTCAAGAAAATAATGATAATGTGGATTCAGGTGCCGCTTCGATTATTTTACAAAGTTACTTAAATAGGCTTAAATATAAAAATGAACAAAATAACCTTTGATGACTTTGCCAAAGTCGAGATAACAATTGGAAAGATTCTTTCCGCTGAACCTGTTGTAGGGTCTGAAAAGCTTTTAAAACTAGCAGTGGACTTTGCAGAACCCACCCCAAGACAAGTTATTTCAGGCATCGCTAAATTTTTTCCTGATTTAACTGTATTGATAAATCAAAATTTTCCATTCGTGACAAACCTTGAACCGCGCATGATTATGGGCCTTGAAAGTCAGGCTATGATTCTTGCCGCATCGACTGCACTTTTGAAACCCACAGCAGACATTCCCGCTGGTACAAGAATTTCGTAAAAATGTTATAATCGAGAGCATGAAGCTCTCTGTAAGATTACTCACATATTTTCCAACTCCATATTTTCTTGACATGTCGCATGTTGGCTTGGACATTACCCCTTCATCTATCAAGTATATAGAACTAACCAAGGCCCCGGGTCATTTAAAAATCAGCAAATATGGCAGTCATCAGCTGGCTAAACCCATAGTCTTTGATGAAAATCTTGTAAACAATAAAGACCTCCAAGACGCCCTGACAGAGATTCAAAAAACCCAAAAAATTTCTTTTGTCGAAGTTTCCATTCCAGAGGTAAAGTCATATTTATACACAACCGAAGTACCAGAGGGGGATGATGACAGTATCAGGGCAAATGTGGAAATGCATTTGGAAGAAAATGTTCCCTTAATATTAAGTGAGGCGATATTTGAATTCTTTCCAATTCGTAGTAATAAAGCGACAAAGACATTGACTGTTGCGGTGTCGGTCGTGCCGTATCAAATTGTAAGGGATTATACGACTATCCTTGAAAAATCAGGCATGACACCGATTTCTTTTTTGCTTGAAAATCAAGCGCTTGCTCGTGCTGTGATAAACTACGATGATACATCCGACTATCTACTTGTTCAAATTTCTGAAAAGCGTACAGTGCTATCAATTGTTTCCAATCATGCCTTGCAGTTTACCTCCTCAGTTCCAATTGGGTCCGCTGACTTTACAGATGGATTAATGCGAGAGTACAACATTAATGTAGAAGAAGCAGAAAAGATGAAAACTAATCCCGATTATGAAAATGTTGATCTGGATAATAACAAATTATTCGCGGGTATGATAAATGGATTTTCGGCAATCAAGGATGAAACGCAGAGAGTGATCGTGTACTGGCAGTCTTTGCAGGACAAAATCCGAATAAATGGAGAAAAAAATGCTACTTCTATTAAAAAAATTATTCTATCGGGGCATGACGCACTTTTACCTGGGCTTAAGGATTACTTTTCTTCGAGCTTGAACATAGAAGTTGAGGTTGCGAATGTTTGGCAGAATGTTTTAAATTTGAAAGATACGGTGCCAGATATCAAGTTTAATGATTCTTTGGATTTTGGTATTGCTATTGGTTTAGCTCTGCCGAAACATAGATATTAATCTTCAAAAAAATGCTCTATCTCTTAACCCAAGAACAAAAGAAAAAAATCTTACGAGAATACAGGATGCGCTTGGGGGTTGTTGCCTTGGTTTCACTTTCAGCTGTCGGAGTGATCGGCTTAGTCTCAATTCTCCCCTCAAAAGTAATCGTATCAGCACGAGAAAATATCCTAAGTTTACAGAAAACAAATGTCGAGGGGCAATCTACTACAAATGTGGACGAACTGTCTAAAAAGATTGCAAATATTTCAAACATTGCATCGTTCCTAGCTCCTCTAAGCCAGTCAGTGTCCGCTGTGGATCTTTTTTCTAGACTAGAGGGGGAGGCAGGTAGAGATACAATCATCAAGCAGTTTCAAATCAACCATTTTGATGAAAATTTATCCATCCAAATCAGTGGGACTTCAAAAAACAGAGAGACCCTTGTAAAATTTATCAACACCTTAAAGCAGGACCCAGCTCTAAGCGGAGCGATTTTCCCATATAACAGTTTGGCAAAGCAGGATAATTTGGAGTTTAACCTTAATCTCTTGATTGATCTTGATAAATTAAACACATGAAAAAAAGAACTCTAAATCTTTTAATACTAAATCTGATCATTGCCGTCTCTATCTGGAGTTTGTATTTTTATTTTATTCGTCACATAAAAATAGCGAATGATGCGTTGGGGGATATAAGGTATAAAGTTGTTTTTGCAATGAAGAAGGAGCAGGCAATTGCAAATCTTAAAAATAGAGTACAGGATAATTTTAAAGACGGGTTGGATCTAAACGAATTCTTGATACGAGGAGATGAGACCGCAGAGATTGTACAGAAAATCGAAGGTTTTGGACCAATTAGTGGAACAAGGATTGAGACAAAATCAGTAGCTATTGAACCCGCAACGGAGATGCCAGAAGGTGTAGAGTTCGTCAGAATTATGGCGAACATCGACGGTACAAAAACCAGTGTTCTAAAGAGTATCCAGCTGATTGAGGGTCTACCATATAACATAAAAATAAATAAAATATCTTTGGTTCGATCCGGGGATGCATCATCAACGGTGAAATGGACTACGGATATAGATCTCGTTTTGGTAAAATTAAAAGAAGCTCAAAACTAAACTTATGAAACTTTTTAAAAAAGAACTATACATAATCGGTAATAGGCCACAGACAGACTGGAGGAGGATTTTCACGACTGCTATGGTATTGGCCATCGGAATTTCTGTGTACGGTGTAGTTTTTTATCGCGATATTTCATTTAAAAGCAAAGACGTGGAAACACCCGTGGTAATCGGGGAAGCGGTATCAAATCAACCTGTCAGTAAAGATTCAAAATTGGAGCTTAATCAGGTGATTGAACTGTATTTACAGAAAAAAGAGCGCTTTGAAAAATTAGTGAGTGAGTTGAAGAATTCGTAGGATTAAGGTATCGTAAGAATGCAGATTGAATTAGAGACAGTGTGGATTTTAGGGTTAGAGTTTCGTAGTATAATCCCTATATGCCATACAAATACAAAGAAGATCTGTATAGAGCCCAAATGAGGCATCGTATAAAAATAAGAGCAGAATTGTTTACCTATTTATCCACAAAATCTTGCATTGATTGTGGAGAAAATAATCCGATAGTTTTAGAGTTTGACCACACTGATAGTGATTTGAAATTTAAATCAATCTCTAAAATGTTGTCAGGACATTATTCGTGGAAGTCGGTTCAAGAAGAAATTAAAAAGTGCCAAATACTTTGTGCAAATTGTCATCGGCTTAAGACATATGCACAATTCGGTTTTTTTGGCAGAAGCAAGCCCTTGTAGTTAAATGGATATAACAGCGGACTTCTAAGCCGTTATTCGAGGTTCGATTCCTCGCGAGGGCACAAAATTTAAACTATCCACAAGTCGTGGTACTTGCAATTGAAGTAGACTTTTCTTTAGAAGACCCCGCTTTATCCACACACCAATATGTAGTCGAGGAAGCCAGACTTCCTTGTACCGCCCAACCTGTTGCGCCACTGTTACATATTAAAATAGTACCGGTGGGGTAGTTTGCGACATTGGTTAAAGCCGACATTCCAGATGATGTGTCAGAAAACATACCTCCGGTGCAAGAAAAAGTTGAAGCTCCATAGTTTCCATTGCTTATGTAATAGAGCTCCGCGCTTTCACGAATACTCGAAAGTTGTGACTGAACTTTTGCATCATCGGCGTTTTTTCTAGTTTGACCAAGGCTGGAAATAACCACTGATGAGAGGATTCCGATAATCGCAATTACGATCAGAAGTTCAACAAGAGTGAAACCTTTATTTTTCATATGTCAAAAATTATAACATATTGTGATGGGTGTCGCTGTGTGCGGCATCCACACAAATTATAGTCGCTTCGCTCGTTAATTTGTGGGAGATACAGGACTCGAACCTGTGACCTTCTCAGTGTAAATGAGTTGCTCTACCAACTGAGCTAATCTCCCGTGAAGTAGATAGTATCCCATTTAAATGACTTTTTCAACCTTTTAGGGTAATGTTGGTGCAATGAAAGAGCCAATAATCCTATTTGAAAATAAAAACCTTTTGGTCATAAACAAGCCGGCAGGTTTGGTCGTGCATTCTGATGGAAAGACAAAAGAGGCGAATTTGTGCGATTGGCTAATTGAAAAGTATCCAAAAATTAAAACGGTAGGGGAACCAGGCAAAAATGGAGAAGGTGAGGTTATTTATCGACCTGGGATTGTGCACCGATTGGACCGGGAAACTTCGGGTGCGATGGTTATTGCTAAAAATCAGGAAACTTTTGAATATTTAAAAGCACAATTTCAAAATCGAGAAGTTTATAAGACTTATCATGCGGTTGTGTGGGGACTTTTTAAGGAAAAGAAAGGGGAAGTTGATCGACCGATAGGACGCAGTAAGAGCGATTTCAGAAAGTGGAGCGCTGGACGATTTGCACGAGGCGAGATGCGTGAGGCGGTTACAGAATATAAAGTTCTTGGAGAGGTGACTTTAGAAAATCAAAATTACAAAATTACTCCGAGTTTTAGTTTGATTGAGTGTCATCCATTAACAGGGCGCACTCACCAGATTCGTGTCCATATGCACTTCTTGCATCATCCTGTGGTTGGGGATGGTTTGTATGCTCCAAATCACCCTAAGGTGATGGGTTTTGAGAGGTTGGCACTGCATTCACGTAGTATTCAGTTTACAGATATGGGAGGAGGTTTGATTAAGATTGAAGCTCCGTATCCGGAGGATTTTGAGAGGGCGATGGGGGTTTTTGGGTAGAAATTTGGAGTTTGGACTAGTCCGAAGTCACCCATTGACAATTAATGCTAATTCTTCATATTTTCTTTATCTTGAAGATGTGAATTTTTTATGAATTCTGTCTATTAATTGACAATGGGTGACGGGGAAGACCCTTATTTTCTACTATCCTTACACCCCATTGCAAAACCTCTCTTCCTCTGCTATATTATCTTCCCATGGCAATCACACTAGCAAAAAACACCACAGCAGAGCGAAAAGCCCTAGATATGAAGTCTGGAGATACTGTTAAGGTTCACCAGAAAATTCAGGAAAAAGGCAAGACTCGAATCCAGATCTTCGAAGGTTTGGTTTTATCACGAAAGCACGGAGCGGAGGCCGGTGCTACTTTTACAGTACGAAAATCATCAAATGGATGGGGAGTAGAGAGAATTTTCCCTCTACACTCACCAATGATCGACAAGATCGAGGTATTAAGACGATCAAAGACTCGCCGATCGAAACTATACTTCATCCGAGACAAGGCCGCTAAGGAAATCTCTAAGAGAATGAAAACAGAATTAATCAAGGCACGAGCGGGAATAGTAGACGAGGTGGTAGGAACAGAAGAGGCTAAATAAAACAAAAGACCTTCCAATCGGAGGTCTTTTGTTTTAGTATGTGTCACATGCGCGGGTGGCGAAATTGGTAGACGCACTACCTTGAGGTGGTAGCGCCTTTACGGGCGTGGAAGTTCGAGTCTTCTCCCGCGCACAGTTAATATCTTGACGACTTAGCACGACAGGAATAGGCTTATTACAGGTTAAGTTCTTTTATGTGTGCTCACAGTGTTTTGCACTTATTGTTAAAGGCAATGAGTTCAGTACTCTATGAACACACCCGCACTCACTATTGGAGCCGCCCCTGCTCGTCAAAGTGGCAATACAGCACGCACAGCCATGAAGACATTTTTCCTTTTATCAGTGACCGCACTGATCTCTACGATTTATTTGGCTGTCAAAGTCCAAACTGCCAAAAGTCATCGACACATGGAAGGACCGGGTTTCATCCTGAGCTCCCTCGCAGATGGGAAAACCTACACCTGCAAGATCGTTTCAATTGAGGAAACAGGTTCCAGTATCCTCACTGTTCGCGTTGTTGGAAAAACCCGCGACGGTCGCTGGCAGAAAGAGGGAATGGTCCTCGTTGTCAGAAACGAATGTGTTCTGAAGGTTGATGATGTCGTCCGCCTTTCGTATGATCGAGACAAGAAGATCATGATTGAAACGCCACCGCGCTTCGAACTTGTGCTCCTTCTGTAGCTCTCAAATCTACAAACCGCCGGCCCGTATTCTCGGGCCGGCGGTGTTTTGTATTTAAGCTTTTCTTTATTTTTATTTAATGTCTACCCGGTATGCTTTTTTGATGGATGATTTTGATACATGGAACGAATTGAAAAAGAAAATTGAAGCTAAAGATATTGTTTTAAGTAAATTTCCAAAAGAAGGACAAATTTGGATTGCGAATATTAGAAAAAATATTGGCTTTGAACAAAACGGGAAAGGAAATGAGTTTGCTAGACCAGTCTTGATTATTAAAAAATTCAATAATCAAATGTTTTGGATTGTGCCGCTTTCGTCAAAACAGAAACATTTTGATTTTTATTTCAATTACGTAGATTCTTTGAACAGAAATGTTTCTGTCGTCTTGGCTCAAATGAAATTGATGAGCTTGAAAAGATTTATCCGTGATACAGATCAGGTAGAATCTGCCTTGTTGCTTGAAATAAAGAAAAAAATAATCTTGCTTCTAACCTAAAAATCGAAACCCCCACTGGCCAGCGGGGGTTTCTCGAAGCCTTTCGGCACTGTGTCTCTATAGTAACAAACAGAATGATACTGTCAAATCTTAGTCTTACTCCACAAACTTCAGCGCCGTTCCTTTCTTGTCGCCTCGTCCGCTAAACAAAATTACTTACAATTATCCCCAGTAGACCTGATTCCAACTTTCTAATTTTAACTTTTCTGTTTCAGAATCATACATATAAGTAGAAACCCCACAATTTGTTGGTGTTGATTTTTTATCCTCTAAATATTCCTCCATCTTTTCCCAAGTCATTTCATCAAGAATAAAACGGAAACATTGAATCACTCGCCCGTGTGTCACCAACAAAACTGTTTTACCTGCGTAATTTTTATTTAAATATTCTAGAAATGGTCTAAGTCTGTTTTCAATCACATCCATTAAACTTTCACCTCCAATTGGGCGAGCAAATAGTCCTCCAACAATGTCCCAATATTCCTGTAAGTAAGGAAAATGTTTTTCTTTTTCGGATTCTAGTAGTGTGTGAGTATAACCACCTTCTCTTTCTCGCAATGAAAGGTCTTCTTTTAATAATGGTTTCACTCCATATGAAGAGAGGACACTTTCTGCTGTCTGTTTAGTTCGCATGTAACCAGAGTGAAAAACGACATCCGGAATCCCGTGTATTTCTAGAAGTTTGGGTGAGGTTTTTTCTGCTTGGAATTTCCCATGCTCTGTTATGGATATCTTGTGATCAGGAATCTTTCCAACTTTCTCGAGAGCGGTTGGATCGCTTAAAAATAATGCACCATTTAGCGCCTTATTTCTTTCTGATTCCGCGTGACGAATAAGGACAAGTTTAGCTGGAGTTTTCATATTTTTATACTAACATACCCATCGAGTTATTTTCAATGGGTATGTTTTACCTACTTAATAAAAATTTTCTAAGATTACTCCACAAACGTCAACGCCGTTCCTTTCTTGTCACCACGTCCAGTTCTACCAATGCGGTGAACATAGTCGTCATAAGTGGCAGGTAGATCAAAGTTGATCACGTGACTCACATTAGAGATATCCAATCCTCGGGCAGCAACATCGGTTGCTACAAGAACTTGGGTGTTACCAGCCTTGAAGCCAGTCAACGCACGCTGTCGTCCAGAGTGATTCAAGTTTCCGTGAATCGCTTCAGACTTGAAACCATTTTTTACAAGCATATCAGAAAGTTTTGCCACTCCGTGCTTTGTTCGTCCGAAGATAATTACTTTGCTAAATTCTGGCTGTTTCAATAGGGAACTTAATATAGCAACTTTATCTCCACCTCGTGGCACTCGAACAACGTCCTGATCAATATTTTTAGAAGTGTCTCGGCTTTTAACTGAAATTCGTACAGGATTTTTCAAAAATTCCTGAATAAGCCTTTCAATTTCAGGTGAAACTGTCGCAGAGAAGAACAAAGTCTGTCTTGTCTTTGGCATTCCGGCCATAATGAATCGCATATCATTTACGAATCCCATGTCCAACATTCGATCAGCTTCATCAAGAACAATTGTGTTAAATCGTGAGAGAACTATTCGTCCTGTCGAGATCAAATCTTTCAATCGTCCTGGTGTTCCGATAACGAAGTTGTTATGTAATCGAAGTGCTCGGATCTGTGGAACAATGTTTGCACCTCCTACACAACATACAGAATAAATTTTCAATCCACGTGTGAATTGAACTAATTCTTGTTCGATCTGAATCGCAAGTTCACGAGTCGGTGCAATGACCATAACTTGTTCGTCTCGATTCAATAATATTTTATGAATAAGTGGAATTAAAAACGCCGCTGTTTTACCAGTTCCAGTATTGGCAAGTCCAATAACATCCACGCCTTCGAGGATTTTAGGAATCGCACCGTCCTGAATTGGGGTAGGAGTTTTGTAACCCTTGGCAATAATTGAAGCTTTCAACTCTTCATTGATTTGAAAATCAGCAAAAGTGTTTTTAGGGTTGTAAACTTCGACTACTTCGGTGACGATCGCTTTGTTTATAAATTTTTCAGGATTGATATATGCACCCCCGAAGTTTCTAGCGGGACGTCTTTGTGAGTAACCACCACGTGATGGTGATCCTCGGTTGTATGAAGGACGGGAACCAGGACCTGCGTTATATGGTCTCGGTGCGCCGTATGAAGCGCGGGGAGAGCTATATGAACGTGAAGGGGCGCCTGATGCAGGTCTAGAAGGACCGTAAGCTACACGTGCATTAAAAGGACGACCTCCCGTTGAAGATCTTCCTATAGAAGAACCAGAACCCGCTGGTGCTGAATAGCGGGGTTTTGATGATGAAAAGGCGCGCTTAGGCGAATGACTGCCAGTCCGAGGACCAGCGCTGTTTGATTTTGGATACATGCTTTATCGTAAACTTCCAGTCTTTAAAATAATTGGTGACCGGTGGATCTCTAGAGTTTTGATAAGCTCTGTATATGTGAGCTAGATAGTTTGAGGAGGTGAGTCCTGAAAAGAAAAACCTTTAAGATAAGTTAACAGAGGCATTGTAACATGGGGGAGGGGTGGTGTCAATGGAATAGAAAAAGACCCAGCTACACACCTCGCGCAGCTGGGTCTTTTGTAGTGTCTCCCTTACCCGACGAGGGTGAGTACCACCCGTTGCATTTTGATGTCCTCCTCGCTTCTCTCGGGAATGATTGACGGACGATGGACAGCTAAGGGTCGGAACTTCTCGACACGATTTCTCCAGGGTTCCCTCCGGATGACCGTCAGGGTAGAGTCTCTTGGAAACCAACCGAAACTGAACAGTTTGTAGCTCTTGTCCCCTTGGACGATGATCTGGCAAACTGTGTCATTCAGGAAAAGTTTGAAGAAGTCTTTCCACTTTGGCAACTCCTGAACCTCTTTTGCTGTTACGCCAGTGAACCCCTCGATGGTGTTCAAAATCATAACGAGTACAGAAAAATGATCTCTCATTTGTGTGAATTCGGTGCATCACAGCACCTGGTCTGCTTTCTCAGACCGTTTTTGGTTACGAACTCTTCCCAAACTGTACTATATGATACTGATATGTAAAGGGCTACAAAAACTTCTTTATAATCTCCGCTGTCTCACTCGGACCTTTAATCCCAATCGTCTCAATACCTGCTTGAATAGGAGAATAATCATTTCCACCTTCAAATACGGCATCACCGATAAATAGAATGTCACTGATTGATAACCCCTTATCCTCCAATAAAAGTTTTAAACCAACCGCTTTATTAAAACCTTTCGGAAGCACATCAATTGAGGTTGTACCTGCAATATCAGCATCGATTTCAGGAATTGCTTTTTCTAAAGCTTCTTTTATCTTCATGCGTTTTGTATTAGATGGGTCCCATTTGTTTTTTTCCTCTAAAGGAGCCTCCTGGCCTAAAACTGAAAGGGTAATCTGATTCCCACGGTCTTCTATATACGGGCCGTAATGTTTTTCAGGAATATCGAAAGTTTTTTCTTTAAGTATATTATTTAATTCATCAATCACTCGATTTTTAATTTTTTGATTAAAAGGGTGGGTGTAAACTTCATTCCAGTTCCTTGTGTCCGGATTATATTCGAAACGGCTGCTGCCACTTGCAGGTAACAAGATAAAGTTTTCCAGGTTTTTTTCTGTGTCGGTTGCCCTGACCCCTTTGATTAGTTGTCTTTCAAATTGGTGATATGAACCACCGGAAATCACTGCTACCTTAGTTTTTAGGGAAAGTGCAGATAGTAGTAGGGCCATCTCTTCTGTCATAGGCAGTTTGCTCTGTGTTAGCGTTCCGTCAAGATCGAATGCCATAATTTTTTTCAGTTCCATAATCACCATTATAGCAGTATAATGGCTATATGATAAAACCATATGCCGAGCGGAGTCACGAAAAGATGCGAGAAGTATTGATGTCACCTGATGCTGTAGGACCTGCGGTACATTATTATATGATCCGAGGGGGGACAGACAAAGAGAACATAACTGTATGGGAGTCAGGAACAGTCGGTGGGGAATACATCAAAGCCTACGGACATTATCATGTGGGTGACATCAGCGAGACCTATCATATTCTACGAGGTGAGGGGATTTTGATGTTACAGAAGAGAAAAACTGATGATGAAATGGAGATTTGTGTGGCTGTTTATGCTAAAGCGGGGGATGTGCTTCCAATTCCAACAGGTATAGGACACTTGATGGTAAACACTGGTAAAGTCTGGCTCGCGACGGCAGATGACAGTCCGGTAAACTTTGCAGATGTTGATCCGGTCAGCCTTCCAGGGCACGCAGATTATGAAACGGTCCGAAAAATGAAAGGTTTTGCATATTATGTAATGGAAAGTGATGGTAAACCGGCTTATATTAAGAATCCAAGCTACAAAAATACCCCTGAGATAAAGGAGATGACGGCAGATGAATACAGGGCTATTATGGTAGATAAGGGTTCTATATAGTATACTTTTTAAGCAATATGAAACTCTCCCTAAAATCAAAAGGTCTAAAGATTCTCTTTTTAGGTTGTGAAGCTGCTCCTTTTATCAAAATCGGCGGATTGGGCGAGGTTATGTATTCGCTACCAAAAGCACTTCGTGAGCTTGGTCATGATGCTAGGATTATGATTCCGTATTTTAGCTCTATTCCAAAAGAAAAATTTCCAATGGAGATGATTATGGAAGGAATTTCTATTCCAAGTGGTAGGGAGGAGCATCCAATTTCTTGTAACGTAAAAGTATCTACGGCAGAAGGCTCTACTGTACCAAGTTATTTTTTGGAAAACATGGAATATTTCGAACAAAGAGGAAATGTATATGGATATGATGATGACGGCGCGCGATTCGCAGTTTTTTCGCGCGCCGCTTTGGAATTCGTAAAACGAAATGAAGATTGGAGGCCTGATATTATAGTTTCCGCTGATTGGCAGGGAGGGCTTACTCCAAACTTGATGAAGACTGAATATGCAAATGATCCAATCATTTCAAAGATCGCCTCGGTGTTTTGTATACACAATCTACACTTTCAAGGAATGTTTGATCATCGTTTCACAAATGAAATGGATTATGACGATGGCCGATCGGTTATTCCTCCAATCGATGATCCGCGCATGTTGAAAATCAACTTTATGCGTAGGGGAATTCTTTTTGCAGACATTGTAAATACGGTTTCTCCAAATTATGCTCAGGAAATTACCACCCCTGATTACGGTGAACTTTTAGATGGGCTTTTGTCAGAGCGTCGATCTCGTCTATTTGGAATTTTAAATGGAATAGATTATACAAGTAATGATCCTACAGCGAATCCATATGTTGAATACAAGTATTCAGTAAGAAACCTAAACGACAGACAAAAAAATAAAGCAGTTTTACAAAGAAAGTTTAACTTGGAAGAAGAACCGAATACACCTTTGGTTGCGATTGTTTCAAGACTTGCAGAACAAAAAGGAATGGATTTGGTTATAGAGACTATAGAGCCTCTTCTTGAAAACTTTAAGTTCCAACTAGTTGTCCTTGGAAATGGAGATTCTAAGTATCTTAGTTTTTTTGCGGATCTTGAGAAAAAATATTCACAAGTCGCAACACACTTGTCATTTGATACGACATTGCCACATGTGGTGCACTCTGGAGCTGATTTAATTCTTGTACCTTCTAAATTTGAACCATCAGGTCTTACCCAAATGGAAGCAATGCATTACGGCGCACTACCGCTCGTTCGAAAAACAGGAGGTCTTGCAGACAGTGTTGTTGATTACAATGAAAACGCCAAGGATGGAGCAGGATTTGTTTTTGAAAAGTATGATAAGTACGCCTTTTTTGGTGCCTTCGTTCGGGCGCTTGAGACTTATAAACATCCAAAGGAATGGGTGACTTTGCAAAAGCATGCCATGACCACTGATTTTTCTTGGAAAAAATCTGCCAAAGAATACGTAGAATTATTCAAAAAGGCGATGGCATTTAATAGTGAGGAAAAAAACCAATAAATATATGTACTGGGCGAACTTTTTACACATATATCAGCCGGCGGATCAGCAAGCTGACGTCTTGGAAGCGGTTGTTACCCAATGTTATAGACCATTGTTGACGCATTTGCGGGATAATAAAAATGTTCGTCTGACTTTGAATATTAATGGGTCGCTGATGGAACTTTTTGATAAATATGGATATCACGATTTAATAGAAATGATGAAGGAAATGGGGAAGGATGGAAGAATTGAATTTACCGGTTCGGCAAAATACCACGCTTTTTTGCCATTTTTAGAGAAAGAGGAAATTATTCGTCAGATAAAAATGAATGATGAAACGAATCGCAAATATTTGGGGGATTCATATAATCCAAAAGGCTTTTTCCCGCCAGAGATGGGTTTCAAAGAAGAGCTGGTGCCAATTATTGAAAGCCTTGGATTCAAATGGATTATTCTTGATGAAATTTCCGCATATGGCGAACCAGAGCGTGTTGATTACACCAAAATTTACAAAATAAAAAACAGTAATTTAAAAGTTTTTTTCCGTGAGCGCCGATTGAGTAACTTGATTATGGGAGCGGTGGTTCGTTCAGCAGAAACTTTGGCTGATGCCATGAAAAGTGACCTTGAAAGTAAAAGGTATATCCTGACAGGAATGGATGGGGAAACTTTTGGACACCACAGACCAGGGCTAGAAAAAATGCTTTTTGAAGTTTTTAAAACTCCGCAATTTAAATTGGCGAATATTTCTGACTTGATAGATTTGTATAGTGATACAGAGGAAATTATGCCCGTTGCGTCTACTTGGGCAAGCAGCAAGCAAGACATAGAAAATGGTATCCAGTTTATTTCATGGGCCGATCCAGAGAATGAACTTCATACAATGCAAGGAAAATTGTTCGAGATGGTTTTAGCCGAGGTTAAAAAAATGGACAATAGATTACCTGAATATGAAGAAGTTCGAAAAAAAATGGATAAAGCCGAAGCCTCAGACCATTTTTGGTGGGCTTCGGCCAAACCTTGGTGGAGTATGGAAATGATCGAGGACGGTGCGTATCGATTACTTGATACTGCAAGAAGTATTCCAAATATTGGTAAAGATATTTCTGATAAGGCCAGCGAATTATACGAAAAAATAGTCTCTACTGGTTTTCATTGGCAAAGATCAGGAAAAATTCGCGAAATGTCACGTGCCCAGTACGCTCTCCAGAGAATTCCTTTTAGAGACAGAGTAGTGGGGCAAGGTTACACTGAAGGTGTCTATGAAGCTTTCATTGATATGATGAAAAGTCTTGAAAAAGAAGCTGCGGCTACTGGAGAATACGAGAAGGCTACTTTGTGGAGAGATGCCGTTTTTAAACTTGAAAATAAACTTGATATTTATGACACTGTGAGTGCGGTAGATCTCCTTCGAATTCAAATGCCAAGTGAGAAAATAGAAGAGACTCTTAAAAAATACAAAGAAGAGTACACGCAGATTCGAGGCGGGCAACCCGAACAGCGCGGAGCTTAAACAAAATGAAAGACTGGCTTAAACAATTTAGAGAAACCGAACAATACACCGCTTTACAAAAAGATCCTGTAGCGTATTTCTCAACTGAATATGCAATTTTTAATGATCGGAGGTTTTACGCTGGAGGTCTTGGGGTTTTGGCTGGAGATTACTTTTTAGAGATGGCAGAACAGGAATTTCCTGTGATATGTATGGGACTTTTTTATCATAATAATAATGGAAAAGCGGAAGATTTTGGATTAACAAAAGTCTTGGACAAAGAGGGAAAGGTTTTAACTATTTCACTCCCACTCGGTGATCGTGACGTTCTAATTCAGGCATGGGAACTTAAAAAGAATAATGCAAGAATGATTTTAATGGATACAAATATTGAAGGGAATCACACTGAAGACAAAGGGATTACTAATGTTTTGTATGATGAAAATCACGATGTGCGGTTGATGCAGGAAATCCTTCTTGGGATTGGGGGGATGAGGCTCCTTCGGGCACTTGAAATTCATCCTTCAGTTTTTCACATGAATGAAGGACACTCGGCATTTTTAGCGTTGGAATTGATACGTCATGAAATGCGAAGACACAGTCTGACTTTTGCAAAAGCTTATCAATACGCCCGTCAACACATTGTATTTACAAACCATACCCTTGTCCCAGCAGGGCAGGAGATTTTTGCAGATGATAAGGTCAATTTTATGTTGAGAAAGTTTGCTGAAGAGATTGAAGTCACATTGGGTGTGATAATTGCATTAGGAAAAATTCCAGGACAAGAATTATTTTCAATGACTAATCTTGCGTTGAACATGTCTTCCAAGGTTAACGCAGTTTCGGTCCTACATTCGATCAAAGCGGGCATTATGTGGAAAGATTTTACTATCGAGGTTGTTACAAATGGAATAAATGTAAGGCGATGGGACGCGGTAGAGGAAATGGAAATTTGGCAGAAACATCAGGAAAACAAGAAAAAACTAGTTGAAGAAATTAAAAAGCAAACCGGGAAAGTTTTTGATGAGGACGTCTTGCTTCTCGGGTGGGGACGTCGCATGGTGGAATACAAGCAGCCACTGGCAATACTTTCAGATGTAAAAAAGTTTAAGGAAATTGCATTAAGAGAAGGGAAGAAAGTGCAGATTGTTTTTTCAGGACCAGCGTGGGCTGACAATCCGTATTTAAAGACTTTGCTACAGTATGCAGAAAATGAATTAAAAGATATTTTAGTATTTTTACCAAATTATGATTTAGAGCTTTCAAAAATGTTGGTTGCAGGCTGTGACGTGTGGCTCAATACTCCGATGATTGGAAGAGAAGCCTGTGGAACAAGCGGGATGAAGGCATGCTTGAATGGAACTTTGCCACTATCAACAAGAGATGGTTGGGTGTACGAGACGAATCTTTCACAAATCGGATGGGTGATTGGAGAGGATAGAAATTTAAATGAAGAACTTTTGAAAATTTTAGAGAATGAAATTGTGCCCGCATATTATGGTCCGAAAGAAGATTGGGTTTCGAGGATGAAGAATTCTAGGGAGTTGATTTTGGAAAAGTTCAGCGCGACGAGGATGCTGGTTGAATATATCGACAAGTTTTATTTACCGGTGTTGAAGAATGAGGTGCATACTGTAAAGTAGGTCTGTAAATCGATACAGTTATTTTGTAGTCATTAAAAAAACCGCCGCCTTTACGCGGAGGTTTTTTCTTTCCTAATCTTTTCTAACTAAAGTCCGTTAGTTCCAGTCATCAACATCACTCCACTGTGTGGAGAAATGTCACTGGCATTCATCGCAGCTGCTGCAGAACCTGCATTTATAGTTTTAACATTTCCATAAATATTAATGTACTGATATGTTCCGGCAGTAGCGGGTGTAGATACAGGATAGTTCACAGGAGTAGTTACAGTATTATTCACAGAGCCTGAGACAAGCATCACTCCACTGTGTGAGGCGATGTCGGCTACAGTCATTGCCTGAAAAGCATTATCTGCTGTTACAACTGAGACATTTCCGCTAGTGTTCACATATTGATATGTTGCAGCTAGTGAAAGTGTCGGTGCCAGAGTCATGATTGCACCCATCAAAGTACCCGTAATTAGTAGTTTTTTCATAGTATTGTAAGGTTGTTTTAATAATTTGACCTTCAGTACTAAAGCCGACCGAGGTGAGTTTGTATGACAAGGGGGGTTGGGTTTTTTTGGGGGTGCCGTCGTAGAGGAAGTTAGAACTATATTTGAGAAAAGGAATGATGCAACGATCTACATTCCTGACATGCAAAGTATAGCAGTTTTAGGGTAATTTTGGCTCTTTTTGGCCTAATCTGGCTTAGCGTTAGGGTGAAAAAGGGCAAATTAGGGCAAATAGGTGCAAAAAAGAACACTTCTCACTAGCTTTCATCAATGGCTTTGATAATTTCGAACACCCTTCCCACTTCCTTTTCCTTGGCTAAGTAGTCAGCGTACATCTTATGCGCATTTTGAATTAGCTCCTGATAAAGCACAACTCTGATGTTCTTCACGGCCAGGGACTTACTTGATTCATCTCTTTTTTGTGCATTTTTCCAATCGGAGAGCTTCTTTCCAACAATACACACAACCTCAACTGGTTCTTTAATATTGGCGGCATCAAGGATTTCCGAGAGCTTGTCTCTATACTTTTCTACCTGTCCGAGTAACTCTGAAGTACTGACCGTTCTGTCTGGTCTCTTTAATTCAATGATGATATGTTTACCGGCTGAATTCTTATATCGGATATCGACACGACCATCTTTCTCATCACCTTTTGCCTTGGCATTCAACTTATTGAAAGCTGTCTTCACCTGCTGTTCAAGATATGGCGCTTCTGTAGCTCGGTCCCAAGAGGGATCAAGTAGCCAAAGATTATCGTAGAGATGTTGCTGGACCACTTTTTCCAGAGCATTATCTTCAACTTTCTCCTGAAGTGCCTTAATAACAACCACCCTGGCTTTTGTGATTTGATGATATAGTGTTGCTTCAATGTCATTATGCTCACTAAAAATCTGTGTGAACAAAGCCACATTTGAAGGGTTCATATTTTCGAGCGCATCAAGATTTTCTCTGTAGTTCAAAGTCTCAAATGCAAGAATCGCGTGCTTGAACAACGTCTTTCGCTGATCGTCTGATTCAAGTGTGAGCTGATTGATTTTTCCAAATAGTGACTCGGCTTTTTTCTTTTTATCTCCTTTCAGACCGGAGAACCATTGTTTTATAACCTTATTTTCTGTCGCTTTTTTAACACCCTCTTTATTTCTTAGGTCAGTCCACTTTGATTGCACGTACTTCAACTCCCCATTGATGAAAGCCAGCAATTCCTTATATCTTGGATCATCGTTTATTATGCTTTGTCTGCTTGTCGTTGCGATATCTTCCTCATCATCAGTATCCAAAAAATCAGCGTGGATTTCTCCAATTATATACTTAGTGTACATTCCACCTTCAGCAAAACTTTCCATGATGTCTTCCTGAGCAAGCTTTCCACGAACCATCACTACGATCTTATTAAGATTGTCCTCACCATCCTTCAAATCACCTGATGAATTGACGGTACCAATCCATCCAGTCACCTTTACTTTTTTACCCCTGATTGTTAGCTCACCATCTCTTTTTTCCTTATGTTCTACTTTTTCAGAACAGTGATCGGCATACTGTTTGCTGCTTGAACCGAAATACCAAATATATTGGAGCTTATGAAAATAATCCCGATCAGTGATTTTCACTTCAGAAGAATTAATGAGAACAGAAAACTTATTCTCACTTCCAAGAACACTAAAGCGTCTTGCCACTCTCTTTTTTAGAGCTTCGTCCGTACCTTCTGTCACATTCCTCTTGAGCTCAGAGATCGTTATCCTTGTACCATTCTTTGTAAGAGATATATTTTTAGGATCTATAGGCACAGGATGATACGTTCCCATACCTCCGGAAGCTTCCAACTGCTTCTCGATTTCGCTTGCGATCAAAACTAGACCGTTCTTCTCACCCTCCTTGTAGGTTTCAATTTCAATTTTATTAGCTATAGAAAACAGAGATAGTTTTCCGATACCCTTTCGACCCATAACAGGACGCTTATATTTTTTGGTAACTGACATACCAGCCTTCCTTCGATCGTATCCAACAGTAAGGTATTTATCATTGATGTCATCAAGAGACATGCCATGTCCGTCGTCCTGAATCAATATTTTTTCTTTTTCTGTGGAAATCTCAACCTTAGTCGCATCGGCATCCCAAGCATTCGCAACAACCTCGGACAAAACCGCAGGGACGTTACTATACAATTTTATGCCTAAGTGATTGAGTACATTTAGGCTAATTTTTATTTGATATTTTTTGTCGTTCTTTTCCATTTTTCTGTAGATGCTGTTTTATACTTTGACCTATAACTTCTCCCAATCTAACAGGAACTGCATTACCAATAAATTTTGCCACTTGAGCAACAATAATTGGTTCGTTTGAAGGGACAAACTGGTAGTCCTTGGGGAAGGTTTGGAATATAGCCGCTTCACGAAGACTTATGGCTCTGTTCTGCTTTGGATGACCGAATCTACCATTTCCAAGACCTACGCATTGAGTCGTCATGGTAGGGGCAGGCTCATCCCACCTCATTCGCCCATATACAGTACTGCTGTAGGTCTTTCCTGATTCTTTCTTGTGGCACTCTAACACCAAATCGTCAGACCAGCTATCTGAATTGCCTCCATCATGAGGAGTAGCTTTAATACGTCTCAAATTAACTGGAGCGAGCTTTCGTGATCGATGTAGAAGATCTTTTTTGCTTGTCTCTCCATCCTTGATTGGTTCAAGGTCTTTAATCACATCTCAAACAGTGACTCGATTATCCTTATGGGTTCTTTTAATCAAAGAAATCTCACCCAGCTTGGAAGCAAGTAGAACTAATCTTCGGCGTCTTTGTGGTACTCCAAACTCTGACACATCAACAACTTCATATTTATATTTATATCCATTATCTTCCAAGGTCTTAAGAAAGTTTGCAAAAACAGGATATTTATTAGTGTCAGCTAGGCCGCTTACGTTTTCCATAGAAACAACATCCGGTTGAGTCTGCGCAATAAGCTGGGCAAACTTTCCTAATGGCTCAAGTTGTTTTTGTGTAACTTCTTTTAAATTTAATTTCGAGAAGGGCTGACAGGGTGCGCAACCTGCAAGCACTCGAATTGAATCTTTTTTTGAACCAAATAATTCGTTCACCTGATCAGCAGTAACCTTGAGAATATCTTTGTCGATAAATTTTGTTTTGTTGTTGTACTCGTATCCAAATTTACACGACGAATCATTATCGATGCCAGCCACAACATCCAAACCTTCTTTTATGAGACCGTGCGTCAAACCGCCAATACCGCAGAATAAATCAATGACTTTAATTTTTTTACGATTTGAGCTCATTAGTAACACTATTATAATCTGAAAACACTCAATTAGCGATATTTAAATTATTTTTCTTCTCGTGGACCAACTCCAGTAGATCTTCTTCACGTTCATATCCTCGTAACCTACCGCTCAACATCCCTAACCGGTAATCGACCCCATCACTCATGAGCTTCCAGTTGGTGCCATTGAGAGTCGTTTTAATTGACTTCTTCAAATCAGACATGCTGTCATATTCTTTTCGGTCCTTAGAGTCATGAATTGAGAAAGAAACAATAATATCCTTCTTGGTTTCTGGCGTTTGAAAATGAAGCTTGATATAACCTCGAGCTTCTAAAGCAGGACTAAGCAATTCCTCAACTTCAATTATTTTCAACTTCTTCAACTTTGCTACTTTTTCATAAGATTCTTTATTTACTTCTTTTTCTTCAATCTTTTTCATTGTCTCAATAGCAGCTTTCATATGATATTTGTAGTCTACATATTTCTGACCTTCTTCTTGAGAAAGACAGAAGCGTGCCCGATCTCTTGCAAAATGAGGATCAACCTTATCTTTCGTCACTGATAATTCGAATTCGCTTTTTTTGCTAAACCCACATTTCAAACATTTGTCGGTAGATATAATTTTATTCCTTATCTTCTTTTCAGGAGTATGTTCCAGTTCAGCGCCACATTTAGGACAAGGGCTCGACCTAGACTTCCATTCTTCTCCATCACTATAGAAAGCTCTGCGCGGCACATGTGTAAGCGGACAATCATAGAAAAATAGGACCCGATCTTTATCCTTGTCACCCATCCACAAATGCTTTGACTCAACAAACATGAGTCGGCCACAAGTGAGGCAGGTTATATTTTCTGGAGCTTTTGCTGACTCAAAGATTTCATCTCTTTCCTTGTCTCTGTCCATCCATTTACGAATAGTCTCCTCTTTACTAGCATATCGTTCACCCTTGGTGAAATACATGAATAGATTGTTGGCGAGCATAACAGCACTCCTTTTTTCCTTTTTAGATAAATCGTCTTTATCATCTTCAGGTAATTCATGATCCCGAGATTCTAAACGACGGCACTCTTCAACAGTATGTTTATCGTATAAGTCTAAATAATATTGGTCAGATTTTAAGTATTTTGTTTTCTCTGTTTGGTCCATATCAATGATAATGACCATTTTATAATTATTCTTTACTACTCTTCCAAGCAAGCTCGAATATCATTCTCATCATATTGTGAATGAGTGGGTCCTCAATGATAAGTCCGGTGATATTCTCATCAGACATGTTAACGATTGAGACCTTATTGTCTCCGTAAATAGTAATCTCTCCTTTAAAAGGAAACTGTTTTGCAGGAACATAATGCATGACCGGAATAATCTTTTTCTTAAATCCATCGTACACACGAGAGTTAAACGTTCTATTTTCAGGAGTATCAGGAATAATACCTCGTGTGGTTATTCCCTTTCGTTCCTTTGTGCGACGATACTTCTCAAAAAACTCTTTGGGCAAGAAATACTCCAAATGGTTTGCATTTGATATCGCAACCATTTCATAAGGCTTTTCAGTTAAGATATGGTCCTCAAGAACTGTAAGGATGCCGTCAACACCTTCAAAATAACGTACGCGCGCCTTATTGGCGACCATATTATAAAGACCCTCTAGATCAGGTAGAAGTTGCTCTGTGCGTTCATATTGGTCATTAGCCATGGTTATACGCGATTTGGCATGGCGAAGGAGACGGTCGGGGCGTTCAACCGTATAAAAGAGCTTGTTTTTCTTTTCAATCTCATTTACTAGCCCTTTCACAGATAAATCCATCAAAATCGCATACACAGTGCTTCTGTTGAGCTTTATCTCTTCTGCGATTTTTGAGGGGTAAGCACCCCCTTTATCGATTAAATAGCCATATATTAAGGCCTCTTTTGGAGACAAACCCACACGTTCAAGCTTTTGATTTAGTGAAGTATTGTACATGTAGATATGTTAACAAATAACTGAACTTTTGTCAATTAAAACTAACAAAACTACTCATATACTAATAATACCTTTATATAAAGCCATATTATGGCCAGATTATGTTAGTACTTTACCTATAATATTGCAATGTAGTGTAATGTATGGGGTAATTATGAATGATATAATCCGTAAAAAATTCAAGGTGTTTCGCCAATCCAACTATGTATATTTGGATTCGGCTGCAATGACCCCTGCCCCAACATCAGTAGTAAACGCTGTTCAGCAAGCGTTGGATTTTAGAGGTAACCCTAATAGAAGCGCGCATCCACTAGCTCAAAGAAGTGGCCGAATTCACGATGAATCACGAAAGATCGTAGCGGACTTTATTGGTGCGGAATCAGATGAAATTGTTTTTACAAAAAACACCACAGACGGCATTAACCTTGCTGTAGAAGGACTATCGCATCTTTTTGAAGATGGTGATGTAATCGTACTATCGACGATGGAGCATCATTCAAATATGCTCCCTTATTTGAAACTCCGAAGACGTGGAGTCCATACTAAATTTGTACCCACAGATGAACGATGTATTAAACCAGAAGACGTAGTAAAGGCCCTCACGCCGCAAACAAAGATTGTTGCAGTTTCTCATTGTTCAAATGTACTTGGAACAATTAATGATGTAATTGCTATTGGAAAAGCAGTCAAAGAATATAACAAAGAGATTATTTACATCATAGATGGCGCACAAGCTGTCGCTCACATCCCTGTGAATGTAAAAGAGATTGATTGCGATATGTATGCTTTTTCTGGACATAAGATGTATGGCCCCGACGGTATTGGTGTACTTTATATTAAAAAGGCAATTCATCATCTCCTCTCACCCGCAAGAGCCGGTGGTGGTACAGTCAATAACGTTGCTATTACTCGTGGAGCTACACACGATATTATTTCTCCTGATTATGATGGTACTCTTTCGATACTTGAAGGTGGTACACCAAATGTTTCTGGCGCAGCTGGACTAGCTGAAGCTATTAAATTCTTAAAAAGTATTGGAATGGATAAGATCCGAGAGCATGAGATTAAATTAACCCAGGAGCTTATTGATAGACTCGATAAAATAAATCATCTCATTATTCATGGTCCCAAGGATGCTCACAAAAGAGTTGGGCTCATTTCACTTGCCATTGATGGTATATCACCAAAAGAGCTAGGGACATATCTTGCAGGTAATGATATTTGCGTACGATATGGTTCACATTGTGCCTTTCCGTTAACAAACGAATTGGGACATGAGACTGTACGACTCAGTATCGGGGTCTATAACACCGAAGCTGATATTAACCTTGCGGCGGAAGAGATTGAGAGCTTTATTGCAGAGAAAAATGGAGAATCAAAAAACAAGAATCTTCCATTGATTAAAAATATCTCTGTACTTAAAAAAGAAGTAGCCATTAACGATATTGCACAAATAGAGAAAAGGGTTAGAGAATTCTCAAAGCAAAGTGATTCTGAAATTCTTATCATGGGTGGCCACTTTCTTGGAATTCCAGATGTAAAGGAAAACACTTTTTATCCAAGTATTGCACCGATGATCCCAGAGCGATTACATGGTGTTTTAGAAGAATTTGGTATGACAGAATTTCCCTTAGTCACTTTTGATTTGGCTGCTCAGGTGGTTTCAAGACTTAAAAATGACAAAATTAAAGCAAAGTTGTTTATTATCGCTAATGACACCACCGGTATCAATGAATTGCGTCTTTCATCTGCAAATAAAGATAAGAAGACCGCTGACCAGTATCGTCAAGAATTACTAGCAAATTTTGCAGGAGAAATTGGTATTCCAAATGCGTACATGGACGTACTCAAAAAGTACGATCTCTCCTTAAATGATGTGGTTAAATTTGGTGATAATTACTTTGCTCGAGAAACTATTCTAAGAAAGAATTTTAAATCTTTTGTCTCAAAAAATAAGAAATTCTTTCATGGGCTTATTGATTATAAAGCTGACGACGAAAGTATTGATGTATCAATTAAGATTCTCGATGACAATGATGTAAAAACATGTACCTTCGATACTTTCCACTCAAAAACTGGAGGAACTTTCTGTGTTGTTGAAGTTGCACAGGCTTTGGCAGAATTATTTGGAAAATCAGAAAAGGTAAGTTTTGATTACCTAAATCAAAAGGTGCTTAATCCTCAAATTAAATCTGCAAATAATGCGCTGGTTATGTTTACTCCTGCTATGTGTGATGGAGCTGTCACCCGAGGTGGTGAGCTGTACATGAAACTATTCCAACGTGAACATGCTGAGTCTGATTTTATGTTCATAAATTTACCATTTGGACCTCACACCAAACAATCGCTAAAAGAAGGTGTACTCGCTACTGAAATTATCGGGACATAAACCGATGATTTCAGAATGGGAGGGTAGCTCAATTGGTGGAGCACTGGTTACATTAGCCAGAGGTTGTGGCGTTCGAATCCTGATGTGTACCCCATTTAGTAGACACTTTTGAAACCCTCTTCCTACCCCCCTAAGATTTCGCTAAAAGATGATTTCTGTACTCAACAGGAGTCATCT
>JAYSWB010000030.1:0-16430 GCA_043718245.1 bacterium
TCGTTTTTTTAAACTCATTTTAAATATTAATCAAACTAGCTCTTAATAGAGCCATGATACATCAAATTTAGCACCTAGAAATCGCCTTTAGCCCGAAAAGAGAATGACAATGGAAAAAGAAACGCTTTTCATTCTCCCTCCGGTTTTAGTGAGGGTTAGAATGATTGACGGCGCAAGTAAAGACAGGGTCTTCGGATGGGTTGATAAAATTTGTTTTGTTCCTGAACACGAACTCGATCAGTTCACTTTTGAATGGGTTGTAGTTCCACGCTTAGTGCACCGTGTCCAAAGGTTCCCGATTCACAGCCGGAGGAGCCGCAGTCGTGGAGTTCCAGCGGGGAATTGCCCAATCGGTCCTTTTGCAAAGTTCTATTGATGACATGATGAAGCCCCGGCGCGTGCAAACGCGTCCGGGGCTTTTCGATTAGTTGGATTTGAGGACTGTCCTTTTCGGGAGCTCCACGATCTTGACTCGGTTGAGCCGGACTCTCATTTTTTCCGAGAAGATGAGGACCTTGGTCTCATTGTACACGCCCTTAAGCTCCGCCCTGAACTCCGCAAGGAAGACATTCATCGCCTTCGTGAAGGCTTTGATGGCCATCGAGTTTTCGTCGAGTTTTCCTCCGGAAGCACCGACCGTGAAGAGATTGGAGGGATCTTCGTGTTCCTTCGTCTGGTGAGACTTTTCCTTTTTGATGGGATTTTTGATGAAGATTCCGCCCCACTTTTCGGTCAAGCTCCGAAACTCGGGCGAACCCTCAGTGAAAGGGTGCTCGCCTTGGATCTGATCTTGGTGGTAAAAGCTGAAAACAGCCTGTGCGGCGAGGCTCGGCCTGCCCGGCAGTTCCGGTCTCATATGATGTCCTTTGATGGCCACCACGATATGGAGCCGGTTGCGAAGGCGGTTCAACCAGCCTTTTGGGTCCAATTTGAGTAGCCTTTCGGCATAATGTGCTGCTTCCTGCATGAGTTTGAATGTCGATCTGTTCATAAGTGCTATTCTTTCTTTGTTGGGGTTTGGTTTTTGGTGATGGAAACTAGTTCCGCGGGTAATCAAACCATTTTCTGTTGTGCGGGTCAATCTTGACTGGATAAAATAAACATATAATATATATTTATAACTATAAAAAAGACCCTTATGCAGATATGTCTGCATCGGGGGCTTTTTTATAGTGTTGCTATTTTTTTAGAGAATTTATGATACTCATCGTTAAGAAAAAATATTTTAACATTCTTGTTTCTCAGTAAAATTGAACATTTGTGTTTATTTGGTGAAATTATTCCACAGATGACCTTGTTTTCTTTTAAAAACTCTACAATACACCCAAAATCTCCATCTCCAGTTACCAGTAGACAAGTATTGTATTTTTTTGTGTAAAAATCAGATATGGTTTTTAATACCAGCTCTGCGTCACAGTTGCCTTTGATCTTCCCACCTACCGATACAGTTTGTTTAAATATAAGGATAAAACCGGATTCCTGTAAATTTTCATAAAATATAGTTCTATTAGGCACAAGGCCAATAAACAAATAGACGGTCTGAGGGTTATACTTTTGGCGAAGCCAGCCTCTGAATTTCTTATAATCAATATTAAACCCGAGCTCTGTCGCTGCTCTATAAAGATTGTTTCCGTCAATGTAAATATTTACCTTCTCCATTTTTGATATATTAGTAGATAAAGATGAATAAAAAATGAATTTTTTCTGAAGTTCACCCCATGAAGTCGATCAATTTGTACATAAATGGATAATCTGTGGACAAATTGTGGATTAAATCGTTAAAACACCCCTAATTATCACCATTCCCCGTTTGACATGCTCACGCTTGGCTGATAGTATGCACATAACGCTTTTACAGCGGTTTTTTTGTCTGGTAACTTCGATTTACTATTTGGGTACAAAAATGAGGGTTTACCTTTATTTTAAGCCATAGATTCAGTATTCAAAGCACTACCAACAAGATTTAAAATTATAAAAATTAATAAATTACGGTTCGTTTTTGGATATTAGGCAATCTCGCGCTCTAATATCTCAAAACGAACTTAACACAAACATATGGCAACATTCGACCGTACAAAGCCACACGTTAACGTAGGTACAATTGGCCACGTTGACCACGGCAAGACAACCCTAACTGCAGCGATTCTTAACACTTTGTCTCGACAAGGTGCTGGCTTCTCGGCAACTGTTAAAGGGGTAGACCAGATTGACAAGGCTCCTGAAGAAAAGGCTCGAGGTATTACTATCTCTCTTTCTCACTCTGAATACGAAACACCAGCTAGACACTATGCTCACATTGACGCCCCTGGTCACGCTGACTACATCAAGAACATGATTACTGGTGCAGCTCAAATGGACGGTGCGATCCTAGTGGTTGCAGCGACTGACGGACCTATGCCACAAACACGAGAACACGTTCTTCTTGCACGACAGGTAGGTGTGCCAAAGATCATTGTTTTCATGAACAAGTGCGATATGGTTGATGACAAAGATATGCTCGACTTGGTTGAGACAGAAGTTCGCGAATTGTTGGACAAGAACGGATTTGACGGTGCTAACGCTCCTGTTATCCGTGGTTCAGCTCTAAAGGCTTTGGAAGCAAAGGATAATACTGACGAATGGTCATCAAAGATTATCGAGCTTGCAAACGCACTTGATACTTATATCCCAACTCCAGTTCGAGAAACTGACAAGCCTTTCCTTATGCCAATTGAAGACATCTTCTCTATCGAAGGACGAGGAACAGTAGTTACAGGTAAAATTGAACGAGGTATCGTAAAATTGGCTGAAGAAATCGAAATTGTAGGTCTTAAGGACACTGCAAAATCAGCGGTTACAGGTATTGAAATGTTCAACAAGCAACTTAACGAAGGTATGGCTGGAGACAACGCTGGTCTACTTCTAAGAGGTGTTAAGAAAGAAGACCTTACTCGAGGTCAGGTTCTTGCAAAGCCAGGATCAGTAACTCCACACACTGATTTCGAAGCCGAAGTTTACATTCTAAAGAAAGAAGAAGGAGGACGACACACTCCATTCTTTACTGGATACAAGCCACAGTTCTACGTACGAACAACTGACGTAACTGGAGAAGTATCATTGAACGAAGGTGTAGAAATGGTTATGCCGGGAGATACTGTTACTTTCAAGGTTAAATTAGTAGCCCCAATCGCCCTAGAAGTTCAGCAGAAATTTGCCATCCGAGAAGGAGGAAAGACTGTAGGAGCCGGAGTTGTAACTAAAATCAACGCGTAATACCGCAAAATAATTAAAGTCCAATGGCAACAACATCTACAAAAAAGAAAAGCGCAGATAAATCAGCAGACGCAGTTTCGAAACTTCGAATCCGCGTGCGTGCTTACGATGCAAAAATTCTGGATGCTTCTGTAAAGCAGATCATTGATACTGCTGTTAGATTTGACGCAACTGTAGTTGGTCCAGTGCCACTTCCGACAGAAATTAGAAAGTACACCGTGAATCGCTCTTCTTTCGTCTACAAAAATGCGCGAGAACAATTTGAGATGAGAGTTCACAAGAGACTTCTCGATATTATTAATCCAAATGCAAAGGTGATCGAATCATTAACTAACTTGTCTTTACCGACGGGTGTTAATATCGATGTGAAAATGATGTAGTCAGCAATACACACTGCCTAACCGCCAAACTTTATGAAATTTATCCTAGGAACGAAACAGAATATGACTCAGCTTTTCGATGAAACCGGAAAAGTTCACCCAGTGACAGTTGTTAAAACTGCCCCTGCTGTTGTGACTCAGGTTAAGACTGTCGAAAAAGACGGTTATGCTGCTGTTCAGATTGGTTTCGGAACAAAGCGTGCTTCAAGAATCAACAAACCTTTAACGGGACAAATGAAAGGTCTTGGCGCGTTTGCAAAGTTGCAAGAGCTAAAGGGCACATCCGCTACAACTGTCGGTGATAAAATCGCTGATGAATTCGCTTCAGGTGATGTTGTCGAAGTCTCTGCAATTTCTAAGGCAAAAGGCTTCCAAGGTGTTGTAAAGCGCCATGGTTTCGGTGGAGGTCCACGATCTCACGGTCAGAAACACTCTGAACGAGAACCAGGTTCTATCGGAGCCGGTGGTTACCAGCGTGTATTCAAGGGCCGAAGAATGGCTGGACGCATGGGAGGCGACAAGGTTACTGTAAAAAATCTCACTGTTGTTTCATATGATGCAACTTCAGGCGAGTTGTTCATCCGCGGAGCAATCCCAGGTCGAAGAGGAACAATGGTAGAAGTCCGAGGTAAATAAAATTATATGAAAAAAGAAACTACAAAAAAGAAAAATCCAGTTAAGAAGGTAATGGCTGTAACTAACATGAAAGCTTCTGTTAAATCAACAAAGAATGTTGATTTGAAAGTGACTTCTTATGACTCTGCTGGAAAATCCGTTGGGGACATTAATCTTTCAGAAATCGTTTTCGGACAAAACTGGAATGCTGACTTGGTTCACCAAGTTGTCACTTCGATGATGACTGATGCACGAAAGCCTTACGCTCACACTAAAACACGAGGAGAAGTGCGTGGAGGAGGTAAAAAACCTTGGCAGCAAAAAGGAACTGGTCGCGCAAGACACGGTTCAACACGTAGCCCGATCTGGGTTGGTGGAGGTGTTTCTGGAGGCCCTCGAAACGACAAGAATTTTGATCGAAAGGTTAACAAGAAAATGAAGGCAAAGGCACTTTACGTTATTCTTTCAAAGAAATTCCGCGACGGAGAAATTCTATTTGTAGATAAATTGGATGTTAAGGAACCAAAAACAGCTTCTGCTGTAAAGGTTGCGCTTGATCTTTCAAAAGTTTCTGGTTTCGAAAGACTTCTTACAAAAAATACTAACTCTGCTTTGATCTCAGTTCCTACTCTTACTGATAATGTAAAGCGAAGCTTCAAGAACCTCAGTAACATGGAAGTTTCAGAAACAAGAAACATCAATCCAGTGTCACTATTAAAATATAAATACCTTGTGCTTTCGAACCCGACAGAATCTGTCGAAATGCTTGAAGCCAAAATGAAATAATTTTATGACAAACTTATCAATAAAAAAGCATACATCAGAAGTAATCAAGAAGAATCGCGTCAGCGAAAAGGCGGTTTTGGGTGCAGAAAAAGGAATCTACATTTTTGAAGTTCAAAAATCTGCTAACAAGTCTTCCATTAAGGCTGCCATAAAGGAAATGTACAAAGTTACTCCTATCGCAGTTAACATTGTTAATCGTCCACAAAAGAAAACTTTTATAAGAGGACGTGCCGGGCTTAAAGCTTCAATTAAAAAAGCTTACGTCTACCTTAAAAAAGGCGACAAGATTGACCTAGCATAATAATTATAAATATATGAAACGATATAACCCAACAAGCCCCTCACGACGAAACATGGTCACCATCTCTTACCGAGATGTGATTACTGCAACTGAACCTCACAAAGCTCTTACTCATGGTTTCAAGCGAGCGGTAGGACGAAACAATACAGGACGAATCACTACTCGTCACAAAGGATCTGGTCACAAGCGAAATTTCCGAGAAATCGATTTCGTATACGACAAGAAAAATATTCCTGCAACAGTTGCAACTATTGAATACGATCCAAACCGAACAGCTTTTGTTGCATTGGTAAACTATGCTGACGGAGAAAAACGATATGTAGTTCTTCCAAAGTCTATGAAAGTCGGAGACAAATTCGAAGTTGGAGAAAAAGTTGAAATCAAAGCTGGTAACAGACTTCCTCTAATCAACATCCCAGTTGGAACATTTATTTACAACCTCGAGGTTAAAGCTGGAGGTGGCTCAAAACTTGCTCGATCCGCAGGAACATTCGCCGAAGTAATCGCCCACGACGGTGGTTATGCTCAGGTTAAAATGCCTTCTACCGAAGTGCTAAAAATTATCGACTCTGCATGGGCATCAGTTGGATCAGTTTCAAACGAAGAAAGTCGACTTCAAAATTACGGAAAGGCTGGACGAAGCAGATGGATGGGTATTCGCCCAACTGTTCGAGGTACTGCCATGAACCCAGTGGATCATCCACACGGAGGAGGAGAAGGACGACAGGGACGAGGACGACGACGCGCAATTTCTATCTACGGAAAGCCAACAGGAAAGGGACAGAAATCTCGCCGATCAAAGAAGTACTCGAATCCGTTTATTATTTCACGCCGAAAGGTTGGCAAAAACAAATAACACGTGCTAGTATAGCCAAACATTTAAAGACATGACACGATCACTCAAAAAAGGACCATATGTAGATGAAAATCTCCTCAAAAAGATCGCGGGCAAAAACCCACGAGAAACTGGGGTTATCAAGACTTGGGCTCGCCGAAGCCAGATTTCACCAGAAATGGTGGGGTTCATTTTCGGAGTGCACAATGGTAAGGTTCACAATGAGGTTCTTGTTGCAGAAGAGATGGTTGGTCACCGATTGGGTGAATTTTCTCCTACTCGAAAGTTCGTTAAACACGGAGGTAAAATGCAGAAGGAACAGGATCAGGCTAAAAAGGAGGCTGAAATTGCTTCTGCTAAAGCTGCCAAGGCTACTGAACCTGCCGCTGCTGCCCCTAAGAAATAAACAATACTATGAAAGCCTACTTACACAACTACAGACAATCACCTAGAAAAGTAAGATTACTTGCTGATTTAGTTCGAGGAAAGACCGCAGGAGATGCTTTGAAGGCTTTGGCGATTACTCCAAAAAGAGCATCAATTACCATGATCAAGTTGATCAATAGTGCACTTTCAAATGCAAAAAACACAGGGCATTCTGCTCCAGAAGGTCTTAAGATCTCTATGGTTCAGGTAAATGCCGGAGTAACCATGAAGCGATCCTTGCCTCGCGCACGAGGAAGCGCTTCAAAATTGAACAAGCGATCAAGTCACGTAACACTCGTATTATCTGAAGCCCCTGTAAAGAAAAATAAAAAATAAAATGACACACAAAGTCCACCCATACGCACATAGACTAGGAATCGTCAGAGATTGGAAATCTCGATGGTTTTCAGTGCACGCAAAATATCGATCAAACCTAAAGGTGGACGTTCTTCTTCGTGAATGGCTGGAAAAGAAAATGCGAGGCCAGTACATCTCTGATATTCAGATCGAGCGAAATGAAAAGACTCTTCGGCTCATCATTCAAACCTCTCGACCTGGAATTATCATCGGACGAAATGGAGAAGGTGCAGTAAAACTTAAAGATGATATTACAAAGTTCCTTAAAAAGCATAATGCTGATAAGGGAATTGAATTCAAAATGGATATCGAAGAAGTAAAAGTTCCAGAAGCTAGCTCTGCAATCGTAGCTCAGATGGTAGCTGAAGGTCTTGAGAAAAGAATGCCTTTCCGACGAGTTATGAAGCAGATGCTTGAAAAAGTTATGGCTGCCCGCGAAGTAAAGGGAGTGAGAATCTTCCTTTCAGGACGACTTGGAGGAGCAGAAATGGCACGACGAGAAGACTTAAAGAAAGGTCGAATTCCTCTACAGACGCTTCGAGCGGATGTTGATTTCAAGCGATATGAAGCAATCCTTCCTTACGGACAGATTGGTATCAAGGTTTGGATTTACAAGGGCGATATTTTTAATAAAAAGTAATTAAACTACCATGTTACTCCCTAAAAAAGTAAAACACCGAAAGTGGCACAAAAATCGTCGAAACATGAAGACGATTGGTGTTGACACACGTGGTACAACTCTTAGCTTCGGGCAGTTCGGTCTAAAGACTGCTTCTTACGCTCGAATCACTTCAAACCAGATCGAATCTGCTCGAAAAGTAATTTCTCGAAGTGTTGGAAAAACTGGTCGAATCTGGATTCGAATTTTTCCAGATCGTCCGATCACTGCTAAACCGCCAGAAGTGCCCATGGGTTCTGGAAAGGGAGACGTACAAGGATATTGTATGGAAGTAAAACCAGGCCGAATCATTTTCGAAATTGATGGTATTGCAGAAGATGTGGCAAAGGAGGCATTAAGAAAAGCTTCGACTAAATTACCAATTAAAGGTAAGGTCGTAGCTCGAACATAAAATATATGAAAAAGAAAAGCGAAATCAAAGGTAAGGCAAAAAGTGAACTTCTAAAAACTCTTAAAGAAAAAAGAGATGCTTTTCAGGCTTTCAAGTATGAATTGTCTGGTGGAAAGGCAAAAGACCTAAAGAAGGGTCGA
This sequence comes from bacterium, assembly GCA_043718245.1. Taxonomy (GTDB): domain Bacteria; phylum Patescibacteriota; class Minisyncoccia; order Phycocordibacterales; family CAIZLB01; genus JBAXAB01. The sequence goes on from JAYSWB010000030.1 coordinate 8,163, forward strand.
AATATCCGAAAGGACATCGCCCGCATCATGACGGAATTAACTGTCGCTAAATAAATATATGATTAAACAAACTGATACAAAAGAAAACTTGAAGGGAAAGGTACTTGATGGTATTGTCACATCTACAAAGATGAAGGACACCGTCGTTGTGACTGTCGGTCGATATGTTCGCGTTCCAAAGTACCGAAAATACGTAACTATCACAAAGAAATACAAGGCTCACGACGCTGGAAACACTTGCAAAACAGGTGATAAAGTTTCTATCCGAGAGTGTCGACCAATTTCAAAGGATAAACACTTCATCGTAATAAAATAATTATAAATATATGATATTAGAACGATCAATCGTAGCAATAGCAGATAACACCGGAGGTCAAATTGGCCGTATTTTCAAAGTGCTTGGATCTGCCGCAAAAAGATACGCTGAAATTGGCGACTTGGTTGTTCTCTCAATCCAAAAAGCCCAACCTCGAAAAGCTGTAAAGAAAAAGGACGTTCTAACAGCAGTGGTCGTTCGACAAAGAAAAGCTTTCCGTCGAAAGGATGGTTCTTATGTTCGATTCGATGAAAACGCAGTTGTTATTCTAGATAAATCAAAGATAGAGCCTATGGGCGGTCGTATCTTCGGTCCAATTCCACGAGAAATCGTTGAAAAGGGTTTCCAGAAAATCGGCTCATTAGCTCCTGAAATAGTGTAATTTTAAACATATGAAGATCAAGAAAAACGACAACATCATAGTAATCACAGGAAAGGACAAAGGTAAAAAAGCCAAGGTTATTAAGGCTTACCCGAAATTGGATATGGTCCTGATTGAGGGCGTTAATCTTAAGAAGAAACACCAGAAATCAACTAAAGGTGCAGGAAAAGGTGCAATTGTCGAAGTGGCACATCCAATTCACGTTTCAAATGTAAAGATCGCGACAAAATAATTTTATGGCAACAAAACACATCACACTAAAAGAAAAAGCGGCAACTACCTACAACACAATGAAGGAGGTTTTTGGCTACAAGAACGAACTGCAATCACCAAAGATGGTAAAAGTTGTTTTGTCTTCAGCAACAGGATCTATAAAAGATAACAAAAAGAAAGACTTGATCGGGAACCGACTTACAAAGATTGCTGGACAGAAGGCAACTGTAAAGTCTGCTAAGAAATCAGTAGCTTCATTCAAGGTTCGACAGGGAGATTCAGTAGGTTGGCAGGTAACTCTTCGAGGAGAGAGAATGTGGAGTTTCCTTGAAAAATTGGTAAATATTGCACTTCCACGAACTCGAGACTTTCGAGGAATCAGCAGTAAATCGGTCGATGCTATGGGAAACTACACTTTAGGTGTTAGAGAGCACACGGTTTTCCCAGAGACTTCAGACGAGGAATTAAAAGACGTCTTTGGATTCGCGGTCACAATGGTGACTACGGCCAAGAAAGCAGAGGAAACTCGAACTTTCCTTAATCACCTCGGATTCCTCTTTAAAAAGGACGAGGCTAAAGGCAAAAAATAATTGACTTGCAGCTTTAAAATTGCTAGTATCTCATAGCTTAAAAAACACAAAAAATGGCAAAAACATCAACAGTAGCAAGGTCAAAAAAGAAACCAAAGTTCAAGAGTCGTGTTACTCGAAGGTGTTTCCGATGTGGACGAGGCCGAGGCTATATGCGCGACTTCGACATGTGCCGTATATGTTTTAGAGAATTAGCAAACGAGGGAAGAATTCCTGGTATTAAGAAATCATCATGGTAGACCAAACAGCACAACTTTTGAACTCATTGAAAATGGCTAACCGCGCAAAGAAGGCCACGGTAGTTTTTGCATACACAAAATTCCGCGAGAATATTCTAAATGTTTTACAGAAGGAAGGTTTCATCAAGTCTGTCGCTAAAAAAGGCAAGACTGTTCCAAATATAGAATTGGATGTTGAATTGGCTTACGATGAGAATGGGGAGGGAAAGATCCAAGGAGTAGAACAGATCTCAAAAAACTCTCGCCGACTTTACAGTAAATCAAAGGAGCTTCGACCAGTTAAAAACGGATTCGGTGCCATGATCCTCACAACTCCAAAGGGAATTATGACAGGAAGTCAGGCACGAAAGGAAAAGGTCGGAGGAGAAACTTTATTCAAAATTTGGTAATTACAAATATATGTCAAGAATTGGCCGTCAAATCATCGCAATACCTACAGGAGTCACAGTTGAAATCAACGACGGACTTTTGACTGTAAAAGGACCAAAGGGTGAATTAAAGAGAGAGTTTAAGCCGATTGTAACAGTGAATGTAAATGGCGCCGAAGTAACTCTTACTCCAAATCGAGACGATATCGAAACAAGTTCTCTTTGGGGAACGTATGCTTCTCATGTAAAAAACATGGTCAAGGGTGTTGTTGAACCTTATGTTGAAAAGCTTATCCTAGAAGGAATTGGATTTAAAGCCGAAGTAGCAGGTACTACCTTAAAGATGGCTCTTGGATTTTCTCACCCTGTTGTTGTTGAAATTCCTGCTGGAATCACAATGACTTCTGAAAAGGGACTTCTTACAATCACAGGTATCGACAAGGAATCTGTAACACAGTTCGCAGCGACACTTCGAGCAATGAAGAAGCCGGAACCATATAAGGGAAAGGGATTTAGATACGAAAAAGAAGTTATCCGCCGAAAGCAGGGTAAGAAAACTGCATAATATAAATTTATGAAAAAAATCATTCTATCATCATCAAGAGACAGACGACGAAAGCGAATCCGCGCAAAGGTTTCAGGAAGTGCTGAACGCCCACGATTGTCTATCTACAAGTCAAACGTTGCTATGTACGCTCAGTTAATTGACGATGATAAAGGTGTGACTTTGGTTGCAGCTTCTACATTGAATACAAAAGGCAAGAACAAGACAGAATCAGCAAAGGCAATCGGTGTTGAAATTGCAAAGTTGGCAAAATCAAAAGGTATAACCAAGGTCACCTTTGATCGAGGTGGATTTATTTACACAGGTCGAGTACAAGCAGTAGCAGAAGGCGCTCGAGAAGGTGGTTTAGACTTTTAAACATATGAACGAAAACAATACACAACAAAATACCGAAGTAAAAACAGTAGCAGCTACTCACTCTGCACAGATTGCACCCCATGCGTCTGTTGTTAATGCCGAAGCTCCTCGACGAGAAAGAAACCAGAGAGGTGGAGATCGAAAGCCACGACGCGAGCCGCGCGCAAGGTCAGAATTTGATCAGAAGATTATCGATATCCGCAGAGTAACCCGAGTGTCATCAGGAGGAAGACGATTTAGCTTTGCTGTAACTATGGTTGCAGGAGACAAAAAGGGTAGGGTTGGTGTGGGTACAGGAAAGGGAACTGATACTGCTCTTGCTGTAGAAAAAGCTTTCCGAAATGCAAAGAAACACTTGATCACTATCAATATGACAAAGACCAGCAGTATCGCCCATGAAGTGTCTGCAAAGTACTCGTCTTCACGCGTTGAAATTCAGCCTGCGCCTGGAAAGGGAATGGCCGCTGGTTCATCTGTTCGAGATGTTTTGATCCTTGGAGGTGTGAAGGACGTAGTTGCGAAACTGCGATCTGGAACAAAGAACAAGCTTAACAATGCTCAGGCTGCTATTATGGCACTTTCAAGTGTTAAAAAGCCAAAAGCATCACACTTACCTAAAACTAAATAAACCTGCCATGCAATTACATAATCTAAAAGCAAAGACAAAAAGAAAAACATCCAATCAAATTGGTCGTGGTGGAAAGCGTGGAAAAACTTCAGGCCGAGGAACAAAAGGACAGAAAGCTCGTTCTGGTCACAAGATCCGACCGGAATTAAGAGATTACATCAAAAAGCTTCCAAAACTCCGAGGTCACGGTAAAAACACTAACTTCTCTATCCAAACTAAGCCTGTTATAATTAACCTAGGTGATCTTGTTTCAGTTTACAAAGCAGGGGATACTGTTTCTCCAACAACATTGATAGAGAAAGGATTACTTTCTACTGCTAAGGGCAGAAACCCTAGAGTAAAGATTCTTTCAAACGGTGAAATAAACATAAAATTAAATGTTAAAAACTGTACAGTATCAGAAGGTGCAAAAACTCTTATTGAAAAGGTGGGTGGTACAGTTTCTGCAATGAAATCAAATGTGGTAGCAAAGGTGGTGAAAGCCAAGTCGATTAAAAAATAGTTCAACATGTCAAAATTCATAGATAAACTTAAAAGGGTATTTCTAAACAAAAACCTAAGGAATAGAATCCTATTTGTTATAGGAATTTTGGTAGTGTACAGATTTCTTTCGTTTATTCCCGTACCAGGAGTTCCAACAGACAAGCTGGCCGCTTTTTTCAACAGTAACCAATTTCTAAGCCTAATCAGCCTATTTTCAGGTAGTGGTCTTTCTAGTTTTTCTATAATAATGCTCGGAGTGGGACCTTACATTACGTCCACTATCATTATTCAGTTGATGACAATGATTTTTCCTAAATTGAAGGAAATGCAACAAGAAGGAGGGGCAGAGGGCAGACGAAAGTTCACCCAGTACTCTCGAATGTTGACGATCCCCCTTGCTATTATCCAAGCGTTTAGTTATATCATCCTTCTTCAGAGAAGTGATGTTATTCCTTCAGGCATCCCACCTTTCCAAATGCTAACCAATGTGGCTATTATCGTTTCTGGGTCAGTCCTTGTTATGTGGTTAGGAGAGTTGGCAACAGAATTCGGTATTGGAAACGGTATTTCAACTATTATCTTTGCTGGTATCGTTGCTACTTTGCCTCAGATGATTACACAGGTTCAAAGCTCTATTTTGGATGCGTCACAGATCCCTACAATTATAGGAGCAGCGGTATTGGGACTCTTGGTGATCTACTTTGTGGTCTTGGTCACAGAAGCAGAACGTCCGATTCCTGTCACCTATACCAAGCAAATGCACGGCGGTGGAGCAGGGGTTCCTACTTATTTACCACTTCGACTTAACCAAGCTGGGGTTATTCCAATCATCTTTGCTATTTCGATCCTTCTTTTCCCTCAGATGATTCTTTCACTATTAACCAATACTCAATTTGCATGGGTAAATACAGCATCAGCCAACCTCTCAGCTTTGATGCAAAACACGTGGTTTTATGCAGTAGCGTACTTTGTTCTTGTGGTACTTTTCACATTCTTCTATACATCAGTTACTTTCGATCCAAAGAGTATTTCTGAAAACTTACAGAAAAACGGTGCATTTATTTCAGGAATCCGCCCAGGTGAATCAACAATGCAGTATTTGTCACATGTGGTTACTAGAATCACTCTTGTAGGAGCAGTCTTCTTAGGTCTCATCGCAGTTTTGCCGGTAATTGTGCACGCTTTTACAGGTATTCAAGCTTTAACAGTTGGAGGTACAGCACTTCTAATCGTGGTATCGGTTGTGATGGATACTATAAAGAAAATCAACGCTCAGTTGTCGATGGAGGAGTACTAAAAAAGAATTTTTCTTTTGTTGTGGATGGACAAAGTATGTGAGGTTGTTTAGAATAAGTGGTATGAAAACTCGAATAGAAGGAATAGAAGAGGAGAAAAAATCAGGAGGCACAGAAGAGCAGAGGATGCAAGTAGAGCGTATATATGAAATTGGAAACAAGGTCAATGAGACTACCGATTTAGAATCTTTGGTAAAGATTTTGGAGGATAATGTCGATTTGCCTGGAATAGAAGAATATTTACAGCCAATATATATTTTCCAACAAAGTCCAAGTCTCGAGAATGCAAAAATGGTACCGGACCCCTCTGGTTTCGGAATATTAGAGGTGCTAAATAAATTTGTTACAGAAGCAGAGCTTGTTGAGGACAGTGAAGGGTTTGTTCCAATGAAGAAAAAGAAGGATAAGGCAGGGGAGAGTAAGGGTCAAGCTTCTAAAGGTAAAAAAGTTAAAATTGCAGGACCAAATGTAGAGGTTATCGTCGGAAATTCTGCTCCAGAGACAGAGTCTGTAGTTGCTACAGAAGTAGAGCCTACTCCTGAAAAGAAACCTGAGATTATTAAAAACTCTAGACCAAATCCAAAGCTTACTTATAAAGATTTTCTGAAGGAAAAGGAGATAAATAAAGAGGAGAAAAAACCGCGACGTAACATAAGAGAAATTCTTGACAGTGAAAAAGGATCCGAAGAGATGGATAAAGAACTTGCAGGATGGGCAGACGGAGCTTTGAAAGGTGATAAAGAGGTTATTAAAAAACCGAAGACTTCACCTGAAAAGAAAAAAGAAAAACTTAAAGCTAAGGTAGAGAAATTTGAAGGTGATTTCATGTATATGAAACAATCAGAAATAAAAGATCTTTTAGAGAGAGCTTTTGATGATAGATTTTTCGAGAGAATTAGGGGCGCATTAGGAAACTTGATTAAAATCTTTAAATTAAGAGAGAGGGTTGCGACAAGATTTAAGGGAGTTGAGAACATCGTAGAATCGGAATTAGCACCAGATGAAAAAAAGGCGTTCTCTCTAAGTAAAACTGAAAGCCAGTTTGTGGCAGATATTATTGATAGGTATGAACATGAACCGTCACATCAAAATAAAGGTATTTTTGAGAAAATTAAGGAGTTATTCAAAAAATACGAAATAAAGTAAGCCCCAATGCCCCAGCAAACCATAATCTTCATCGGACGATCCGGATGTGGAAAAAGTACTCAATCCGAAGCCGTTCATAAATTGTTCCTAGAACACCCAGATTTCAAAGAGGCCGGAGTGTTTTACTTGCAAACAGGGGATGCTTTCAGAGAGTTTACAAAACAGACAGGTTATACAAATGATTTGGCACGGGAATATTCTACGGATGGTCGTAGACAACCGGATTTCTTGGCGGTTTGGATGTGGACACATTTGTTCGTGACCCAGTTAAAGAAAGGTCAAAATGTCATTTTAGACGGTACCCCTCGTTCGATTATTGAGGCGGGGGTATTCGACACTTCATTCGGTTTTTATAGCTTTACGAAGCCTTTAATTGTACATATGGACGTAAGTCGTGAATGGGCCGAAGATCGCCTTAAAGCGCGCCATAGAGCCGATGATAAGGCTATAGAGGCTATAGAAAGAAGGTTGAAATGGTACGAGACCGATGTGGAGCCAGTTTTAGAGCACTATCGTACAAGCGACAAGGTTGTTTATTGCAAAATTAATGGCGAACAGCCAATTGAGGACGTTAAGAGGGATATTATGAAGGCGGTTGGTTTGGAGAAGTATTTATAGTAGGGTATAGGGAATGATTTACATCAAGACTGAAAAAGAAATAGAGCTTATGCGAAAGGGCGGAAAAATCCTAGCAGAGATTTTACGTGAATTGGAAAAAGAGACAAGGGCGGGTGTAACCGCTCTGGATTTGAATGATATAGCAGCCGAACTGTGTAAAAAACATGATGTAATTCCAGCGTTTTTAAACTATCAACCGGCGGGGGCGCCAAGGCCATTTCCTGCGTGTCTGTGCGTTTCGGTGAATGATGAAATTGTGCACGGAATTCCTAGTGGCAGGATTTTGAAAAATGGTGACATGGTTGCGATTGATATGGGAATTATTTATAAGAAAATGGTATTGGATTCTGCGGTTACGGTGATTGTCGGAGGATTAGATAAAGCAGACGCGACGGCGAAGGTTATGTTGTCTGCCTGCAAAATCGCACTTGATGCAGGTATTGCTGTTTGTAAACCTGGAGTTAAGACAGGTGATATTGGTTTTGCTATTGAACAAGCTATGAAAAAGGCGAGTGGCGAAAATATTTTTGAATTCTCAGAGCATTTGGGTGGACATGGAGTTGGAAAATACGTTCATGAAGATCCGTTCATTCCTAATTATGGAAGGAAAGGGCAAGGGGTGGTTTTGAAAGCTGGAATGGTAATTGCGATCGAGCCTATTTTAAATGAAGGGAAGGGTGCGATTATGGTTTCAAATGACGGGTTTACTTATAAGACTGTGGATGGGAAGCGCAGTTGCCATTTTGAGCATACAGTGGCGATTACTGAGGATGGGGTGGAGGTTTTAACGGTCTAATTTTCTTACTAAGTGTAATTGCCAGGTGTAGTGTGCCCCCAAGTCGCCCATTGTCAATTAATGGGTTTTCTTCATATTTTCTTCATTAATTTTTCAGACGATCTTCATATAAGAACATTAAAATAATTGACAATGGGCGACTCCGGGATGTGTGCCCAGGATTATTATTTTTTAATCCCGACTTCTCCAAACTAGTACGACATTTCCAGTATTTCCCTAGCAGTTGTGGATAACTCACTCCTTGATTTGATGATATTTCCAGTAATTTTGCT
>JAYSWB010000004.1:0-8045 GCA_043718245.1 bacterium
CCCTTACCTGCCACGGGGGCAAACCTGTGGCGACTTACTGCAAAGGGCCTGATCGATCGATCGACGATTACGCATAAAACCTAGGTATCGACCCACGCAATAAAATAGATGGAACATCCCATCTGTCTAGCGCAAAGGGCACGCCGAAGGTGAGGAACCGGGACTTTCCTTGTGCGTTGGAGTGGTAAATAACTCAGAGCGCATCTGAGTTTACGCTGAGTTACACTGCTCTTAGATCTACATTTGACCAAGTCGGCTGGCAAATGCGTCGCACCTCCCCCTTTGTCGCTCATTGGGGGAGGTGCTTTTTTATGTAAAAACAAAAAAACCACCCCTCGGCGGTTTTCATGCTCTTCCCAACCCCATCCTTACAAACTCATATCATCTACCGCACTGTCAACACTCTTTGGCGTTCTTGGAGCTGCACCTTCTGGTTCGTTAATCTTTAAATTCACACGAGCGTTGTTTTTCATACCAACGACTCTTAATAAAATTCTGATCGCCTTTGCTGTATTTCCTGATCGGCCAATGATCTTTCCCATATCAATAGGATCAACTGTCAGTGTCAGTAAAACTCCCATCTCGTCTACCGTTCGGATAATCTTTACTTCTTCTGGCTTTTCAACTAGTGACTTCACTACGTATTCTAAAAACTGTACATCGAGTTCTGATTTCATATTAAATGTGCTGAATAATTGCGAGTAATAAGGTAATTATATAGGTAGCAGGAATAGCGGTCAATCCAAGAAAAAGGATAGCTATGCAGTGGCAGGAGCAGCCTCGGCTTTTACTTCTTCTTTTACGGCCTCTACTGGCTTTACATAAGTTTTCTTTGGAAGTACGTTTCTCTTCTTTCCTGTAAGGACTTTGTTAGAAACCAATAGGTTATGAGCAGTATCTGAAACCTGAGCACCCTTTGAAATCCAGTGAAGGATTCTTTCATTTTTTAATTTAGTTCCATCTTTTTGGAAGTCGTGGAAACCTAAAATTTCTAGGGATTTACCGCTCTTTGTCGAGTTTCGAGAATCAGTCAAAACCAAGCGGAAAGATGGTGCGTTTTTTCGGCCAATTCGTTGTAGTCGTATTTTTAACATATTGAGTTAGAAAGATAGTAGCAGAATTAGCTTTGTAGGTCAACGGTCTTATCACTTCGAAGTACTAGCATAATCAATACAACCAGAAGAAAGGCTGATAGAGCCATGATCGGGATTGTGATATATCCGAAAGTTAGAAAATTACGCTCCGTGCATGAAACGCTAATCCCAGCAGTTGAACAAGGAGCGGCAATCAGTCCAAGCTGTACCAAATAGTGGTAAAAAGCCAATGGAATGCCCATTATAGAGAGAATTAATGCATAAAGTGTTGAAGCCCTATACGAAATTTTGTGCCAAATTCCAACACCAATAACAACAACCAGTGGGTACATTAAAATTCTCTGGAACCAACAAAGTTTACATGGGTTGTATCCGATAATATCTGAATAAGTGAGACTGCCTAAGGTGGCCACTATCACTACAACAAAAGCAATCATCATTCCATATTTTTTTGCGAAGCTAATTATCTTATTATCCCCTTTTGTGAAAAGCATCGTTAAAAGCAAAACCAGAGACATTATTTGGGCAAGAACTGTCAAGCTGGATAATGTATAGGTTACGATTTGAGCTAATGTCATTGGATTAAAAAATTATTTTGTATATAAAAATAGTATCATGAAAAAAAGAGCTTAGAAAGCCAGCCCGCCAGCCTCTCCTAAATAAACTTCATCTTTTAGAAATTTTTGATTAAAGGCAAAACTACCTATAATAACGAGAACAAGTAAAATTACGGTCATAATAATCTTTGGATGATGAATTTTTCCATTTACAAGAAGTATCAAAAGAAATGCTGCAATTACGAACCCGAGAAGCACAATAAGCACAATCCCTCCTGCAAAACGGGGTGAAGTCTCGAGAACCTTTAGAGGTGATGCGCTTTGAATATTTGAAGTGTCCGTCTCTGCACCTGCAACCATGGTCGTAGTCCCAGATAATACTGTGGTAACAGGTTTTGGCGCGTTTACTTTTATAATCGGAGCTTTCTTTGGAACAATTTCAATACTTGTTCTGACAGATTTTGGCGTACCAAAAAATTGGGCGACATATATTGCGGGACGTCCCTCATAGACTCCAGTTGCCATGCCGATTCCTGTTTCAGTATAAATCCGTTTTACAATATTTTCACGATGTGTAGGAGAACGCATCCAAGCGTCAACCACATCTTTAGAATCAGTAAAATTAACCGCCAGGTTTTCCCCTGCATGCTGGTATCGATATCCGACTTTATCAAGCCAATACCACGGCAGGTAGCCTTCGGGAGAGTTATGTGCGAAATACCCCCTAGTTGCCATGTCTTTTGCTTTTTCCTCGGCTGCAAGCTTTAAAAGTGCATTTTCCGACAATGGAGAGGCGTTATTTTGTATACGCTGATCATTTGTCATTGACTCCAAAATCGCAGGCAAAATTGCAGCTAAATAAGATCCTTTTTGAAAGTTTAAAAATGACTGGGCAAAAATTCCAACCTCAAGTAGCAAGACAAAAGCAAGAACTAGAGCAATGGAATTTTTCTTCCAAAAATGAGGGTGGTGATTATTTTCCTCGTGTGGGAAAAACATTTTTTTAAGCCATTTCATACTTTCATTGTGCCACATTTTTCCTAAAAACAAAAGACCCCTTTCGAGGTCTTTTGTTTAGACTTTTTTAAAGAGAAACTGGTGGTAATGGGGCTGTTGTACACAACAAGTGATTGATCCATCTCAAAGTTGTTTTGTAAACATAACCTGTAGAAGCATTTATCCCCCATGGCGTAAGAATCTCTGAAGCATGTTTTGTCTGGAATAGTTTGACTGCGCTTTCAGTATTAGAGTCAAATATACCTGTTACTGGTATCGTAACGCCTAAATTTTGAGAATTAAGGAAGATTTGCAGTCTAACTACCTGTTCCATATTATTCCTTTGACCTCGTCTCATATATGTACCTATTCCAACAGAACAAGCTGATCCGCTAGTGTCAGTTGATGCACCTAATACTGAACCCTGTGTAGTTGGAATTATGTTTCCACCACCAGTTTGCTGACCTGCAGTATTATTTTGAGTTTGACCTCCACTGTTACTCTGAGGTGGAGTAGGTGGCACTTCTTCATTTGGTTTTTCTTCATTCGCGACGTACGTATTAGTGATTGTGCAAATTGCAGGTGTAGTTGAAGAAACTGTTACGTTTCCAAAACTATCGCATGCCCCACCGAAAGATTGGGAATAACTTCGCAGGTTTCTCTCACTAACTACGTGCACACCTTCACTTGTAGTTGTGGCTAAACCAGAAGTTACAGAAAATCCATTAACAAATAGTGCGAAGCTTGAAGTAGTAGCTGTTCCACCGACAACGACTTTGTTTACGATTAGAGAACCAGTTGCAGTGGTGGTAGTTGCCGTTGTAGTAGACACGATTGCTGTAAAGCTTGCTGAGATGTTTAAATTAGACTGAACATTTGAGTCTGTTCTTGGATTAGTCGTAGTCGCGTCGCTCCATGATGTAAAGTTAAAACCAGGATTGGCAACTGCAGTTACTGCTGTTCCATTAGCACCCTGATTGACGGTTTGGGTCGTGCTACCAGAAAGGGTTCCGTTTGTTCCGGCAGTATAGGTAAGAGTAAATTGTGTGATTACAGGAGCTCCGATTGTGAGAGTTCCAGAAGTTGTTTGTGTGGCACCTTCATTACCTGTATCCATACCTTGGACTGTAAAGTTTGTCACACCTTCTGGACTGCCCGATGTTGTTGTTAGAGTAAGAGTAGAAGTTTTTGATTCTGGAGTATTTCCAGTAAACGATACAGTTGCCGGAACAAAGGATGCTGTCACGCCAGTTGGTAGTGCTGTTGTGATACTAAGAGCAGTATCTAGATTTCCATTACCTGTTCTATTAACAGTTACTGTGTAAGTACCGCTCCCAGCCGTGCCCGATGTCAAAATTCCCGATTGTGAATCAATACTAATTGAACCTAAATTTGAAGCATTTCTCGCCAAAGCATTCTGAATAGGAAATAAACCGAATGCAATAATCTGTGTTGCCACTACGAACTTAATAATCTTTTTCATAATTTTTTATCTATTTTATAAATTGAGCCTACACACTATCAGTAAAGACCTACTTTGTCACCTCCAGCATTACCGAGTTGCTGCGTCCATTCTGATTTTTTACAACAATGAGGTGTTTTCCTTCTTTCGCTGTATCAGGAATAAGGAAATATAAATTATTAACTCCGTTCATGGTTACGCTATCCAAGCTGACATTGTCGAATAACACTTCATTTGAAGGCACTGCACCTGCTCCATTTGGAACCGATTTTGGTAAAGTAAATCCAGCCCCATTTATTGCAATAAGGGTGCCCACTGTGGCAGAACTTGGCGATAAAGAATAGATAATTGGAGCCTTAGTAGTTTCCCCAATGACTCTGGCTCCGACGCTAGCATAGACACTTTCTCCATTTGATCCATAAATAGTAAAGACTGGATTATAAGCCCCTGGGTAAGAATACGAATGTGTAAAAGTAAAGTTTTTTGTGATGATAGGATCATTTGAAGAAATTTCATCTCCCCATGTGACACTGTAGGTTAATTCACCACCATCTGTACTGCTGGCATAAATTACCCACGTGCCTTTTTGATCCACATTCAAAACCTGCGGTAAATCTAATTTTGTAATAACAGGCTTGCTACTTGTTGAAATACTCTCATTTGGCAGTGCGGAAGTGCTTGTCCCGATCTCGTTTACAACGGAAGGTGAAATATTTATTTTTTTATTAAGCGAAAAATAAACGGTAATTACAGCGATTATTAATACTGCAATGGTAATAAAAGTTCTTGTTAAAGATGATTGATTATTCATCTAGATATCTTATCATCATTACTTAAAATGAAAAAACCCCGCAACGCTTTCGCGTTGCGGGGTTTTGATTTACTTTTGACTATTCAACACCGATCACCACATTTGGATCACTGAGTGTACTGCTTGCAAAGCTCCCGAAACTCGGGACAAGTTGCTGACAATTCCTCAAATGTTCCACTCGCAATGATCTGTCCGTTTGCAAACATACAAATCCTGTCGAAAAGCAGCAGGAGGTGCAATTTGTGAATCGAAGAGATCATGGTCTTTCCATTAAACCCCTCGAAGATCTTACGGTAAACTTCCCTCTCGATTTTAACATCGAGACTACTGGTCGGCTCATCAAAGAGCAGGATGCTTTTATCATCGCCAGCACAGGCAAGAAACCCGCGGGCCAGAGCAAGACGCTGTTTTTCGCCTCCACTGAGGCTCACTCCTTTTTCATTCATTACGGAGTCCAACCCTTTTGGTAACCTTGCGATCACCTCGGTCAACCCTGCCATTTCGACGTAACGCATTATCACATCGTCGGAATAATCTGCTCCGAGGGTGATGTTTTCGCGAACGGTTGTCGCGAATATCTCAGCCTCTTGTGGAACAAGAGTGATGGCTCTGGCAATCCCATCAAAACCTTGCGAGATTTCTTTACCATCTACCGAGAGTTTTAACTCCGATGGATGGTAAAGATAACGCATGATTTTTAGAAGTGTGGTTTTACCGCTACCACTTTCTCCGACGACAGCAATTTTCTCGCCGCGCCTGATTTGCAATGAGACATTGTCCAGATGAAGTCTAGGTTCTCCCTCGTTTTCGTAGGAGAAAGATAACCCTTCGATGCTCAGGTTTTGCCACTTGTCAGGCAGGACATGGTTTGCAAAGCTCTCATCGCGGAAGTCCGCGGAAAGTTCCTCTGCATTTGCCACGTTTGCTCTGCGTTGTACCGTATCGCTGTACAGGTTGGTGAATCTGTTAAGGATATCACCAATGTTGCCGAGATACCTGTAAAGCAAGAATACTTCGCCAAACAAAACCCCTCCTCTGGCACCAATGTGCTGAAGAAAATATGTGCCGAGAACAATAACAACCGTCGCCGAGCAACACATTGAAGTGATAAACCACTTGATCTCGTTCATCCTGCTGTTTTTCTTGAACAACTCGTAGGGCCTTTCTGTCTTACTGATAATCGCGTTAAAGATTAATTTTTCGACGCGAAGAACGATCACAGTGACGATGTTGCCGATTGAATCGACAACACTTGCTGAGATCTTATTTTCATTTCGATTCAACTCACGGTATTGACCTATCAGTATTTTGTCGAAGCGTGTGACGACCCAAAACGTTAGGACCATCATCACAAAGACGACAGCCGCGGAGGGTGGGAACAAGTAAGCCAGCATGATGAAGCTCCCAAAGAACCTCACAATTGCATAGATGATTTCAAAAGAGTATTTCGTGAACTGATACAAGGCTTGGATGCCCTTCTCAATTTTGTCGATAATCTCTCCTGAATGCTGGCCTGAATGCCACTCCAAAGGAAGCGTCATGACACCTCGAAGGAGGTGTTTTCGATACGCAAGCCTGACTTTGAATGCATTCATGGTTTCCATGACCCTTGCAGGAGCATGGATAAACCAGAAGACTGCTGTGGCTCCCATGGTTGTGAGCAGAAGAGTGAGAAGCATGCGAATGTTTTCACTCGTCACACCTTCATTCTGAACGACATTCATGATTTTGGCCCAAATCTGCGGATGAACAAGGATGTTGAAAGTTTCCGCGATGACAAAGATCACCCAAACGAAAACTACATTTTTCCTATTTTCATCCGAGTAGTTCCAAACCTGTTTAAAGAGGAAGAAGAGCGGATTAGTCCCTTCTTTTTTCGAGTTATTTTCCGATTTCATGATTTACCGATTCCTTTCTGTTGTGGTGGTTGATTTGTATTGAATTGTAAAGTTCTATAAAGAACAAAAAACACCGCTTTGCGCGGTGTTTTAATGATTTAAAGACCTGTTATGGTTTTAAATTCTTTGAACACAGCGCAATTTCTCCGTGATGATCACAGAGGTATGTGGAGATACGGCAAAAAAAGCAGATCCTTTTCGGTCGTTGTTTCCGGTATTAAGTTTGTTTCGCTTTTTTGTCATAGCTTTAGTATTATATGTAGTATTTTAGAAATGTCAAGGGTCAGGGATTGTAGCCCTAAACTCTGTACTTTGAAATACTGACACTCGCTGGGGTTATGACGGGTATGATGGGGAAATATTACGGGTGGACTTCGATGTGGGATTTGTGAACCGAGTGGTTAGCGAACTAGCGTATTTAAAAGAGATATTAAAAGTAAATAAAAATTAAAGCCCCCACAAGTTGTGAAGTCATGGTGACCTTAACTTGTGAGAGCTGTGAACTCTGAATATGCAACTACTTCTTTTTCGGCCGAAAAGCGAGTCCGTACTCGATCAGTGAAAGAAGAATGAAGAATACCGGCGCTACAATGCAGATCAGGATTCTCGCCTGGCTCGACACGGAGGGTTCCAATGCGTCATTCACTCCGATAAGACTGAGCATCATAAGCCCCAGGATGATTGTCATGCTCATCAAGAGACAAATGAGACCGAGAAAGATGCGCGAAAGCTTCCTTGGATATTGGCTTCCGAACAAAATCCATTGGATTCCTTCATCAAGCTTCTTGGGCAAGAAGATCATGAGAAGAAAGAAGGCGATGAATGGAACCAAGCTGGCGAGGTAGATTGAGCTATTAAGCGTCATTTTGGGTGTGAAGGTTGAGGTGTGTCTTTGGCAGGATAGATCACCGGAGTTGGTGACGCTTCTTGCTTTTGCAACTGGGGTGGAGTGAATAAACGCTAAGCGCGGGATTGCTCCCAGGCGATGCGTTGACGATGTTGTAAAGGGCGAGAGTGATCAGTAGTGTGAGAATTTTCAGATTTTTCCTTTCGTTGTTCTTATTTATAATAGCATAATATGCTATTAAAGTCAATGATTTGTGGACTTCGATATGTCTTTTGTAAACCGCTTGGCGACAGAACTCAATTATCTTGCTTGGGTTCTAAAGGGAGATTATGAAAAGAAGGACCGCTAGAAAGCTCACAACATTCACTTGTTCACATTTA
>JAYSWB010000031.1:0-15661 GCA_043718245.1 bacterium
ATTTACTGTACCGTCTCGAACGCAAGCAGCTGCAGTCAGTGTTACGGTTACAAATGCATCTGGTGTGACAAGTAGTCCTTATCAAGTGAATATTACTGTTAAAACGTCTGCGAGCCCTGTAATTAATTCTATTAATCAATACTATGCTTCAGGCGGAGAGACAATCATTTTATACGGAACTAATCTTAATTCTGGCTCAATTGTTCAGTTGTCCAAAAACAGTAATTTAATAGCTTCAGTTACAAACACGCAGTCTTCAAATGGGAATACGCAGCTTTCTTTTGTTATGGATGCGCGGGTTACATCAAATATCACCCCGGGTGTTTATCAGTTGAATGTTTTAAACGGAAGTTCTCGCAGTAACTTGCACAATTTTACCCTTAGCAACCAGGAACCATTTAGAGTGACCTATCCAACTGAGGGTGCCACTTTAGATGCTGGTAGAACTTATACTCTTACATGGACAGGGTCAGATCTTAATCAGATTTATTACACGGTTAGGTTGATTGGTGGTCCGTATGGGACTGTCAATTTAACCCTCGGCACTGCTTATGTTTCAACAAAATCTTTCACGTTTACGATACCGGCACCTCAGGATTCTGTAATATGGCCAGGGCCCAACTATAGAATTCAGGTAGGGGGACAGAATGATACTGGAGGTATAAGTCCAACATTTAATATTAGAGATCCAAATCCTCGGACTCCAAGTGATAGTGATAAAGGGTAGGTAGATGGGTTGGAAGGTACCCCAATCATCGGACACTCATTCTAAATTAGCAATTAATAATTTAGAATATACATATGGCAAAGAAAGCATATCGCGTTGCTCCTGAAATCAAGGAGTAAATCATTAATCGAATTAAGAATGACGGGGTCAGCGTAGCTGATGCCGCCAAGGAACATGGCATCAGCACTGCCTCCATCTACGGATGGTTAGGCACCACAGCTAGAAATGGAGTCAGTATCATCGAGCACAACAAATTAAAGAAGGAGAACAGTCTTCTCAAAGAATTAATCGGTGAACTTACCCTCAAACTCTCCAGTGAGGAAAAAAGGGGCTCTTGATGAGACAAAACAAATCTGCCTTGGCCAAAGAAACTGGCTGTGCCAGAAGTACCCTGTATTACCAACCTAAACAAATCATCAAGGATTGGCAGACCAAACAATTGATTGAGGAAGCGTTACATGACCATCCAGCATATGGACACAAGAGGTTAGCAATACATCTGAAATTGAACAAGAAACGCATCCTCCGCGTCATGCACATCTTTGGCATCAAACCATACAGGAGGACTACCAAGAAAACCTTTGTCTTGAAGCCCAAAGACAGTTTGTTTCCGAACCTCCTCATACATGAAATACCATGTGGTATTGGTGACATCTGGGCCAGTGATTTCACGTATCTCAAATATCGAGGATATTGGCTGTACGTGGCTACAGTCCTTGATGTGTATTCAAAAGAGGTGGTGGGATTGTCCATCATGACAACACATGGTGCACAGTTGGTGATGAATGCCCTAGTCAGTGCCATTCACCACAGACCACCACCAAGAATCACTCATTCGGATCAAGGTAGTGAGTATGCCTCACGGGACTACTCATCTCTAGTTCAAACAGTTGGTATTCAACAATCCATGTCACGAGCAGGGTGTCCATGGGAGAATGGATACCAGGAGTCTTTCTACAAAGGTTTCAAGATTGATTTAGGTGACCCAAACCGATTCGATACATTAGGTGAATTGGTTGCAGAGATATATCTAACCATCTATTACTACAACACCAAACGTATTCACACATCACTCACTATGGCACCAAGACAATTTGCTGCTTTAGAGAGTGCTTAGTATACTTAGACTCATAGAATGAGTGTATGACGAAAGGGGTACCTTCCAGAATTCAATGAGTTTTATTGCGGTCTTAAGCTGGGTTCCAGTCTCTGCCCAGTCATCTACCAGAAGTATTTTCTCTCCTCCTTTTAGAGCAATGGTGGCTATCTCGAGAGACTTCTCTGTTTTCGAGTAATCTGTAAAGGAAATAGATTTTGTTTCAATTCCTATTTTCCCGTCTTTTCGTATAAGCACTAACCCTATACCTAGTTTTTCTGCGATTCTTGATCCAAATACAAAGCCCATCGCGTCAATCGCCACGACTTTATCGATCTTTTTATTCAGGAAAGGCTTGCGCATGTCATCAATCAGGGAATTGAAAATAACAGGATCAAGCAATAACTTGGTCATATCAATGGATTCTTTCTTTCCCGATATGTATTTTGTATAGTCAATCATTTGTATATTCTTCGATATTGAATTTCAATATGAAGTATATATTAGTTGACGTATATCGAGCGCTCGACATACTCTTGACAGTCGAACTAACTCGTGTTGGCGGAGAAAGTGAGATTCGAACTCACGGACGGAATTACCCGTCGGCGGTTTAGTAAACCGCTGATTTAAACCACTCATCCATTTCTCCGTGGATGTATAGTAGCTGAAAAATTGGTTTTGATAAAGTGCAATTAATTTAGAATAATACTGTCGACTTGGTATACTTGGAGTATGAAAACTGCTTTTAAATGCTTGAAGAGAATAGGATACATCCTTCTTGTTCTTATTTTACTAATCACCTGTGTATTTATAATAGTCCATTTATCAACCAAAGCTTCAAACGATCGTAATTGGAATGATGATCAAGTTGTTCTACCTTATGCGGAAATTAATAATAATCTTGTATCGATTTATAACATTAGAAATTTTTCGTACGCTTCGACTACAAGTTACATTCCAAGCTATTACGACAAAGTCTTTGACCTGAACAAGATCAAAAGGGCTTGGTATGTTGTTGAACCGTTTTCAGGAATACCTGGTTCTGCGCATACTTTTCTCAGTTTTGAATTTGAGGATAATCAGTTCGTTTCTATTTCTGTAGAGATTCGAAAAGAAAAAGGGGAGTCCTTCCACCCAGTAAAGGGGTTGTTTAATAAATATGAACTAATGTACGTTATTGCAGATGAAAGAGATGTGATTAAACTTCGAACAAATTACAGAAAAGATCTTGTGTATTTATATCCTGCAAAGACGACAAAAGAAAAAACTACGGCTTTGTTTTTGGACATGATAAATCGTACGAATTCGTTAAAAGATAATCCAGAATTTTATAATTCTGTTACAAACACTTGTACCACAAATATCGTTCGGCATGTTAATGATGTTACACCAAATCGATTACCTGCTTTTAATCTTCAGATACTTTTGCCTGCCAATTCCGACAAGCTCGCTTATGAATACGGACTCATCGATACCGACCTTCCTTTTGAAGAGGCACGTGCGAAGTATTTTATCAATAATAAAGCTTTAAAATACGCAGATGATCCTGATTTTTCTGTAAAGATTCGGTAACTTAGAGTTATTTATTTTTTAGGTTCATATAATGGGCCTTCTTTTCTGGTGAAAGTCTCTCGATCGCATAGCGTAGTGCTGTCCTCGGCATGGTTTTTGCTTGCTTATTTAGGAATCTAAAGAGTTCTTTTTCTGAAACTTTTTTACTCATTTCCCGTAGCATCCAACCGACAGCTTTTTGAATTAAGTCATGTGAGTCGTTGATTAGGATTTCTGCGATTTCAACAGCTTCTTTTGATCTGCCCTTATTCATGTATGCAAAGGTAGCAATCATCGATATCCTCCTTTCCCACAGTGATTTTGATTTTGCCAGTTTTGTGAGAATTTTCATTTTGTCTTTATTTTGGTCAAGATATTCGCCGACGATATGGTGTGCGCTGATGTCGACAAGGTCCCAATTGTTGATCCGTTTTGTATTTTTCAAATAAAAGTCAAAAATCTGTTTTGACTTTGTTTTCTGAAACTTTTCTACCAGGATGAATAGGGCACAAGTTCGAAATTCATGTTCGGGGGAGTGGAGGAGGGATGATAAATCTTTTAGACTGAGGTTCGTATAATTTTTACAGATTCTTCTTTGATCTGGCACTTTAATTCCAATAAAAATATCCCCCTCGCCATATTCACCAGGGCCGGTTTTGAAGTATTTGGACGAACCCAATGCACGTTTTGGGTTTGCGACGGAGTGAAGTTCTTTTTTTAAAGTGGGAAGGTTGGGCATTGATTATTTTAATAAAGTTTTATCCTGAGGTTTGTCGATATAGTTTTCTTCAGAAATAATACTTTTACCCAATTCTTTTTCTGTATTTTTTCTAGCATTACCTGCGACACGCCCGCCCCTCTTTGCGACTTTTTTATTACCTTCTAAATCTTCTGGTTTTTCATTTTTAGAAATTTCAGTTGTGACTTTTTCACCAAGCATAGTGAAAATTAACTCTAAATCCGTCATGTGATCTCGCAAATTTTCTTTTTTCAGACTCTTTAATTCTTTGTATTCGCTAGGGGTCATTCCAAAAGTAGCAACGGAAATTTCTGCAGTTAATATTGCGTAATCTTTTTCTGTAGTCATACCTCTTTCATCCCACTCATCTGTCAAATTTTGCCTGATCGCAATTCCTCGAAGTCTTTTGTCTATCCAGTCTTTTGAGTAGCCTTTCTTTTTATATACTTGCTTCATTCTTTCCTGTGCTAATTCCGGATTTTCTATTTCTCGTACACGCTCATAACCAACCTTGGCGAGCCATCTTTTGAATGGCTCTGCTTTGGGAGAGGGAATTGATTGAATTATCCGAAAGACCCCTTCTGTGTTGGCACAGTCGGTTTCTCGAAGTTTGCCGTCTTGGGCAATCAAATTGAACTGTCGACAAATTGTCGACAGTTCAATTTTTCCCTCTTCTTTAACTCGTATTTTCATCTTAAACCAATAATCACGAGAATTAACAGTGCCTGTGAGAGCTTCAACAATATCCACAACCGAAAACCACCACTCGTCATTGTGAATAACTTTTCTAATCTTTTTACCTTCAAATAGGGCAATTTTTGCTGATTCCATGTTTTTATTATATCAAGAATATGGTTTTGATAATTGTTCTAGACACATTGGTAGAATAGCAGGGGTAGATGAAGATTTTATGAAGAAGTTGTGAATATTCGCAAATGTGGGAAGTGTCCACTTTATGGGGTACGGATCATATGCGGAGACGGAGGGATTCGAACCCTCGAAGGCCTTTTGATGGACCTTACCTCTTTAGCAAAGAGGCACATTCGACCACTCTGACACGTCTCCAATGGCAAAACGATAGCATATTTCCCTTAAAAATGCGATTTTGGTATAATCTAGAGACATTAAAAAAACTTAAAAATAAATTAAAACAAAATGAATTCTACAGAAAATTTGGAGCACACGGCCCAGATAAATAACCAATTGCTCTTTCCTTCCATATTCAAGCATGCTTGGGGTATCTTCAAGCAAAAGTGGGGGACTTTGTATGCGCTCTCTTTGATCCCTATAATTTTTATTGTGGCAGCCTACGCTATTTTCATCTCTACTATATATATAGTCATGAAGCTTGCCGGAGATTCAGACTTGCTCATCAGTGCCGCCTCGGTCTTTCATTTTGCTCCTGGCTATGTCTCGGCTCTAGCTGCAATCTGTGGAATTATCACACTTGTCGGAATTATTTATTTTTCACTCAGATCAACAATTTCTTCAATCAAAGTCCTCGAATCTGATTCAAAAATGAGCATTCGTCATGCATGGCACGGGATATCATTTAAAAGTATAACGGCCCTCTTTTCCGTAGTTGTTCTCTTTGGAATCATTGTAGTCGGTGGGTATATCTTACTTTTTATTCCAGCACTCTTCCTCGTACTTTTTATTGTAATGTGATTTTTACAAATGTCATCGAAGGTAAAAAGGGAATAGGCGCTTTGGTTGTGTCCAGACAATATGTAAAGGGTTATGGAACAGTTGTTTTCGTAAACCTTCTCGTGATTCTTGGGATAGGTCTGGTATTTAGCTTATTGTTTAGATTGATAATGTGGGGTCTCGGGTTGCTACTCTATGCTACATACTTAGGAAATCTTTCAATTATCTCTGCTCTAGTGATTGCGCTAGTTGTAATGGTTGTAGCAGCTCTTATTGTAGTGTTGTGGAAGTCTTTTGCTTTTGTAGTTCTATATTCAATGTTCAAGAAACTCCAGGCAATAAAGGCTCATCATGTCGGTAGTCTTGATGAAGGCAGAAAGACTGTCAAAATTTGGTTAATTTTGGGCCTCATCACAATCGCTATTTGTGTCGGAGTAATGTCCGCTCTTAAAGATTACAATCCAAGAGGTCAAGGCCCCGCAAGTATTGAAGAGGCGATGATGTACACAGATTACTAATGTGCGATTGCAACAGTTAAAATAATTTTAGGTTCCAATTTTTTCGCTAAATTTTCAAGACTTTTTAGAGTACTGCCCGTGGTCGTTACATCATCAAAAATAATCAATCCAGAATTGGGTGATATTTTTGCTGTGGGCAAAAGAGTAAACTTATTTGCACTAATATTTTGACGCTCTTCTCGGCTTAACTTTTTGTTTGATTTAACTTCTTTATCTAGAACCCCAAAAATCTTTTGAAAAGAGAAAGATGAATTTTTCTTCATCTCTTGAAAAAGGTCCTGATTATGATCCCATTTTTTATCACCACGATGGAAGGTGGTTGATGGAGCAAATGTAACAATCCACTCAGTTATATTGTGTCGACCATCCAGCTTGTCGGAGATCAATGCTAAAATTTCATCCAAAAGAATTCCACTTAAAAATTTAATTGTGTACTTATCCCTTTTATATTTGAACCAATATATAGATGAATGAACCTCTGGGATACTGTAAGACAAAATCGCAGTGTCGTTTAAAGTGGCTTTGCAAACAACCCTTTCGGTATGATTACCCTTATTCAAAGGGGGGATTGTGCGGCTATCAAGCTTCGTTGTTGGTATCTTGCTTCGGGATTCTTCATATACAAGGGTGAGGAAAAATCCATATATTGCCCTTATAATGTTTTTAATTCGCATAACCATAGTATATAATGATAGAGATCCAAATTCTACGCTCTTCATGGCAAATTTTTTTAAAAATCTTTTCAAATCATCTCCAGGTAGCGTCATCGGCATTGATGTCGGCTCTTCTTCACTCAAGATAATTCAAATTAAAAAACAACATGGACGCGCAATCCTCGAGACTTACGGTGCTTTGGCCTTAGGTCCTTATGCGAATTTGTCTATTGGTCAAGTAACCGCTCTATCCCCAGAGAAAATCGGTGAAGCTTTGAAAGACCTTATAAAAGAATCAAATGTCACAAGTCTTATTGGTGGACTTTCAATTCCTTTCCGTTCGAGCTTGGTGTCTCTTATCGAACTCCCGGCCCTTGGCGAAAAAAAGCTTCAAGAAATGATCCCTATAGAGGCTCGAAAATATATTCCCGTTCCAATCAGCGAAGTCAGTCTCGACTGGTGGATAGTCCCAAGTGAACATGACAGCTCTCTCGATTTTGTAGAAAACGACGACGAGTCAAAACGTATTCAAGACGCACAGACTAAAAAAACCGAAGTGCTGGTGGTCTCCATACATAATGACGTTTTAAACAGCTATACCACCGTAGTGAGGGAGGCAAATCTCCAGGACTCTTTTTTTGAAATTGAAATGTTTAGTTCGACTCGAGCACTTCTTTCAGGCGAAACTCAACCTGTCCTAATTTTCGACTTTGGCGCATCGTCTACAAAAATTTACATTCTTGAACGAGGGGTCATTCGCTATTCACACGTCATCAATCGCGGGTCTCAAGAAATTAGCACGACAATTTCACGCAGTTTGGGTGTTACGTTCGATCAAGCAGAACATATAAAAAGAAACCTTGGCACAGGTCAAGTTCCAAATGAAAAAAATATCTATGATGCGATTTCTCTGACTCTAGACTATATTTTTTCCGAAGCAAACAGCACTGTTTTAAATTACCAGAGAAAATATAACAAAGTCATCAGCAAAGTCATCCTTACAGGCGGGGGATCTAATATGAAGGGGGTACTTGAAATGGCTAAGGCAAACTTCCAAACAGAGGTGGTCTTGGGATTACCTTTTGCAAAAGTTGAAACACCAGCATTCATGGATGAAGTACTGACTTCTATTGGCTCTGAGTTCTCGGTTGCAATCGGAGTCGCGCTTCGAAAACTTCAGGAATTAAGCTAAATTATTTATACACATCCCACCGTTGTCTTTGTGCTATTGTTTTTAATAGGGCGGTGGTATAATAAAACAAGTTTATGGAAACAAAATTCCAGACATCTTTTATACCAAAAGCTCCGGTCACGGATTCTTCTCCCGGAAGACGCTCTTCCGGAGCAGGTTTTTTATTTTTAATATCCTTTATTATCTTTATGGCAAGTATCTCTGCCGCAGCTGGTGTATTTTTCTACAATCAAATTATTGATCAAGATATCAAGAAGGGAAATGAAGAACTTAGCGATAATAAAAATATCTTTGATCCAAAACTTGTACAGGAATATAGCCGTCTCAACGATCGAATCAATGCTTCGTATGAAATCCTAAAGAAACACGTCGCAATTTCTAATCTTTTCAATATTCTCTCTGATGTGACCCTAAAAAATGTTCGCTTCAATAACTTTACATATTTAAATGCGGGTGGAGACAAGATCTCTCTGACTATGAGTGGACAAACCCTAAGCTATGAAATGGTGGCCCTCCAAGCTCGCGCGCTCACTGACCCCACTATGAAGTACCGAAATGCATTTAAAAGCCCAATCTTGGGAGATTTAAATGTAGACTCTTTAGGTAACGTGAGCTTTAATTTGTCATCATCCATTGACCCTGCTGTGGTCTCTTACTATAGACTTGTTCAAGATTTGAAAAAGTCTGGCGAATTGGATGAATATGCAAATGCAACATTGCGAAATAACCCAGCAACTCCACCTCAATCTACAACCCCGTCCACTAATCTAAACTTTATAGAATCATGAAAATATTAATTCCATTATTATTAGTAGGAGCAGCAATCGGAATATTTTTTGGATATACCGATGGTCATTATCGTGAAGCTTTGGCAAAAAAAGCGACTGCTGATCAAATCGAGAAAGCCAAGGAGAATGCCCGTGCCTTGAACGAGCAACGTGAAAAGTTAACAGTGATGTGGAAGAAAATTTCAGCAGCAGACACCTCAAAGTTGTCAAAGATGCTTCCTGACAGTGTTGAAAATGTCGGCTTGATCATAGAGATTAATAATGTTTCAAAGAAAAATGGAATGGGGGATATCAAGAATCCTCAGATAAATCAGGCGACATCGGCCAAAGGTTCGGTCAAGGGAGTAGATTCATCAAAATACGGCTCACTCTCAATGAGCTTTAATATTACAGGAACGTACGATCAGTTCCTTGCCTTTATTCAGGACCTAGAGACTTACGTTCGTCTGGTGGATATAATTGGTTTGTCTTTTACTTCAACAAAAGATGGTCGATATACTTATAACATTACTATTCAGACCTATTGGTTAAAATAAAATGATGTCAAAAATAAAAACAATTATCGTAGTCGTCTTAATCCTAGCAGCTGGTTTTTTTGCTTACAGCTATTTTTTCGTATCGGATAAAGACACAACCAGCAATTTGCAGGAAGTTTCAAAGTCAGGCTTCAGTAGCAAATCGGCTACTTCCTCAAAAGAAATAAATCAGAATGATCAATATGTTAGGCAATTAATCGCGCTTCGGGCCATTTCATTTAACTTCGACATTTTCTCGGATGATGCATACAAGATTTTGCATGCTTCTAATACTAATATTCCCCCAGAAGAAAAAGGAAGACAGAATCCATTTGCGCCGATAGAGACAGGTGATGGCGGTTTTTCAAATACTGCGGCTCCTACTTCTACAGGTTTCCAAATTGTCTCGACATCAACTCGTAGATAGTTTTTATAAATTTACTGGCTCGTAAGAAAATAATATCGTATAATAAACACATGAGTTTTCTCGACATACTTGCTCGCGACAAAATAATTACAAAGGATGATGTTGGCTACATTGTAGAAGAAGCCCAAAGTGGTGATGCGTCTATTGAACAGATTTTGAGACAACGCGGTATTAATGAAGAAACTATCTTAAAAGCCAAAGGAGAGTTTTTAGAAATCCCAAGCAGAACTATAGGTGAAAAAGAAATTTCGTATGATATTTTAAAGTATATTCCAGAAGAGTCAGCCTCGCATTACAAAATTATTCCGCTCGGAGTAAAAGACAACACTTTGGATGTTGGTTTTGTTGATCCAGATAATATAGAGGCGCGGGACGCACTGAACTTTATCTCGCAGAAAAATGGCATGCCATACAAAATCTTTCTTGTTTCAGAAGGAGATTTTGCAAAAGTGCTGGATTCATATCGTGGGTTATCCGGAGAGGTTTCCAAAGCCTTGGGGGATTTGGATACTACTTTTAAAATTGAAAATCTTGATGTTAACCGCGAAGAAAAGGCGGGTAATCCAAAAGATATTAATATTATAGAAGACGCACCTGTAACAAAAATCGTAGCCACAATCTTGCGCTACGCCATCGAAGGGGAAGCCTCAGATATTCACATTGAACCTTTGGCTGATAGTATCCGTGTGCGTTTCCGAGTGGACGGTATTATGAATACGAGCTTGGTATTACCTGTAAAAGTAAAAGAAGCCGTCGTGTCTCGTATCAAGATTTTATGTAACATGAAACTGGACGAGAGACGAAAACCTCAAGACGGACGATTTTCCGCACGCATTGATGAAAGAAAAATCGATTTTCGTGTTTCTACTTTCCCGACTTATTATGGTGAAAAAGTGGTGATGAGAATCCTGGATCAACAGCGTGGGGTAGCAAAACTTTCAGAAATCGGCTTTACAAAAGAAAATTACGATTTGATTATAGATGCTATCAATCGCCCGTACGGCCTAGTCCTTATCTCTGGTCCAACTGGTTCTGGAAAAAGTACCACATTGTATTCTATGTTGAATGAAATTGATCGTGACGAACAGAACGTGCTTTCACTCGAGGACCCGATCGAATACAACATTTCAGGGATGAACCAGTCCCAAGTTCATCCGGAAATCGGGTACACCTTCGCAACTGGGCTTCGAACAACTTTGCGCCAGGACCCAGACGTAATCATGGTGGGGGAGATCCGAGACAAAGAGACCGCCCAGCTTGCGATCCAGGCTGCTTTGACTGGTCACCTTGTGCTTTCGACAATTCACACCAACAGCTCTGTAGGTATTGTCCCACGATTGGTAGATATGGGAATCGACCCGTATCTTATTGCGCCGACCCTTATATTAGGAATGGCGCAACGACTTGTCGGTAAGGCGTACGAACCTGCGGTAGAGGTGGTGCCAATTGATGGCAGTTTCAAGGCAATGATCGATGCTCAATTCAAGGACTTACCCGCAGAGTTCAGGTCTAAAATCCCTGCAAAACAGGAAGTCTACCGCCGAAAGCCCACTCCGGATTGCCCTAAGGGAACAAAAGGGCGAATGGCAGTTACCGAAGTGTACAAAAATGGACAGGCAACTGGAGGCTATCATCTTGAAAGAACCAACAGAATTGGCCATCAATAAATATTTGAGATCAAAAGGAATGCTCACTATGAAAGAAGACGCCATGATTAAGGCGCTGGATAAAATTATCCCCTTCGAAGAAGTCAGCGACTTATAAATCTGCTATAATAAAAACATATGAACAAAGAACTAGGAAAACCATACAAAATACTAATTGTCGACGATGATAAGTTTTTGTTGAATATGTATTCGATCAAATTCAAGAAAGAGCAATTCGACGTGACTACTGCTTCAAATGGTCTTGAAGCCCTAGAGCATCTACGAAGTGGATTGGCGCCGGATGCAATTATTCTTGATATCGTTATGCCTGTTATGGATGGACTTGAATCTCTACAAAATATTCGAAAAGAAAGTTTGGCAAAAACATCTGTGATTATTATCCTGAGCAACAACGGACAGTCATCTGATATTGAAAAAGCAAAAGATTTGGGAATCAACGGATATATCGTTAAGGCGACTACAATTCCTGCCGAGGTAGTCGGAGAGGTGCTCCGAGTATTAAAAGTCTCGCCACAACCTGCACAAAAATAATATGAATTATCAAGAATTACTAAATGGCTTGCTCGATACAGTGGTTCAGGATGGCGCCTCCGATTTGCATTTGTCAGAGGGGCGCCATCCGACTCTTCGTATTGCAGGGCAACTTATTCCACTTGCAAAAAATGGACTCCTTACACATGCAGACATCGAAGGTATGTTAAAACTGATGTTGACCGAGAAGGGAATGAAAAAATTTCTTGAAACAAAGGAAATGGACTTTGCGCATGATTACGGAGTGAAAGGGCGATTTCGCGGTAACGCATTTGTCCAAAAGGGATTTTACAGTATCGTACTTCGTCTTATTCCAAAAAATATCAAGTCAATCGCCGAACTTGCACTTCCATCAATTTTGGAAAACTTTGCACGCAAGGAGCAAGGATTCTTTTTGATTGTAGGACCGGTAGGAATGGGAAAGACTACTACCTTGGCTGCTATGATTGAGCTTATCAATCAGGAACGAGCCGCTCATATCATTACGATTGAGGACCCGATCGAATATATTTACGAACAAAAAAAATCAATCATCGACCAAAGAGAGGTTGGACTTGATACAGAATCTTTCGCAAGTGGATTGCAATCTGCGTTTAGACAAGACGTGAATGTGCTTTTGGTAGGGGAAATGCGAGGACCTGAAACTATGGCGGCAGCGGTCACCGCAGCGGAGACTGGACACTTGGTGCTTTCAACACTTCACACAAATAATGCAGCGCAGACTATTGATCGAATCATTGATACTTTTCCACCAGGTCAACAGGACCAGATTCGTATCCAGCTCGCAGCTTCTCTCATTGGAATTTTTTCACAGAGACTAATCCCAAGAATTTCTGGAGGCTTAGTGCCTGCATATGAATTATTGATTGCGAACAATGCTGTTTCAAACTTGATCCGTGAAAAACGAACGCATGAAATCAACACTGTCATTGAAACTTCTCTCCAAGAGGGCATGATCGACCTTAATCGATCGCTTTCTGAATTGGTCCGAAAAGGTGAAATCTCAATCGAAAGCGCCTACCAACACTCGGCGAATCCAAAAATCTTGGAAAAGTATTTGTAATAGTAAAAATTAATGCCACTTTTTAAATACAAAACAATAAACGACAAGGGTTCCGAAGCAGAGGGTACAATTGATGCAATTACAATTGATGTTGCGATAAATTCGCTACAGCGTCGTGGGTTGGTCGTTGCCTCGATTCATCCCGCTGACGAATCAGGAGGATTTTTTAGCAAAGACATAGGATTTTTCAACAAAGTAAAAAATAAAGACATTGTAATCTTGTCGAGACAGATGGCAACGCTTTTTTCCTCCCAAGTATCTGCACTTAGAATTTTCAAGCTACTTGCCGGAGAAGGAGATAACCCAGCACTTCGAACCGTCCTTACCGAGGTGGCCGATGATATTCAGGGAGGAGCAACTATTTCAAATGCCCTTGTAAAACATCCAAAAGTTTTTTCTATATTTTACGTAAACATGGTCCGTGCCGGAGAAGAGTCTGGAAAATTGGATGAGACTTTCATGGCGCTTGCTGATTACATGGACAGATCTTACGAAATCGCCATGAAAGTAAAGAACGCCCTGATCTACCCAGCTTTCGTTATCAGTACATTCATTGCAGTTATGGCCTTGATGTTAACTGTTGTTATTCCAAAAATCGGACAAATTTTAAAGGACTCTGGCCAGGCTATTCCAGTCTATACAAAAGTGGTTTTAGGCTTTTCAGATTTTTTGGTGAAATACGGTTGGTTTTTCATAATTGTCGTCATTGTCGGAGTCTTCATCTTGGTCAGCTATTTGCGCACTCCGTCGGGTAAGTCATCTGTCGCCCGCTTGAAAATCAGCCTTCCATACCTAGGTAATTTGTATAAAAAACTATACCTAGCAAGAATTGCCGACAACATGAACACGATGCTTTCATCTGGAATCCCCATGATCAAGGCGCTCGAATTGACAGCGGATGTTGTTGATAATGATATTTACAAAGACGTCATATTGCAGACCGTAGAGGACACAAAGGCAGGGCTTTCGCTTTCTGATGGATTTTCAAAGCATCCAGAAATGCCATCAATCATTGTACAGATGACAAAAGTTGGAGAGGAGACCGGAGACCTTGGGGCAATTTTGAAAAACCTTGCGCATTTCTATAATCGTGAAGTTTCAAATGCAGTGGACACTCTTGTTGGTTTGATCGAGCCTTTGATGATTGTGCTTTTGGGTCTTGGAGTAGGGTTCCTTCTAGCGTCAGTATTGATTCCGATTTACAACGTTTCTGCGGGGATATAGGGGAAAAACCCGAATTTGTAACATAGCAGAAATGGAACTAGGTATTTCTAGAAGGTTTACAGTTTACAGTATACTGTAAACTTACTCAATAATCTGGTATTATAAATACATGGAAACAAACACCGAAGAAAAAATACTTGCTTATATCAAAAGTCGAGGTCAAGTAACCGCTAACGATTTGACTGAACACCTACAAATAAGCCGACAGGCGGTTCATAGACAGATTGGTAGGCTACAAGAGGAAGGTTTGATATATAAAATAGGTAGGCCGCCAAAAGTTTTTTATCTCATAGCCGAAGATAAAGTAAAAAAGGAAGATAATGCTGTAGATGAAAATACTAAAAAAATAATTGATGAGAATTTTCTCAACATCACTCCTTCGGGTGAAAGGCAAGAGGGTTTTGAGGGGTTTATAAATTGGTGTCTTAAGCGAAAAGACCCTCTTGAAAAGACTGCAAAGGAGTATGTCGAAACATTCAAGAAATATAAGTCATATAAAAAAAATGGATTGATAAGTGGTATGCACAAGATAAAAGATACTTTTCCTGATACATCCGTAGATAAGCTTTTCTATCTTGATTTTTACAGCATCGAGCGATTTGGTAAAACCAAACTTGGACAGCTTCTTCTGTACGCAAAGCAAAGTCAGAATAAAGGGTTGATAAAAGAGCTTGTGGACCAGATACGCCCTCAGATTCAGGAATTAATTAAAAAATATAAAGTTGACGCTGTTGGGTTTATCCCGCCAACAGTAAAACGAGAAATCCAGCTTATGCGAGAGCTTGAAAAACAGCTCGATCTTACTAATCCTAAGATCTCTTTGGTAAAAGTAAAGACTCCAGTTACGGTCCCACAGAAGACCCTTAATAAAATTGAGGATCGTATCGAAAATGCCAGGAGGACCATTATGGTTGATGATACAAAAAAGTTTAAGATAGTTCTCCTCATAGATGATGCTTTGGGATCAGGGGCAACTATTAACGAAACCGCAAAAAAAATTAAAAACCAAGGACTTGCTGAGACAATAATAGGCCTTGCTATTACAGGTAGTTTTAGCGGATTCGAGATTATTAGCGAAGTATAAAATCCGATTTACAACGTTTCTGCTGGGATATAGGGGAAAAAACCGAATTTGTAACATTGATATTACAAATTCGGCATAATTTATAAACTCGAAGTGCTCATTTGAGGGTATTACTATAAAGCTAATTACTTAATCGTGTATAATTGTATAGAGTTGATTTTTAAACAATTAATCCTATAAATGATTTAAATAGTTATCCACATTCAGTCAAGTGCGCATGTCATTTTCGAAGTATAATT
>JAYSWB010000032.1:0-4733 GCA_043718245.1 bacterium
CTAACGGTCTAAGTTAGCAAAACACCACCCGCAAGGGTGGTGTTTTGTATTGGAAGTATTATAATAGAGGGACAATGATTGATAAGGATTCAACCAAACTCATAATCGGCTTCATCGGACTCCTCATCCTCGGCTTCCTTGGTTTTGCGTTGAGTGCTCTTGCGGGGTAGTACTAGAGCTTTATTGTTATGTTAAGAAGTGTGCTATATTATATCCAATAGACTTGAAAGGCACCCTAAATAGGTGCCTTTCGCTTTTATAGGCCGTTATTTAAAACAAGGATCATCTGAGTTTAAACTTGTTATACGGTCCAAATATGCTATAATATCTTCAAGTATTCCGTTTTTTAGGAATACTTGAAGATAAAATGCAATATCTAGACCTAAAAGCACAATTAAAGGATTTTCCAGTCTTTTCAATAAAGGATATTGAAAAGGTTGATTTCTCGTTCCACAAGCAAAGACTAAGTGAATGGCAAAAGAAGGGTTATGTGAAGAAGGTTCGTCAAGGTTTTTATGTATTTTCTGATTTACAGGTAAACGAAAAGATTTTATTTACAGTAGCTAGCCGTATCTACGAACCCTCGTACATATCTCTCGAGATGGCTTTATCTATTTATGGTTTGATTCCTGAGGCTGTGTATGGGGTTACTTCAACAACATCTCAAAATACAAAAACTATAAAGACCCCAATCGGTGATTTTATTTACCGGCACACTCGACCAGATCTCATGTTCGGATACGAACTCCGAGAACATAACGGCCATCATTATCAGATTGCCGAGATGGAAAAGGCAATTCTTGACTATCTTTACTTTAATTCAAAAATCAATGATAACGAATCTTTTGAAGGGATGCGATTCAATATTTCTGAAATAAAGGAAAAGATAGATATCGAAAAATTCAGTAAGTATTTGAGAGCATTTCATAACAAGTCTTTAACTCGTCGGGCAAAGAAGTTTTTAACGTATATAAACAAACATGCTTAGTCTTAAAAACATAGAACAATACTATCCAGATAATCAAAGACCCTTCAAGCGAAATATCTTGAGAGAATATTTGCAGTACAAGATCCTAGAAATAATTTTTAACTCTAAATACGCACAAGATCTTATATTCCTTGGTGGTACAACACTCCGAATCGTCTATAACAACAGCAGGTTCTCCGAGGACTTGGATTTCGACAATTTTAAACTCACAGAAGAACAGTTTGCAGATCTTGCTAACGAAATAAAGAAGAAGCTCGAGCTTCAGGGTTATGAGGTTGAAATAAAGAATGTATTTAAGGGTGCATATCGTTCATACATCAGGATGCCAAAGGTGTTATTTGATAACGACATGTCTGATTTTCAAGAGGAAAAAATAATGATTCAGATTGATACGGTCCCACATGTTTTCGACTACAAAAAGGAAACCAAAATTCTGAACAAGTTTGATGTCTTTACTCAGATATTCACCACGCCCATCGACATCCTTCTTTCACAAAAGATTTATGCGTCATTAAACCGCAAGCGAGCAAAGGGTCGTGACTTCTTTGATATTGTTTTTCTCATTCCAAAGACAAAGCCAAATTATGCTTACCTTGATGCAAAGTTGGGGGTAAAGAATGGAGATGAATTAAAGAAGATGTTGCTCGAGCAAACTGCTGACCTTAATTTTAATCACCTTGCAGAAGACATTGAACCATTTCTTATTAACTCCGAAGATAGTAAGAAAGTTAAAATGTTTAGAGAGTATATTAAGTCCATTGAATTTTAATTGACAGTAGGGGATTTTTCCGTAATATGTACCCATAGGCTTCGAAGACCATAGGCATTATAAGCCCTATGCAGAGGTCGGAAATTTTTATAAATTTCCACCCCCTATTTCTTCGCCTAGGTCGAAAGACAATTAATAAAACAGAAACAGTCGCGCTTCAAAGGACGGTGCGCGACATGATTTCGCAAAATCAAATGGCACTTACAAAAGCAAAAAAGACAGAAGTAGTAGGTTCAGTGCGAAAAATTTTGGATAATGCAAAAACAGTAGTTTTTGTGAACTTCCACAAATTGACAGTACTTGAGACTACTCAAATTAGAAAAGCTTTAAGAGAAAGTCAGGTTGGATATTACGTTGCAAAGAAAACTTTGATCAAAAGAGCATTGGATGAAAAATCATACACAGGTGAAATACCTGCACTTGATGGAGAAATCGCTCTTATTTATTCAGATGATCAGATCGCTCCGGCTCGCGAAATCTTTAACTTTCAGAAAAAGTTTGATAACCGCGTAGCAATTGTAGGAGGAATTTTTGAAGCTGGATACAAGGACAAAGTTTCAATGCTTTCTATCGCAAACATTCCATCTCGCCAGACTCTTTACGCTCAGTTCGTCAACCTTATCAATTCTCCAATCCAGGGTCTTGTTATCGCGTTGAATGGTATCGCAGAAAAGCAAAAGTAACAAAAGCATAATTATAAACAAATAAAACAAACATATGTCAGAAGAAAACAAAGTTATCGAAACTCCTGCACAGTTCAAAACAGTTGTTGAATCAATTGAAAAAATGAGCGTGCTAGAGCTTCACGAATTAGTAAAGTTCCTAGAGGCAAAATTCGGTGTATCAGCCGCTGCGGTCGCAGTAGCAGGTCCTGCAGTTGCCGCTGCTGAGGAAAAATCAGCTTTCGATGTTAACCTTACAGATGCTGGAGGTAACAAGATTGCGGTTATTAAGGCAGTTAAGGAAGCATTAGGTCTTGGTCTTAAGGAAGCAAAGGATCTTGTTGATGCAGCTCCTTCGACACTAAAGGCAGCTATGAAGAAAGAAGACGCTGAAAACCTAAAGAAAATGGTTGAAACAGCTGGTGGAAAGGTAGAGTTAAAATAAATACAAAAAACACAGAGACACGGAATAGTTTTCTGGTGAAAACTTTCCTGTCGCTCGGATCCAAGATCCTGCGCGAAGTCTCTGTGTTTTTTGTATGTATTTTATGCTACTATCAATAAATGACAATCCTAGAAAAAATCTTTGGCGGAACGAGCAGGATAAAGGTAATGCGATTATTCTTGTTTAATACAAATTCTGCATTCAATACAAAAGAGGTCTCATCTAGGGCTAAAATTTCTACTACAAAAGCACGGTCGGAATTGAACTTTTTAGCTAGCACTGAAATGATAAAGAAAAAGGCTAACTCTACTTGGGTCCTAAATGAAAACTTTTCATATCTAAACGAATTCCAAAGACTACTTTTAAAAACAAGTTTGATTACCCCTCAAGAAATTATTAAAAAAGTTTCAAAGGTTTGTAAAGTAAAGATGGTGATTTTAACTGGATTGTTCACCGAACATTGGGAAGGCGGTTTGGATATTATGGTTGTTGGGGATAAATACAAAGAAGGTTCTATTCAAAATGTTATGTCACAGATAGAGGCGGAGGTCGGCCGAGAGATTCGTTATTCTATTTTAGAAACGGATGATTTCAAGTATAGGCATGGGATAGGGGATAGATTGGTTAGAGACGTCATCGATTATCCTCACAATGTCATTTTTGATAAGTTGAAGGTGTTGTAAAAAACAAAAACCCCGCACGCCTACACCTGCAGACGTTGGGGTCTTTGGTAAAGGGAACGGGGTATTAGGGCTGTGGAACTTTCAGTTTTTCATCTTCGATTAGCTCTTGGATTTTCGCCTTCAGCTCTTCTACGAGGCGGGTTTTTTCGGCTACTACCTCAATCGGGAAGGATTCTGCCAGTTGAAGTATTCGAGCGATTACGGCACCAGATAGTTCGACAAAGACCTTGGGTGGCAGTTTATCGGCCGTGTAACCTCCACCGTTCCTATGGATTGATGCCTCCTCTCCATTATAATAAATCTGGCAAGAACTTTCGTCAGACATCTTGTATTCGTGCACATTAGGAGAGCCAAGATTCGCGACACAGCCCGTCAATACGTTAAAGTAAGAGCGTTGCTTCTTGCGAATATCTGCTTCCACTTTCTGGTATTCTTCGCGAACTTGCCCTAGTTCTTCTGAGATACCTGCTAGCTTTGCCAAATCCTCATCCTTGATTCTTTCGAGGTTTTTCTTTGCGACATCCAAGGCTTCGCGGGCGGTCTTGAGTAGGGTGAGTATTTTTTTCATCGGTATTCCTTTCGTCGTTGGGTGAAGTTTGTGACCAACTGTTTTGACCAGCTGCATCTTTCAAGACATCTAAATGCCCTAAAAGATACAGCCAGAGGTTTAAAGAACTTGTTGGAATGTTACAATAAGTATAGAGTTTCGTCAATACTCAAATTCTACCCTTATTTATCCCCATCCTATCCCCACATAACCCCTATAAACACCCGTTTGACACTACACTTTCCATGTGTATAATGGCTAGCACGATTATGAGTAACAGGAAAAAAGCGGAATAACCAACCAAAGCCTTAAACGGTGAGGGTAGGAAATTCCGCTCAAAAGAGCGGTTTTTTTGTAAAAAAGAACCAATCGATCCTCGAGACTTTTCAGAACGACTGCATTTTAATAACAAAATTCTGCCGGGGAATGATCTACATGGGTATTTCATTTGGTCTTTTCGAATCCCCAGGCAGATGTTCAAGTTAATGATTTTAGAATCGCAAGATTTGAAAATCAAAAACTTAGAACAACTACGGAAAAAGTTCTCAAGCTTTTTCCGTAGGCAGGTAACACATTGAAAGATAGAGTAAAGTAATAAACGATTGTGGTTTATATATTTCCTAATGGGAAATATAAGGG
>JAYSWB010000033.1:0-14651 GCA_043718245.1 bacterium
AATTTACAAACAAAAACGGAGGGTTCCCCGTAATCGTCAAATGGAGAAAGGGTCTTTCATCAAAAGAGGTTTACAAGATTGAAAATACAGAGCAATTAAAAAAATTAAACCTTGATTATTCGACAGGACGTTTTATTGCTGAAACTTTCTGCCCTTACTTAATTTGGTGTATAGATTCACTTGTACAAGAGGGTCGGGTGGTAGGAACTTTCTATACATGGTTGCCATACACAAACCTTAGTTTTGCTGAGAAAAAAGAAAAGTTTGTCCAAATAACAGTAGACAAAGTACCGAGGGAGATCAACTTTGATGGGAGTAAAATAATGCAAGATGTCGTGGATGCGCTTAAGTTGCGTAATGGTTATATGCAAATAGAAGTTTTTGTAGATTCTGAAGGGTCGCCTATTATATGTGAGTTTGCTTGGCGCACAGCTGGAGAACACATGTTATTAAATCAGAGCATTGCATTTGATATAGATGTGTATTCGCTATTAACTGAAATAATAGTTGGAAGAAAGATAGAAAGGTTAGAAAAAGAAGGGAAACAATGTGTAGGGGATATGTTCTTACCTTTAACAGAAGGAATTGTTACAAAGATATCTTCTTACAATGACATAAAAGATCTTGAGGGTGTAATTGGGGGAAAAATATATTACACAGTTGGAGATTTTGTTGAATCAAAAAGACAATATACAAACTGTTCTGGATGGGTCCAAATCACAGGAAATTCTAAAGAAGAGGTCTTAAATAGAATGCTAAGAGTGTACGAAAAATTTGAGATCGTAACTAAAAGATAGGATTATTGCCATTTTAAAATAAGTGTTGTATTGTATTAGTAGAGAACATCAACCCTTAGCCCTTTATATTTCTGTCATGAAAACAACCAATCACCCCGTCCCTAAAAAGTACCACAAGCTACTGCACATTGGAGAAAAGAGTAGGAAGGGGGGTATTATAGATTTCAAAGTCCCCCCCGTTATCGTGGACTCAACTGTGTCCATACTAGCTCATAAAGAGACTGTCCTTGGCGAGCATGTGGATATAAAAAGTCTACCTCTAGCTCATCCCGAATCAAAATGCTTTTTAATCCTAAGACCTACAGCATTGCAGTACCGTCTTTTTGTTAGTGATCAGCTAATGGATTCAGGACTGGCAATTCACGATGAATTTGAGCTGGAGAACTTCATGCGACTTGCTGATGTTTTGTACCAACTCGATCTTGCGAAACCATACCATTGGCAGTGGAGAGTCATAATGAAAATCCTTCACGAATCTGGAGTTCAAAATCAAAACAAAGCCTTCGCGTTTGTGATCGAAGACGATGACGAAGCTGTTAGTGGTAGAGTGTCTCGTCTTAAGAACAAGATACGTCTCGATCTCGGTGAAACCCCGATCATAGTGGAGCAAGGTGGGGTACCCAAGATTGCCTTGGGAATACATCACCTGCACTCTCCAGATGCCAGTGAGGTCCCAGTTGAATACAACGCACTGATGCATGCAAAAAATAAGACGTCAGTATTCTCCGCACTACGGAGACATGAATCGAACCCCCTGCCGGCGTAACTGTTGACAGGGGGTCTTTCATTTGATGTTCAGGATAGAGTTATAATAAGGGAGCGATACACCCTTGTTCAAGGAATTAATAACACTTAAAAAGGTACTACAGAAAAATGCAGAAAACGGAAAATCCTTTGATAACAACGCGGATTCTGAAGTTATAATAAGTAACGTATTGGGGTGACTAGAGGGAATCGGACCCTCGATACCGGTTCCACAAACCGGAGTTTTACCACTAAACTATAGTCACCATATATTGCAGCCTTCTGCCCCTGCATATTGCCATAAAACCCACTTTAATCAAAGTGATTTCAACTCCACAAAGAAAGTAGAACCCTTCTCCGGTCCTGCCGATTCGGCCCAGACTTTGCCGTCATGTGCTTCAATCATTTTTCGTGCAACATAAAGGCCAAGCCCCGTTCCCAGAATGTTGGTCTTTGAAGCGTCGGGTGCGCGGGTAAACTTTTCAAAAAGACGTGGCAAGATTTCAGGATGAATACCCACCCCAGTGTCAGAAATGCTAAGGAGGATTTTATTACCCTCTTTCTTTTGAAGCCACACGTGGATACTGCCTCTAGGTGTGTACTTAATCGAGTTGTCGAGAAGATTACCGACTACTTGTCTAATTTTTCCCTGATCAGCATGTACCATGAATGAGCCACTCGAATCGTAGTCAAAGTTTATGTCCAATTTTGCACGAGAAATGTTTGGCTTTAATTCTGTAATAGTGGTTGCGACAAGTTCCTTCATGTCAAAGTCAGAGAAGTCATACTTCATACGACCTTGTTCGATTCGGGAAACGTCGAGGTAGTCGCCGACGACAACAACGAGGTCCTGTGTAGATTGATACATTTTGTCGACAGCATCGCGCACCGGGCCGTCTATTGGTCCAAAGTCATCGTCTAGGAGCATTGATGCGTAGCCCTTGATGGCGGTTAGGGGGCCGCGTAGTTGGTGTGAGGCTAGGGAGACGAATTCTGATTTTTGCTGGTCCAGTTCTTTGAGGTGGGAGTTGGCGGTTTCGAGGGAGGTGGCGAGGGATTGGATTTTTTCACGCTGGTCTACTTCTTTTTTTACACTCCTAATAAGCAAAATACCTAAAAATATTGATATGAGAAAAAGAATAGCATTAGCGAATTGCTCCTTTGCGCTACTTGCAAAAAACATTCTTAGTAAAATAGAAAACCACAAAATAAAAGTAATTAGTTGGGTGGCGATTACCTTTATGTTAAATAGTTGGTGTCTCA
This sequence comes from bacterium, assembly GCA_043718245.1. GTDB lineage: Bacteria > Patescibacteriota > Minisyncoccia > Phycocordibacterales > CAIZLB01 > JBAXAB01. The sequence continues at coordinate 2,805 of JAYSWB010000033.1, forward strand.
GCATGGCATACCCTGTAATTACAGGGTATAGAGAAAATAATATAATAGGGTAAGGGGGTATTCCAAAAAAAGTGGTCGCAAAGACGCTTCCTCCTCCGAAAGCGGCTGCTAATGTAAAGTAAATAATATAGCGGTATCTTATTTTTTGATCTTTATCTTCTGATTTGAAAATTGAATAGAGAGAAACAATTATTCCAAGAGATACAAGGGTTGAAAAATATATAAAATAGTATAAGTATAGCGGTCCAGGAATCTGTGCAAAATTAAATCCAGCTTTCGGTACAAGATCGGATACAAATTTCGATGAAGGGTTAATAAATAAGAATGCCAATGCCGCAAGACAAAAAACATAAAATAAATATTTAAACTGTTCGTATTTTTTTGTTGAAAAAAGGACAAGTAAGAAATAAAATAAAGGAATAAATATTGCTGCATCATGCAAAATTAAGTTTGCGGTCGTAGCCTCTTGTTTACTCGTTGTTATTGTCATGAAGAAATAAGCAAAACTCCAAATCGAAGTACTTACTGTCATTGCGAACCAGGCTTGGTTTTCAGGCTTAGTCCTATCATTTAGTAACACCAATAGTCCAGACAGAAAGGCTATAAAGCCTCCGATTAACAGTGAAACACTGTAATAATTAAATTCTATAAACATTCTTTATTTGGCCAAGTACTCATTACCTAAAGAGGTGTATTGATTTGGCGATTTTATTATATCATTAGCTAGGCTTAACATGTCCACATGAGAAACATTTATACCGTGATGTGGCTCGATATGTACATGTCCAAGCAAGGATTCCGTTTGTTCAGGCTTGCTAAAAAAACTTTCTAATTTACCACCCAAAGAATATATAGCTGATTGTGGTGAAGAACATGCCACATGAGGATTTTTATCACCATAATTATACAGACCTGGTATTTGAATGCTTGGATTAAGATAACCATGCCAGTGGACTATGGAAATTCCATTTTTTTCTACAACATCAGAAAAGTTAATATCACTGTCCATCCACTTCAAGATAGATGCAATAATTCCATTACCTACAGCTTGAGCCAAAATAACCTTTGTATCAAATGAAGGACGGTAATCTTCATTTATTTTAACACCCTTAGGAAATTGCATAAACATTTGTCCATTTTTTAACCCAATCTTTAGGAGGTCCGTTTCTTCATTGAAGTTAGTCTTATTTGATCCAGATCTTAAAGTCATGACCCACACCTCAGGCACTTTCATAGACATATTAATCAGTCCTTTTTTTAAGTGGAGGTAAAATTTTATGTTTAATTGGCCATCCTTGTCGTAGTAAAAATCTTTATTTGAAATATTAATTTTACCTTCTTTTTTTACGATCTCCAATCGAGATAGTGGTGTCGGCATTTGTTTAGAAATAAAACCAAAGCTCATACCATTCCTATTATCTAGGTGAATCTTTCCAATAAATTTGTGAAAATTATCTCTGAATGGTAAGTCGTTTATCTTTTTACCATCAGGAAATAAGGATGTCTTTGCAAACAATGCCGCCATGTTTTTTATATCATTCACAATACCTAGGTTCGTCTTGTCCTTAGGATCGAAACGCTCGCTAATTATTCTAAATTCAGACAATAAATTTGGACTAATTGGCGCATAAATTTTAGGCACAAGTGCCTGTAGCACATTTTCCTTGAAATTATCTGTCCTACTGAATATAGGATGCGACGCATTAAAGTTGTATAGTATCCATTTGCTATTTGAAACTCCAATTACGATATTCGCCATGTGGTATGAAAATAAAGTCATTGCTTTATCATAGTGAGTATTAAAATTAGAAAGCTCGTAATCCTCAACAGGGAAGCTTAGTATGCTAATTACGGAATTGGTTTTAAAGCTGGAGATAAATTGCATCGGGAGGAATTCTGAGTCAAGTTCGCCTACGGCTATTACCGAAATGCCTTTCCTCAATCGCCTATTTCTCGTAACTCTCTTAAGTGAGACGAATGGAATATGGAAAGATTCTTTACTTCTAAACTTAAAAACAAAATGTTTAATATTATGTAAAAGTACTAAAAAAATCCTTCGTACTCTCTTATTTATAGCAACATGCTCGAGCGCGTCCTCGTAGTCCACAATTTCTACACCAATATCGAGAAGGGTCTTTTTTAGGTCATCTGCAAAAGATAAAGCATTTTCACCCGCATTCTTACCTATTTTTGGGAAAAATGTTATTTTTAGATTCTGAGCCATATCTTCTGGTAAGATTTTTGTATCTTCCCTGATACCAAGTATTTCCTGAACTGCTTCTTTTGTTAGCATAAAAATTGGTCGTTCTACGTTCGGCTCTTATTATTTAGGCCTATTTGCCTTCAGGTAGGAGCCTAATGGGGAACATGTATATAATTATACCATTTTTTCATAAAAAATTCATCTTCGTTTTTTAAGATAGAATATACGTATAAATATATGGACAACATAAACACATTTCTAAGTATTATTATCCTGATTAATTTAATGTTGGTAGTCAGTTCATCTTCGGGGCATAGGAGGGGGGATAAGGGTGAAGTTTATTATATTTACCTTTTAAATATAACCACTATTGCATGGTGGGTAGCTAGCACTATATTTTATAGACTTTCAGATAGCACAACGATAGATTATTTTATAAAAAGCATGTATGCAGCAGCGACATTTATTACTAGTAGTTTTTATTATTTTAGCTTTATTTTTTCTGCAAACGGTAAAGATTATCACATAAAATTAATACATATTCTATTGGTAAACACTCTTTTAAATATTCTTTTATTTATGACCCCACTTATAATTTCAGGTGGAGAGATCGGGCTTGCTACAGAAAACGTTGCACATTTTGGTCCGCTATATGCTGTTTATGTAGCATATATACTCTATTACCTATCAAGTAGTTTTATAAGATTATTTATAAAGTATAAAAAAATGAAATTTGGTCAAACTAAATCCCAAATATTTTACCTCTTTATTGGGTACACAATGGCTGGACTACTTGCATTTGTAGTAGATTTTATTTTTCCAGCTCTGGGTAACTTTGAATATCTTTGGCTTGGACCTGTTTCAGCAATATTTGTCGCTGTCACTGTAACCTATGCAGTTGCTAGACATAACTTGTTTAATGTAAAAGTTTTGACTGTTGAAATCTTTGTATTTTTACTTTGGGTATTCTCACTTATAAAAATTTCTGCTATTATTCATTTACAATTCCTCGTCCTCTCCCTCCTCATCGGCATCCTCCTCATCAAATCCGTCAAAAAACAAGCCGAGCAGCACGAAGAAAACAAGCGACTGGTCTCGGAACTTGCGGCCGCAAACTTCCAACTCAAAGAAGTCGACGAAATCAAATCAAAATTCGTCTCCCTCGCTCGCCACCAAATGGCCAGTCCATTAACCGCCATAAACGCCTATGCCTCCTTGTTAAATGACAAAGACGTCGACTTGGACAAAATCGGCTTAAAAAGTCTCCAAGGTATCATCGACCGCTTCATAGTAATTGTAAAAGATTTCCTCGCCATTTCTCAAATTGAAAACGAAGAAATAAAATATGCGAATGACGAATTTGACTTGGCGCAAACTTTAAATGATATTCTTTGCGACAGAAAATTTATCATTGATCATCACAATATTAATATTGAAATGGATATTGGAGAAGATGATTATAAAATAAAGGGGGACAATGCAAAACTAAATACTGCCATTGCAAACGTTATAGAAAACTCGATCCAGTATTCCAAAAACTCTACGATTATTGTTAAACTAGAAAAGAAAAATTCCAAAATTATTTTGACGATTAGTGATGAAGGTGTTCGGTCCCTACCTGAAATTTCACCTGTTTTATTGAAAAAGTTTAGCCCAGATCCGTTCGAGGCAACGATTATGGGAAATGGCTTGGGAGTTTATATTTCAAAGAGGTTTATAGAAGCACATGGAGGGACTTTTGAAATTAGAAATGATGGTAGGTGCCAGTTTATGCTAACATTACCCCTATGACCACTATCCACACCATTATCCTCTCTATAATAGAAGGAATCACCGAGTTTCTCCCGATCTCCTCCACCGGACACATGATTTTGGCAGGGGAATTACTTGGCATTCCAAGCACCACTTTCACCAAAAGTTTTGAAATCATCATCCAGCTCGGAGCGATTCTTGCAGTGGTAGTTTTATATGCAAAAACCCTTCTCAAAAACTCTGACTTGATAAAAAAGACCCTTGTAGCATTTTTGCCTACTGCAATTCTTGGATTAATTTTTTATAAAGTTATCAAAACTTATCTATTGGATAATGTCTGGGTTGTTATCGCCAGTTTATTTATTGGAGGAATTGTCATTATCTGGTTTGAGAAGAAACTATCAAAACAAGCTCCCCTAGAAGATTCCCCACTTACCTATAAAAAAGCCCTTATCATCGGCCTCGCGCAATCAGTCGCAATGATCCCGGGCGTCTCGCGCTCGGCCGCCACAATCGTCGGCGGGCAGTTGATCGGCCTATCCCGCCGGCAAATTGTTGAATTCTCCTTTATCTTAGCCATTCCGACCATGGCAGCTGCTACCATCCTCGATTTATATAAAAATTACCACCTCTTTACCTCTGCAGACTTTGCCCAATTATCGCTCGGCTTCACTGTATCTTTTATCGTTGCGATCCTTGCCATTAAAACTTTTCTTAAGTACATACAGAAAAATAATTTGACCGTTTTCGGCTGGTATCGCATCGCGCTCGCAATTATTTCCTTAATCGTGTTTATCAAGATATAATCTCTGTAAAACATGAATGCAGGAGATAAACATAAACAGTTCGTAATTGCTCTAATAGCTATTTTCTTTGGAACAAGTTTTTTCTCTGTACTTACTAAATTTCATTCAATTGAAGCTTCACTAAGTCGCCCTGCAAATAATATTATCGAACAGCACATTGATGATGTAAAACAAATTAATCCAAGTCGCATGGTTGGAACTACCACTCCTCCCGATAAATACGCAACTACAACCCAATATGTTCTTATTTCGTTTGATGGTTCAAAATCAATCCAATCTTGGAGGGATGTCCTGAACTTTTCCGAAGAGATGAGGAATGATGGAATAAATGTTCACTTTACCTTTTTTATAAATGCAGCTTATTTTCTCTCATATGGAGCCAAACAAAATTATACTTCTCCCGAGGGAAAAATCGGCGGGAGCGCTATCGGCTTTTCAGACTCGAGAGAAGATATAGCTGTGCGTATTTTAGAGGTGGACCGCGCAATCCGTGACGGGCATGAAATCGGGTCACACACAACAGGACATAATGATGGATCTAAATGGAGTGTTGATCAGTGGGCGCGAGAATTCGATTCCTTTGATTTCATTTTTTCAAATATTCAAAAATTGAATCCAAAAGTAATTTTAAAACAAGACTCAAATCTCGATATTAATAATATTGTAGGCTTCCGTGCCCCAAATCTTGGAATAAACGACAATTTGTATTCGGTACTATATCAAAGAAAGTATTTGTATGATGCCAGTCAAATTGCAAAACCCCTTACATGGCCATTTAAAGACCTACAAGGATTGTGGCACATCCCACTTGGCATGGCTAAAAATAAACACGGGGGATCAGTTCTAGCAATGGACTATAATTGGTGGGTATATCAAACTGGCGCCAAGGACTTACTAAAAAGAGGAACTCCAAAGTGGGAAGCTGCTAAAAAAGAAGTGTATAGCGCATATAAAAATTATTTTGACTCTCATTACTATGGAAACAAAGCTCCAATCTCTATTGGCCACCACTTTTCAATGTGGAATGACGGAGTATATTTTGAAGCACTGAAAGATTTTACCCGCTATGCGTGTAGTCAAAAAGATGTGCGCTGTGTTTCGCATAAAGAATTTGTGAATTCTATGGAGGGTATATAATCAAATGATTAAATTCATGCTTTTTATTACTAATTTAGGAAGTCCGATCAGCTTCTATCTGCTATCCTTGGCCTTAATTGGTCTTCTTTGGATTCATCACAAGAAAAAAGACGCCAGAGATTTTTTCTATATCATGTCTCTATCTGCAATTTTTGTTGTGGGATTGAAAGAGGTAATTAATAGGGAGCGTCCGCCGGTAACTTTCGTGGAAGAGATTGGTTACTCATTCCCAAGTGCACACGCTCTTCTCGCCCTGATCTTCTTCTTGTGCATTGCTTTGTTTTACGAAAGTCACTTTAAATCAAAAATTCTTAAGAACATATTTATACTTGTTAATATTCTAATGGTAATTTTAATTTCCTACAGTCGTGTGTACCTCGGTGTTCATTACTGGTCAGATGTCATTGGAAGCTTGATTATAGGCTCTATTATTTTTCTTTCTTATTATGCGATTAGACGAAAAAGGTATAAATAGACGACACCTTGCTTAATACAGTATTCTGCTATACTACAAAAATGAAGATTTTGAACGGGGTGGAATTAAAAAACGAAGTCCAAAAAAAACTGGCTGAAAAAGTCCAGATACTTTCCGTTGGCTCTCCAAAACCCACCCTTGTTATTATCCAAGTAGGGGATAAACCAGAATCAAATGTTTATGTCAGACAAAAGGTAGGTTTTGGTGAAAAGATCGGTGTTCATGTTAATCATATGAAGCTCACAGATAAAGTCACCGAAAAAGAATTGATTCATTTCGTTCGTGAAGCCTGTGCCAATCCAAAAGTCCACGGTCTCATTGTGCAACTGCCACTACCTCCGCATATCAAAAAAGATAATGTCATCGATGCGATTGATCCAAAAAAAGACGTTGATGGACTGACTGCAACTAATGTAAAAAAACTTTGGGCTGGAGACAAAACTGCTATCGTTCCCGCAACTGCACGTGGTGTTGATGCGCTTCTTGCAAAAAACCACATCGACCTTCAGGGAAAACACGTTGTAATTGTGGGCCGTTCCATGCTTGTCGGAAAGCCAATTTTTGCCATGATGATCGAGCGTGGGGCAACAGCAACAATTTGTCACAGTAAAACTATGGACCTTAAAAAATATACCAAAGAGGCAGATATCCTTGTTTCTGCGGTTGGAAAGCCTAGATTGATTACAAAAGACTTCGTCCGCAGAGGGCAAATCGTGATTGATGTCGGTATCAGTGTAATTGAAGAAGAGGGCGATCGTCATATTAAGGGTGACGTGGACTTCGATAATATAAAGGATATTGTTCAAATGATTACGCCCACTCCAGGAGGGATTGGACCATTAACTGTGGCATGCCTATTCGAAAATGTGATAGATGCTTATTTGGTCCAAAATATTGTATAATTACCAATAAAATTAATATAAAAATATGTATAGCGAAACAAGAGAAAAACAAATAAATTATTACTTAAAACTAAGCGGAGTTATTTTGATACTTCTCGTAGCCATTTTTACGGTTGTTGTATCAGGTGCATTGGCGCATTATCTAAATGCTAATTCTGTGCGTAAAAACATAGTTGTAACTGGTTACGCCGAAATGAGTGCTGTCCCAGATATGCGGACTTTGTATATAAACATTGAAGGAAAGGGTGCGACCGAAAAATTGGCACAGGAATCAGCGAGCGTAAAGAGCAATACTGTCAGTGACGTTTTAAAATCTGTTAAAATTTCGAGTGATGATATCAAGAGTCAAAATCTCTCGACTTATCCAGAATATAAAAATGATTGTCCGCCCGTATCATATAATTCGTATCGACCATGTACGCAGTCTTCTGTAATTACAGGTTACATCACTACTCAATCTATCGAAGTTATACTTCGAACTGACAAAATGGAAAAGGCAGGAGACATTGTCGCCGATCTTACGAACAAGGGTATCACTGTTCAAACCGGTGAGGCAACAGTTGAAAATCCAGAAAAATTAAAAAATGAACTTCGCGCAAAGGCGATTACTGATGCTCGTAAAAATGCAGAAAAACTCGCCGATGCCCTCGGGGTGCGTTTAGGTAAAGTAGAATCTTTTAACGAAAATTCTGGAGGATACTATCCAATGATGGCAAAATCAGAATCAATGGCTATGGGTTCGGGAGCAGACTCGGCCACCCCTCCTGTCATTTCAGATGGATCTCAGAAAGTTTCTTCAACAGTTAGTGTTTCTTTTGAAATTCGTTAGTGATATAATTTGATCACGAATCAAGTGTTTCAAATTAAAAATTTATCAATAGATCTTTCTTAAAAAAATGAATAAAATTTCTCCGAGAACCAAAAGTGGGGGAGCAGAACTGCGACTTCTTTCAGAGGCAGTTGGCTTTATGCTTGCCCTATTATTCGCTGCCTTAGCAGTTTATGTGTCATCCCTTGCATATAATTCTTACATCAGCGGAAATCAATACTATACAGGGACGATCACTGTTTCTGGATATGGAGAGATAAGTGTAAAGCCTGATGTACAGAAACTTACAATAGATATTGCGCCAACACCGAGTAGTGCGACTTCAACTGTTGATTATACAAAGAAGATACTCACGTATTTGAAATCTAAAGGAATTCCTAATTCTGATATTAAAATTTCAACAGTAAGGACATTAACAGTTAAACTACGAGGGGCAAATATAACAGATGCTAAAATAATCAGTGCTGATATCGAAAAAATAGCCGCAAAGTACATCACTCCAACACTTGAAGACCCTGAGGTGGAAAATATGGGCCAACTAAAATCCCGAGCGCTCGAAATAGCGCTTAATAATGCAAAATTGAATGCAATGAGGGTTAGTCAGTCTCTTGGTGCTGATCTAGGTAAAGTAATGTCTTTCTACGACAATAATGGTGGTGAATTTATGCTAGATAGTTCTGATCCAAATATGGTCATTTCCAACATATCGGTCTCGTTTCAGACACGTTGACAGAAGGGTTTTAGAAGAGTATTATCATCATATATTAATAAAAACACCCGAAAGGGTGTTTTTAAATAGAAAAAACAAAAATATGTCATTTATACAATATTTAAAGGATACAAAGGCGGAAATGAAACATGTGAATTGGCCAACTCGCGCTCAGACGATTAACTATACTCTTTTGGTTATTTTACTATCGGTCGGGGTCGCAGCACTTCTCGGGGCATTCGACGCCTTCTTTTCATGGGGATTAAGCAAAATAATCTAAATAACTAATATGTCAAAACAAGTACAAGGAGAAAGAAATTGGTACGCGATTCACACTTACGCAGGATATGAAAATGCGGTACTTCGAAATTTAAAACAACGAATCGAATCACTAGGTATGGAAGACCGAATTTTTAACGTGGTTGTGCCGACTGAAAAGAAGATCAAGATCAAGGGAAACAAACGTGTTGAAGAAGAAGAAAAAATCTACCCTGGTTACGTTCTGGTAGATATGATTGTGACTGATGATTCTTGGTATGTAGTTCGTAATACTCCGCGTGTGACTGGATTCGTTGGATCTGGTGTTGTGCCTGTGCCACTTGAAAAGAAAGAAGTTGATACGTTATTTAGCCGAATGAATGCAAGCCAGACAAAGCATGTGATTGATCTTGCGATTGGGGATCTGGTTTCGATTGTTGATGGTCCGTTCAAAGAAATGGAAGGAAAGGTCAGTGAGGTTGATAATGAGAGAGGGAAGATCCGAGTGTTGGTTTCAATGTTCGGACGAGAGACTCCGGTTGAGTTGGACTTCTTGCAGGTTAAACGAGCATAATATTTTTTAAAGTTTTAGAAAACAAAAACCCCACCTCAACATGCAGGTGGGGTTTTTGCGTGTGAGGTGGGGGTTACTTGGAGTAGTAGGTGTGAGGGACTTGAAGGCTGTGGAATACCAGAGGGATTCCAGCTTTCTTCAGCATTGGGTCGAGGAGGGCTTTCAGTTTCTTGGTGTAGGGTTCGAGTTCATCAGGCTTCGTGAATGCTTCGTCCAGTTCCGATCCGGTGGCTTTGAATCGCATTCGGACGTCGAGATCGATACCGTTGTTATCAAGCGAGACCAGTACTGCACTTTCTCTCCGTACGATATGGATGTGGCATTTCGGGTCCTTATCGAATTTTGAAATGGCCTTGATGCAGATGGGTTTGATGATTTTGATGGCTTCATCAACTTCCTCCTGCAATTTATCTTTCTCCCTATTCAGTTCGTACTCTGCCGTTGTTAACCGATCAGCCTCTTTCTGTAGTTTCCCCAGGTGTTCTTTGGTGAGTTTCATGGTAGACCCTTTTCTTTGTTGAATTTTCAAGAGACGCGGTTGTACGTCTGAGGGAACTCTACTACCAAAATATAAAAAGTAAAGGAAAACCCAGCGACGGTTTGAACGTGCTGGGTTTCTGTACTTACTGTACCTCCTCCATCATATCGTGCAGCTTTGCCAACCCCACGAGGAACGTGAGCTGTTGCAGGGAACTGTCGACGTTGTGGGGAACGAGTTTGTAGCCGTCGTCTGACTTTTCATCATAGTAGCCATCCGGATCCAATCCGCAGGCATTTCCAGGAATGGTGAAGTTGATCCACTTCGGCTGACGGCAATGGGCGCGAAACCAGTACATCCGGTCCGAGTTGTGGGGCCACAGGTATTGATCCGCTGCCTTCATCTCTTTTACAACGGGGAGTAACTCGCTGTTGTGTTCTTGTTTTTTCAACCACCGAATCGCATCGGGTGTGAGGGTTGCGGAGAGGGAACCACAAGCCCACTGATCTTTTTGAGGCAGGCAGATATTTTTTATTTCAATGAGCTGGTTGGTATGCCAGCCAGTATCTCCTTTAAAAATAGACAGCGCCGTTGAGGCTATGTAGAGGCTTGCGCGAATAGTAACAACTCCCGACGCTGGATCTTCCCGTGACTTTGGTTTGAGGACTGGGAAGGGAATGTCCCAAACGACCCATGAAGGGTCTTCACTTTCCACCGACTTCATCGCGTTTCCAAACCCCCAATCCCCATCATTTGGAGGTGTGAAGTCTGGTAACCCATACGACTTTTTCAAGTCAGGGGCAATAGGTGCCTTCTCCCAATCGATGGCCCTCATTTCTTCAAGCGCAGTGCGATGAACGCTTAGCGTGATGCCTTTGCCTTCGTGCCTGCTCGAAATTTTGTACCATGCTGGAATTGGATCATGTTCGGTAAATTTCACTTCTGAATCCTCCTTTGAATTTTGACGTGCCGAATGTAGCTTCGGATTAGCTAGAAACTCTCTTTTAAAAAGGGCTCTGGAAGTAAGGATACTCTTGGGTCTAATATTGTCAAAACCGCAGTTAAGTTGGATTTTTTGCAGGGAAAAAATAGTTTTTTAAAAGTATAGAAAGCAAAACAGGGCGCGCTCCGCGAGGAGGGCGCCCTGTGGGGTTGTGTGGAGGCTCTATTTGAGATTACTTCGCCGGTGGTTCCTGCCAGTCGAGGACTTCAAGGAGGGTGACCTTGTCTGTCTCCACCGTTCCTGGGTTGGGATGGAGGTAAACTGTGTCACCGATGGGGCGGTCATTATAACCTGAGTCGAAGAGGATCCAGGCGACGATTGGGTCGGGGTTGTCTCCGACTGTTACGCTCACGCGGCATTTCTGGCGGTAGTTTCTGAGTGTGCTCATTGGTTTCTTATGTAGGTTTCAAGAGACGCGGTTGTACGTCTGACGGAACTGTACTACCAAAACCCTAATATTGTCAAAACCGCCCTTTTGATGTAATCTATTGGAACTTCTAACTCACGGTGTGCTTCTCATACGGAGACAGAAGCAAGTGACAAACTTAATAAAAATAACACAAAGCAATGGCTAAAAAAGTAGTAAGACTAGTAAAACTTCAAATTCCAGCCGGCAAAGCTAATCCTGCTCCACCGGTAGGACCGACTTTGGGAGGCGCCGGAGTGAACATTGGTGAATTCGTAAAACGATTCAACGATGCCACAAAGGAAATGGGAAACA
>JAYSWB010000034.1:0-4461 GCA_043718245.1 bacterium
AATAATTGCAATTAAATTGCCAAGTTTTTCTTTTGCGCCTAGCATTAACGCTTCCCAATTCTGACCTTCGTCTAATTCCCCATCACCAAGTAGGCAATAAATGAATTTTTTGTTTACTTTACCATTATCCATTCTGTCGGCAATAGCCATACCGACTGCTTGTGAAAGTCCACAGCCCAGTGGACCCGAACTGTTCTCAAGCATTGGCAAAAATTCTCGGTGAGGGTGCCCTTGGAGACGAGACCCGAATTTACGTAAGGTTTTTAATTCTGAAACCGGAAAATATCCGCTGTGTGCCATAGAGGCATACAAGACAGGACAAATGTGACCATTTGATAAAACTAATCGGTCGCGTTCTTCCCAGTTTGGTTCATCTGCCTTGTGACGTAAAATATGAAAATAAAGTGCCGCGAAAATATCTGACATATCCAATGGGCCTGCCGAGTGACCAGACTTGGCCTCGAGAAGCATTTCAATAATTGATTGGCGAATTAGGTTCGCCTTCTCTTCTAAAAAAGTGACTTGATTATCAGTGAGCGACATGCCTACATATTATACTTCAAATAAGGAATTCAGTGAATCTACTTTTTCACTTGGCACATCATTGTTAAAAATCGATGAACCAACAACTAGGCGATCTGCTCCAGACTGGTGCAATTTTAAGGCGTTTTTTTCATTCACTCCGCCGTCAACTGAAATGTTTTTATCGGTTAATTTTCTCAGTTCTTCGATTCTCACATACGCCCTCTCGTCAAAAGGCACACCTTGTGATCCTATTGATGGAATAGACATGACCTGTATAAAATGAAACTTTTCAAGAAGTGGCTTTATCACATCAATCGGAGTGTCGAGCATGACTGAAAATCCAATTTGGAAAAAACCATCTTCATCATCCACATTGTATCCATGATCCGTTTTTAACTTTTCTAACATTTTTTCCAGTCTCTTTTTTCCAACTTCATCAAAACCATTTTTAAACCCAGGAAAAAAACTTTCAATCTGCACAATAACCCTATATGCACCACCCATAACCCAATTATAAATATGGTGCTCTGGGTGCGCGACCATTAGATGAACTTCGTAGTCAACATCCTCCCATTCTGGAAGCCCTCTCTCACCAATTAAAATCTGTTCAAAAATTTTATCGCCATCCTGTGGCCACGAAGCGCCCCGAGTTAAAATACCATCGCACATGTCGAGATGAACTTCTTTTACGTGCCCTGCCACCATGGCCACCTTATCTTCAAGTTCGTAAAAATCTTTTGGAATAACAGCTGGGATTATTTGCGCTTTACTCATTTGTTTTTATTTCATCAATTTGTTTAAGTCGGCGGACGTGGCGATCTTCATTTGAAAATTCTGTTGTGAGCCATAGGTCAACCACCTTGAGTGCCTCTTCAATGGAAACAAATCTTGCCCCAATCGAGAGTATATTTGCGTCATTGTGCTCGCGGGATAATTTTATAATTTCAAGTGGACCACCATAATAAACAGCCGAGCGAACATTTTTGAATCGATTAGCAACAATATCCTCGCCTTCACCGGAACCACCAAAGATTATGGCTTTAGATTGAGGGTCTTTTGAAACCTCTTCACCGGCCTTTGCCATATATGGGACATAATCGTCGCCTTCTACTAATTTTTCCGCTCCACAGTCAACAATTTCGTACCCATTGTCAATTAAATGCTTTTTTAAAGCTTCTTTGTGGTTGAATCCGGCATGGTCTGTGGCTAGGAAGATTTTCATTCTATTTATAAAAATCTGCTTCTTCATAATAATAAGACTGCTCTACACCCTTCATGAATACTTCGCGGTCATTAATCTTGTCAGTTAAGACAACGCGTAAAAGCTCGCGAATTTCGAGGTCGTTCACAGGACTGCGCTCCATAATTTGTTGTAAACCTCTGGTTGTGCCTATCTCAAAACTTTCAATTTCCGGACTACCGAACAGGTTTTTGGTGCGTTCCTTACTGATTTCGTCAACGTTTTTCATAGCAATATTATACTTTAATAACTGATTTAAGATACTTTTTAACGACCTCAAAATCAACATCATGGTTTTCCTTATACATAATTGGCTCAAATGTAATATCATCAAAATACACTAGTGATTTTAATATCAGATTAGTATCAATTGATGGAAATTTTGTAGTACATAGTGTAAGCAGATTTGCCAGAGAAATATTTTTTAAAATAAAATAGAGATCTATATAATCTTTCATAACAGATCTACTTGTAATGGCAGAAAGTTTCATACATCCAATGTCCTCTTCTGAAGCTATGGGGAAATATTCTGTTTGTGTAAATGATTTTAAAAGTTCATAAGGATACGTCATAAAACTTACCTTTATTGAATTATCAATCAAAATAGAAAGTGTATTTTTTTCTTCTTGTGTTTTAATTATGTTGTGCTCATTAAAAAGAATTCTAATATTTTCAAATAAAACAACTGTATCAAATTCTTTCTTGGTAAAAAAATCAAAATCTATACTGTCTCGATGTCCAATCTGGAGGGCAAGACCTGTTCCACCAGCCAAATAGAAGTCATTCCCCATTTTTGCAAATAATGGAAGTATCTTTTTTCGATCATCATCAAGGATGTTCCAATGCATTTTTTTAGAATTTATTACGTATTTCTGGTATAACATCAAACATTAATGACCATAAATTGAGAGACTTTTTATTCCACTCTCCTGGTCTCGGGTTCTTTAATATGGCCATTATATCGTCTCTATCATACACTTGAAAAAGCCAATCAGTAGCCTCTTTGGTGCCATAATTTAGTACATTAGTTATTACAAGCTCCTTGTCACGAACCTTGTCTATCTTGGCTGTATCATATGACCACAGGGTCGCTTTAACGGCTGGAATAAGTGGAATATCCATGTATCAATTATACCACATTTACGAAATATTTTCAGTTTTAAATCAACCTCCCCGCAGTCAAAACATGCCTCACCAGCGTATTCGTATACCCCATTTCATTGTCGTACCAGCACGTCATGTTTTGTATGTTTGGACCTTTCATAGGCATATTGTATCACTTTTGGAGAAAAAACTCCGCTCGCTCACCTGTTGAATTCCCGAATTACGTTCAGAAGCTCAACAGGCGAGCGAAGTGTTAATATTTTGCTGTCAAAGGACTTACAAAGTAATTTTACTTGAACTCCTGACACATAGCAAGCAACAAAAAGGGACCTGTTAATAAGTTTTTAAAGAAGGATATTTGGCTTTTACAACCCCCGAAGATTGGGCTTTTTTATCTCCCCTTTTCGCCTTTTCTCGAGTGTAAATCTCATGAATCGTTGATCTCGTCAGAGGCTTACCTGTCTTGCTATTCATATAGCAATTGGCAAGTTGGGCAAATGAATGCAGGACTGGATCGAGGTCATGCAGCCTCACGATCTCATTATTTCTTTTTTGGTGCGGACTGTTGGCCATGATCTGCTAATAATATTCGCTTTTATGAATAATGCAAAGGGAGAATTAGAATTTCGTGTATTTTCCGCCACCTGCGGTGCGAACAACCGGATTCTTTTTTGGAGCATTAATAAAATCAGCATGTGATGGCACATTCCCTTTTTGCATATATTCTATGAATGACCCGATTAACTCTTGCGCGTTATCCATATCTTTTACATGTGTAAGGCTTCTTAGATTTCTATTCAGTCGAGCTTTGTCTTGCTTTGGATTTTGAGGACTTGAATTTTTTTGAAAAAGATTCCATCGCTCTTTAAGATCATTACCCCACATCATCGTATAGAATTGTGAACTCTCAATGTTCGAGTGTCCGAGAATGTTCGTAACATCAGCACTTGCACCTCCCTCCTTAATTATCTTTCTACCTCCGTAATGTCGCGCAGAGTGGGCATTAAATATCGATGGTAGTCCAGCATGATTTGATGCTACGCGAAATGCTTCGCATACGCCGCGTCCAGACATTCTTCGTCCCCGCACATCATACTTGCCACATTTTCTGATTGAGGTAAAGACGGCACTGGTATCTTCATAAAGCATGTCCTTCTGAATCTCAGCTTTTTTCTTTAACCATGATTTAATATATTTGCCAGTTTGCGCAGTCCAAAATATTTCTCGGATCGGACGGCGGCCTCTCGACTTTTCAGTCTTTATGATTGCACTACCGGAATGGTCTTTATTGAATTGAAGATCATCGACATTAAGAGAAATGATCTCACCCGCGCGAGCCCAAGAATCCCAAATGATATGAATAAGCGCACGATTACGTATATGGACCGGATCATCGTCGTTCGGTATTGATTTTACCAACTTTTTAAAATCATCCTCATTAGCAACTCGAGGAATATTGAATTCTTTTTTTGGCAAAGGAATGAGTGATTCATTGATGCAATTGTATCCTCTTAAATTGTAATATTCAAAAAACTTCCTCAATGCGAGGGCGACAATATTTATGCCATTGCGTTTCCAGCCCATGCGCTCCA
>JAYSWB010000035.1:0-14491 GCA_043718245.1 bacterium
ACAATATCACCCGATATAGATACTTGGATTAAAAATGGAGAAAAACCAATACTTGTCACCATGGGAAGTGGTTACCTTTTTAATCATGAAATAATTCAAACTTTTGAAAAAGTATCTGAAGAAACAAACGAGAGATTTATCATAATCGGACCCAAAAATAAAAATGAAGATTTTTTAATGTCCTCAAAAGTAATTTCTATTCATCAATTGCCATTTTCCAAAATATTACCGATGTGCAAACTTGCAATTCACCATGGCGGAGCAGGAACACTTGCCCAAGTCATTCAGGCAGGAATTCCCCACCTCTTGATACCACAAAGCCACGATCAACCGGATAATGCTTACAGGATTTACAAAAACGATTTAGGTTTAATTATTTGGAATCAAAGGCCGAGTGTTCACGAAATTGTAACAAAAGTAAAAACTATACTTTCAGATGAAAACTTGAAAAAATCTTGCCTCGATGCACAAAGTAAAGTTAATACTGAGTTAGATGGGATTTTAAAAGCCTGCAACTTGATTGAAGCATTTAGAAAATAAAAAAACCACCTATTTTTGTAAAATAAGGCGGTTTTTTTATTTAAACCAAAATTATGACAGGTGCTTTGAAACCAACTTTGTCATTTCAAACATGTTAACAACACCCTTTCCGCCGAAAACCTTCTTTAGATTCTCATCAGCGTTGATGTTTCGCTTGTTCTTAGGATCTTGAAGGTCATTCTTCTTGATGTAGACCCAAAGAGCCTTAACTACTTCTGATCGAGGCATAGGACCTTTACCGACTACTGCGGCTAGGTCTGCGCTCACTGTCATTGGTTTCATAAATGCTGAATTTGCTTTTTTTTCTGCCATAATTTTTTGATTATTTGTTATACCTACCATTATACCATAGATTTGGGGGTGTATAGCTACTTATCCAAGCAGGCCCTAAGGGAAGCGTTTTCCGTCCAACCACACTGTCCACTTGCCTGTCTCTCACATTTTGCTGTTTGGTAACAGGCGTATTCCTCTCTATATTCACAAGTTGACACAGCGTCTTGTCTATCTGAACAAATTTGACCAGAACAACCACCGACGTAACACTTACCAGTAGTTACAGGGGTAGACTTTTTTGTCACAGTGAAAGTAACTCTATAATCAGATGGAGCAATCGCAGACATTGTCTTCTGTGGAAGAACTTCTGTCAAAGTAATTACTACATTTTCAGTTGGAAATTCCTCTCCAAGAGAAACTATACTTTCATTTCCATTTACTAAAATCTTTAACCTTACCCTTCCCGCCCAAATACAATTTGCATTCGCTGGGCATCGGCTGTCTTCTTCGACAGAAATTGGTTTTATCGAAACAGATCCGTAGGTTTTTGTTTCGCCGATTTTTTGTCCGTTTTGAACACGACTCGGTGGAAGATCAGTAGTCTTATAATCCCCTAACTCTGGGTACTGGCTCGTAACGGTCACTACCACCTCGTTTTCAGTAAGTGGATACACCACCTTTTGATCAGTAGCAATAACATAAAGCCCATAAATTATACCCAAACCTACTAAACCCATAATAAAATAAGATGATTTTGCTTTCATATTGTATATGACGCATCAAGTCCCATAAAATGACACTCATATAAATGATATACTTCTATGGTAAGCATACGTAACGTTTAGCGTCCTATATAGGTGAGGGTAAATTAGACGTTTGGATATTATTCCCACTTATCTTTATTATTAAATCATATAATTAATTATGAAAACAAAAAACTTATTAATAATTTTACCTACCTTCGTTCTTGCTGTCGGAACTCTTTATGCTAATGGAGTAGGTAATGCATCAGCGATAAGCTCTAACGCCTCAGTTACTGCAAGTATAAACGTAGGGACTGCGTCTACAACGATACATGGTAATGCCACAAGCAGTGCGGCGATGAATAGAAACAACTCCTCATCTACTGGCACTTCTACCAGAGGAAACGCAACGAGCACAGCTGCCAAGAACAAGAACACATCAAGCAGTTCAGATGGAAAAACTATGTCAGAAACACACCGAAGTGTTGTTGCAACATTCGTCCAGTCACTTCGTGATGTTGCGGACAGAGACGGTGGTATTGGTCAAGAAGTCAGAGTAGTTGCCAAAACACAAAACGACTCTGCAGCTACTACGACACCGGCAATTGTAAAGATTGAAAACCGAGGGTCGTTCCGAACTTTCCTTTTTGGAAGTGATTACAAAAACCTTGGTGTAATTCGAAGTGAAATTGCAACGACTACTGCGAACCTCGCTCGCCTTAAAACACTTCTCGTCCAGACTTCGAACGATATTGATCGTGCAGAACTAACTCTTCAAATTAATGCACTTGAAGCAGAACAAGTAAAACTTAATACTTATGTAAAAACATACCAAGAAAAGTTCAGTCTATTTGGTTGGTTCAATCGACTGTTTGTAAAATAATTCCTCCTTCGTCGAATATAAAAAACACCAGCTAGTCTGGTGTTTTTTATATTTTCCTTTTAATGAACACTGTCATGATCAAGTTCGTACAAATCATCGCAATTGAATGGAATGTAGTTGCTATATTGTACGCCTGCAAAGAGAACAGGGTTAGGATATGTCTCGCGACATTCATTTCATACAAAAGTGGTCTTTCTGTATCTGGATGAGCCCAAGTTTTTCGCAAAGTCGGCATAAATGCCACTATGTCGATTAGAACTACGATGACTACGGAAATTGTGGGGTCTTTTGTCAGTGCCCATGGGATCAAACCGATAAGTGCTATCACTAGGAAGTAGTGGTCAATTTTCCGAATATGACCAGTCTTTCGTTTGAAAAGATATTTAAGTGAGAAGATAAAAATAATTATAGTAAAACCTTCCGCAACACCGGTGGGTAAAGCACCGATACCCGCACCTTTTGCCAGACCTCCAAAAAAAGTTGTCATTGAAACGATGGACCAGATAAACCAAGTGTACGGATGTGGATGAACATGGCCTTTAATGACGTCCTTTAGGTAGGAAGTGTTACCGATGATGGCGAGGATTGCGGCGATGATGGCGATTAGGGTTTTAATATCGAACATTGTTCGTTTTTAAGACTTAAACTCTACCTCAAACGGATACATCCCCATCCCACAAGTTCCCTGCAGTGTTGCGACTTCTTGGCTTCCAATATCAATATCAGTTGTCCCAGTCTGTGGAAGTGATTTCGAAATATTCATACTTGGAATACGAACGGCTGAGGAACAATCAAAGGTTCCATTCGTATCAAAACGGATAATGGTCGGTACTCCAGCTTTAGCAATACTCTTTCTTGGTTGGTATCCACCTTTGGCACTTATTTCCACAATCTGTTTTCCATCGACAATGGTGACATTGTTTGCATCAACAACTGCTGGAGTGTCAGATTTTTTTGTAAGGGCAAAAGCTCCTCCGATTAGAACTACTGCGACCAAGATTGAGATAACGGTTGGTTTCATTTTGTTTATTATACTAAAAATTAAAGACTGGTGGAATGACCCCGATGACTACCAGAGCGTTCACAAGATTAAATAATGCGAAGAGAATAACAATAAGTCCTGCTGACTTGAAGAAAACACCTGACTTCTTACTGTTTTGAATACTGAACGAACTGAAACTAATCAGTGCCAAGACTGGAAGTGTACCGAGGGCGAATGCAAGCATTGTAAGTCCGCCTTGAATAAAACTTCCTGTAGTGAGTGTGTAGAGTTGCATTGACTGAGTGAATCCGCACGGCAGGAAAAAAGTTGCTATTCCAACAAGAAGCGGAGTGAGTGTGTGATTGAACTTTGAAATACCGTGAGCATTTTTAGCGATAAATTTTGGCATCGAAAGTTGTAGCTTTTTTGCCCAGTGGAAAGTATCTAGAAGATTTATACCTAGAATGAGCATTACAATTCCGATTACAAGGCTAAGGATAAATGTTGCTGAAGCATTGAGTGTGAACGCCGATCCTATTGCACCTATTACTCCTCCAAGTATGAAGAAAGCAACGAGACGCCCACCATGGAACATCAGTTGAGGTCTTATTTTGTCTCCCTCTTTTGCAAACGTAGCTGACATTGAAAGCACAAGCCCTCCAACGACTGCCATACATGTTGAAAGTGATGCAATGATACCGATAGCAAATGCTGTGCCGTAAGTGACATTGCCCCCACCAACAAGATTGACGATACCGAGCTTTTGCAAAAGCACAAACAAAACTGCAAAACCTAGAGCAACGGGTACAGCAATTTTAAAGTCTGACCAATTTTTTTCCTCTATTGGTTTTTCCACTGATACAGCATAACCGTAACGCTTGAGTGGTATCGTAAGTTCCTCCGCAATTTGTTCTAGTGTTTTGTCACCAAAATCTCCGGTAACTTCTACTGAATTGTTTTTCAGACTTGTTTTTGCAGAAGTGATATTGGGAAGATCCCCCAGTTCCCCTTCTGTCATAAGCACACAAGCATTGCAGTGCATGCCGTGTACGCGGAAGGTGTATTTTTGTGTTTGTGTACTCATGGCAATTATAATTTCTTCGCCTTAATCCTCAGTGAATTCGATACCACTGACACCGAAGACATGGCCATAGCAAATCCGGCAAATATCGGATTTAGGAGCCATCCGAAGATTGGATAAAACAAACCAGCCGCAAGTGGAATACCAACAATGTTATAGATAAAAGCCCAAAACAGATTTTGTTTAATTCCTCTCATGGTTATTTTTGATAACTTAATAGCTTTTACCAGTTTTGAAATATCACCACGGAGGAGTGTTATGCCGGCTGATTCAATAGCTACATCTGTTCCAGTCCCCATAGCAATGCCGACATCAGCTTGAGCAAGTGCAGGCGCATCATTTACACCGTCACCTGCCATAGCCACAATTTTACCTTCTGCTTGAAGTGATTTGATTTTATCCATCTTGTCCTGTGGTAATACATGAGCGATTACCTCATCTATACCAACTTGCGAAGCTATGTATTTTGCTGCCCTTTCATCATCTCCTGTAAGCATGATTACTTTTATACCGAGTTTATGCAGACTCGCTATTGCATCTTTTGACTCCTTCTTTACTTCATCAGCAACCATAACGAATCCGAGGAAATTATCCTTGGTACTTATAAGGACAGGAGTCTTCCCTTCTAAGGTGTACTGATTTAATTGATTTTGATCAAATGAAATTTTAAGCTCACTCATCAATTGGGCATTGCCGATAAAATATTCTATACCGTCAACAATACCTGTGAGACCTTTACCTTGAATGATAGAGAAGTTGGATGTTTTTGCTAATGATATATTTTTGCTCTGTGCATACTTTGTAATGGCGTGTGCAATTGGATGTTCTGATTTACTTTCGAGTGATGCAATGATGCGTATGAAATCATCTTCACTCAATTTAGATTCATTGTGAATATTCACAACTGTTGGCTTACCAATCGTAATGGTACCCGTCTTGTCTACCACCACAGTATCTGCCTTATGCAAATGTTCAAGAGACGCCGCGTCTTTTATAAGGATTCCGTTTTGTGCGCCTTTTCCTACACCCACAATAATTGCAGTAGGGGTCGCGAGACCGAGAGCACAAGGGCACGCAATAACAAGTACACTTACGAACGAGAGAATACCTAAAGACATCGCTTCTGAAAATCCAATGAATTGAGAACCCACAGAAAGCCATAAAATGAGAGTGGCAAAAGCAATAACGAGAACAACCGGTACGAATATACCAGAGATCTTATCAGCAAGCGCCTCGATAGGAGCCTTGCTTCCCTGTGCCTCTTCAACCATTTTAATAATTTGAGACAATAATGTTTCTTTGCCAACTTTTTTAGCTTCAAACACAAATGATCCGCTGGTGTTGATTGTTCCAGCAACAACAGTGTCACCAATGTTTTTTAGAACAGGAATTGGCTCACCAGTAACCATTGATTCATCAACAAATGAATTACCTTCAAGAACCAGTCCGTCTACAGGGATCCTACTGCCAGGTTTTACAACAATCTTGTCGCCATGAACAACCTCATCAATCTTAACCTCAACTTCTTTACCGTCACGAATAACAATGGCAGTTTTTGCTTGGAGATTTAACAATTTTTCGATAGCGTCGCCAGTCTTCTTTTTTGATCGTGCCTCAAGATATTTCCCTAAGGTTATAAAACCAATAACGACAATGGTGACGTCAAAGTAGGTATATTCAGGAACACGGAGTAGCACACCGAGAGAAGGCAGGAGCGTGACGAGAAGGCTGTAGGTGTATGCAACGAGCGTACCAAGACCAACAAGTGTGTCCATATTTGCCACTCTATGCTTTATGAATCTACCCACTCCTTGTAAATAGGGCTTACCGACCCAGAACAATGCAACAGTAGCCAAAACCATTGAAATGGTATTAAAAAGTTCCATTGGAATAGGCAAGTTCGGCATCCACGCGGTTGTTCGCGCAAGGATATCCCACATCATGAGGACAAACACTACAAGTGTGACAGGGATTATAAACTCAGTTTTATTTTTGAGTTCATTTAGATCGTCTCCCTCCATGGAAGTATGATCGTGCTCCTTCTCGACATTATCTTTCTCAGGTACAAGAGAATACCCAAGCTTACTTATCTCATCATTCATGGAATGAATCGAAACCTGACTGTCGTCATAATCAATTTTTGCCTTTTCGTTCCCATAGTTTACCGAAACCGATTGAATATGTGGTAAGGCAGAGAGCTTCTTCGAAATAATGGAGGCACAACTGGCACAGTGCATCCCTTTAACTTTTAAGATTTGTGTAGTCATGGTTATTAGATGTTGTACCAAGTACTTCTAAGACCTTTGAGGGTCTGTAAACCATTTGAAAGGAACGCCTCGACCGCATTTGCATTGTCCAATATCTCCGCTCGGCTCGATTTTAGCCTTGTTTCTTTTGTCATGACAATACCCTCCTCATGATGAGCGATGATGGTATTAAGGAAGCGCAGGTCAAATGTATCACCAGCAGGACCAAGATTTGCCACAATAGGATCTCTCACGCTTTTTGTATCTCCGTACCAATCTTTCTTCCAAGCATATAGTTCAGCAATAGCCTTTGGTTCATCATTTATTATATTCTGAGAAAGAGTCTTCATTTCTGGTCGGGTGGTATTTTTGCCCAACTGTTCTGCAAGAAGCATCGCTCCACGATGGTGGGCGATCATGGCATTTATATATCTCAAATCAAAAGTTCTGTCGGCCTGACCCAGGCTCATCGAGTTCTTCTCATACATTGAGGTCTTGTATTCGGGAGTAAGGTAATACCCGAAAGCAACACCTAAAATTATACCCACAGCCACTAATCCTAATGTTAAATAAATTGATACTTTCATATTATTTTCTTTTTAGCTTATAAACTTTTAAAATTTCCTGTTTTGCCTTTTCAGTTTGCCCTGCCTTCACCTGATTTAAAATGCAACCACCAAGATGATTCTCAAGTAATAGATCTTCCACATTAGAAAGTCCTTGTTTGACTGCAGAAGTTTGAGTGATAACGTCAATGCAGTATGTATCGATTTCAATCATCTTTTGTAAACCTCGAATTTGACCCTCGATAAGTTTGAGTCGCCGAATAATTTTTGGCTTATTTTTATCATCAATATATTTCATATACTGAAGTATATACCCCCGTGGGGGTATATTGCAAGTCAAGATAAATGGGCTGGGGGACAGGGACTCGAACCCCGATTAACGGTTCCAGAAACCGCTGTCCTACCTTTAGACGATCCCCCAATGTAGGCACAGATTAACACTTTCACCCCCCAAAATCAAACAAATGCTATAATTAAACCAGGAAAGGAGGACACCCGACATGTCCAAAAACGAACAAAGTGTAGGCCTAGTAGTTTTAACCGGAGACGAAGAAGGACGCCAGAGCGTCAAATCCTGGTTAAAGCGCGAAGCAGCGAGTTTGCATTACAAGGTCAAGGTCCTAGAAATTGGAAACCCAGAATCAACGATCTTGCTATTCAAGTCCAAGTTCAGCGAAACGGTTGCTCGTGATACAACCATCGAAGACCTCGCGTGGCTATGCGGAGAAAGAACTCTGGGTGATCGTGATAAGTATCAGTCACCCTTCTCAAAAGAAACACCAAAAAAGGTCTTTCTCAGCATGCTCGTTACGGTCTGGACACCTGTAAACAACGCAGAACTCGAAATCGCTATGCACATCCTACACCTCGAAAAAGAAGCCTCTGCCATGTAAAACAATCTTA
Organism: bacterium; assembly: GCA_043718245.1. Classification (GTDB taxonomy): domain Bacteria; phylum Patescibacteriota; class Minisyncoccia; order Phycocordibacterales; family CAIZLB01; genus JBAXAB01. The sequence goes on from JAYSWB010000035.1 coordinate 8,218, forward strand.
CCCCTAGAAAGGAAATTGTTTTACGGGCGGAGGTCTTTTTGATTTTGCGAAATCACGTCGCGCACCGTCCCTTGAAGCGCGACGCTAATACTCAACCGTAATAGGAAACGAAACCGACGCGTCATTTTCTGGCATCCCCGATGGATTATCCTTTCTTAAAATCAAAGTGGCGGGGCCAATAAAATCTGCAGGTGCTTTTATCTCAACTTTGAACGGCACAAAGTTTTCAGTCATCCATTCACCATCCGCTTGGGCAGGAACTTGTACAAGAATCTTTCCACTCTTATCAACTAGTTCTACCGGAAAACTTGCTTCAAAATACCAATACCCCCTTGCCTCTCCTGTAACCATAAAAGTTTTTCCAGTAACGGCACCCGGGTATGGATTTGTAACTTTTATTAAATTATCGGATGCATTTATATAAGTTGGTTCAACAACAATTTCCTCTGCATAAGTCCTACCATCCGGGGTTTTACACTGTCTTGGATAGCTCTCCATGACTGGATAAACCTTCGCACAGTCTTCAAAAGACATAACCACTGGCTTTACATCAGGTTTATAAAAAATCCATCCTAAAAGGCCTATAATTACAACAACCAACACAATAGTTAAAGTTTTATTATTCATATACCTATTATAAGCCTAAATATGCTTTTAGCGAGGACTTTACCTTGTTTAGTTCAATCTGATTTAACACACCAACTTGTCCTAGTACCATCTTTTTTTCAATGGTTGCAATTTTCGATGTAAGTATATTTGATTTATATTTTAAACCATTTTCTATAATCGGTTCTATCGATACACTGTATGTTTGATTTTTAATACTTTTAGTTATGTATAAAACTGTCATGTCATCTAGAAAATTTGCAATTACCAGGGCAGGTCTTGCCTTGTCGGATGATAGGTCTGTAAATGGAAAAGGGACGAGTACAATGTCACCTAACTTGGGATCATCATAAAACTTTTTATCAGTCATATTATTTTTTATAAAAATGAATTATATCAGCGCGCGAGTAATCATCTGGCTCATCCTTCAAAAAATCAAAAGAGGTCGAATATGCATTCAAATTAGCAATATCAGAAAATTCTGGGCGGTAATCTTTTGGAAACTTCACAATCAAAGCGTCAATCTGATTGTGACGTTGTATGGCAATAACCTCCCCGGTTTCTACAACTTCATCTACTAGTGAGCTTATATATTTACGAGCGTTTGAAACTGATATTTTTTTCATAACACCAGTATACCTATTTTGTACATTTTGTACAATTTCTATTGTTTTCATGCCAATACTATACATCCCCTACATTAAGTAAAAATAAAGAAAACCTGAATTTTACCTCCCACCCGCCGCTTTAATAAATTCTGTAAACAAAGGATGCGGTGACAATGGCCTTGCTAAAAATTCAGGGTGAAACTGTACGCCCAAGAAAAACGGATGCACCGATTTCGGAAGTTCCGCAATTTCCATTAATTTACCATTTGGCGAAGTTCCGGAGAAAACCAACCCCGCATTTTGGAGCGCCTCGATGTATTCGTTGTTCACTTCGTATCGATGTCGATGTCGTTCAGTGATGGTGTTATTTCTAAGTCCCTTTCCTAAAGCCCCGTGATACGCCGAATACGCCACAGTATCTTTTTTAAGCTTGCACGGATACCCTCCCAATCGCATTGAAGCGCCGTATTTGCTTTCCTTGATGGCCTGCTTTTGATTTTCCATAATATCGATAATTGGATACTGGGTGCGTGGAGCAACCTCTGTAGTATTTGCCCCTTCTAACTTTAAAACATTTCTTGCATGTTCAATCACCAGCAACTGCATTCCATAACAAAGTCCAAAATATGGAATCTGCTTTTCACGACAATATCTGATAACGTTCAATTTACCCTCGACTCCATTTTTTCCAAAGCCTCCAGGAACCAATACACCATCAAATTTAGACAATACTTTTGCTTTATCATAATTCCCCTCAAATTCTTTTGCACCAAGCCATGTTAGAACAGGTTTCAAACCCAATTTATATGCTGAAAACTTAATAGCCTCTATTACTGACACATACGCATCCGCAAAAACGAAATCGCCTGAGTCAAAATATTTTCCAACCACTGCAATTTTCACTTCTTTCTTGGTATTTTTTGCACTCTTTACAAAACCCGACCATTTTTGCAACTTTATCTTTTTCTTTGGCAAGCTTAGGGCCTTCGATAACTGCATGCCGAATTTATCCCGTTCAAAGTTCAGTGGCACGTCGTAAATGCTCGCGATGTCCGGTGCAGCAATAACGTTTTCAATCGGTACACTACAAAATTCTGAAATCTTTTCTTTCCTCTTTTGATCAATAAGGGTCGAGCTTCGCGCGATTATAAAATTGGCATGAACTCCGTAACTGTCCAATTGCTTGACGGCGGTTTGTGTCGGCTTTGACTTCATTTCTCCGATCGAACCTGGTGTTGGCAAGTATGTCACCATCACAAAAATTACATCTCCTGGGTTTTTCAAATGCAAAAATCGCGCCGCTTCGATAAACATCAAACTTTCATAATCGCCCACTGTTCCACCGATTTCGATTACAGACACCGCTGATTTACTTTGTCTTGCAGACTCTTCAAAACGATTAACAATTTCATCACGAATATGTGGAACCATTTGTACACATTTTCCTTTGTATCCAAGCGCCCTCTCCCTTTCAATCACAGATCGATAAACCATACCACTTGTTAAATAATCTGCATCTGTCGCATTTCGATTTAAAAATCTCTCATAATTTCCCATGTCTTGATCAGTTTCAAGTCCTGAGTCCATAACAAAAACCTCACCATGTTCGGTGGGGTTCATTGTTCCTGCGTCGACGTTAAGGTAAGGGTCAGCTTTTACGATGTTGGTACGAAAACCCTGAGACTCTAAAATAGTTCCGATTGAAGAGGTGGTGATTCCCTTTCCGACTCCGGACATTACTCCACCTAAGACGAAAATATATTTATGTCTTTTCACTCCTTAACTTTATTAGAAAAAGCTTAGATTCGCAAGTACCTCTTCACCGCCAAATAACTTGACGTGGCGCCTAAAATGAGGCCGGAAGCAACGAGCAAGAACGCCAGCTGGAACCAATTTTCCTGATAGTATTGATACAAATTAACCGTTACACCTAATGTATCTGACAAGAGTCCCAACCAATATGAAATCGGCCACAAGACAAGCATTGAGAGAAGTCCCGAACAAATTCCATACATAACACCTGATGTCACAAACGGTCCTCTGATATACATGGCGCTTGCCCCCACCAATTGCATGACTGAGATTTCTTCTCGGAAAATAAATATCGCCAATCGAATTGTATTAAAAGTAATTAAAACCGAAACGAAAATAAAGAAAGCGATCGCTGCAAAACCTAATTTCTTTGAAGCAACTATGATTTCAGATAACTTGTCGATTGCAACTTTGTTTTCATCATAATTAATTCTGTCTACAACCTGATTTACACCTTCAGACCCCCCACTGTTCTTGATAAACTTAACAATTGTTTCGTACTGGGAAGGATCCTTTGCGCGCACACTCATTTTGGCACCGAGCGGGTTATCACCTAATTCCTCGAGAGCTTGAAGGGTTAGCTGGTCATTTTGGTGTCTTAATCTAAACTCTTTCAGAGAATCTTCTTTGTTTGTATAAGTAATATCGGCCACTTCTGGAAGGGCTTTTACTGACTTTACAATCTGATCAACGCCTTCTTGTACGGCATCTTTTGTAAAGTACACATTAATATCAACCTTTGATTGAATATCCTTTAGTGTAGTATTCAAAACCACTCCGACAAACAAAACGCACGAAATTACAATAAGAGTGATCGTCATTACCAAGATAGAAGCGAGGGAAACGGAGCCATTTCGCCAAAAACTGATGAAGCCCGAGCGTAATGTTCTTTTAAGTTTAGTTAGCAACATGTTGATCTAATTATAATAAATATTTACCTGCTTTGTCATCTCGAATAATTTTACCCGCCTCGACCGAGATTACGCGCTTGCCCAAGCTATCGATAACACCTTTATTGTGTGTAGTTAAAATAATTGTTGTTCCTAGATCATTAATTTTTTTGAGGATTTGGATAACTTCATAAGTGTTCACAGGATCCAAGTTTCCAGTCGGTTCGTCTGCAATAATAATGTCAGGCTGATTCACGATAGCACGAGCGATAGCGACACGCTGTTTTTCCCCACCAGATAATTGGTTTGGAAAATTGTGCATCTTCTTTTTTAAGTCTACGAGTTCAAGCACGTGTGGTACATCCGCTGCTATCTCTTCGTCAGTTCGTCCCGCGGCTTCCATGGCAAAGGCAATATTTTCATAGGCAGTCATATTTGGAATTAATCTAAAGTCCTGAAAAACCATCCCAATTCGACGACGATAGTCGTTCATTTCTGAACGGTTAAGGGTGTGGATATCTATATCCTCGAAAAATACTTTGCCTTTAGTGGGCTTATCCTCGGCCAAAATCATCTTTAGAAGAGTAGATTTACCTGCACCAGAATGTCCCACTATAGAGACGAACTCCTTGGGCTTTATGGAAATATTGACCCCATCGAGGGCTAGAGAGCCATCTTTGTAAATCTTTGAAACATTGTCTAAAAGCAACATCCTCCTATTCTAGCATATATTGAGGGAAAAATTACAAACTTTTCTCTTTTTCTATAAACAAGTCAATTTCCCCATTCAAAACATCGTCTACATTGCTGGTCTCAGCATCGGTTCGATGATCCTTAACCATTTTGTATGGATGTAAAACATAAGAGCGAATTTGATTCCCCCATTCAATATCGGTCGTCTTGCTGATATACATACCTTTCTCAGTTGCCATTCTTTCCTTTTCTCTTTGGGCATAAATTTTTCCACGTAAAATATCCATGGCTTTTTCTTTGTTCTGTCCTTGTGATCGCTCAGTTGTAATATGGACAGAAAGTTTTGTAGGGAGGTGAACAATTCGCACTGCCGTTTCTCTCTTGTTCACATTTTGTCCTCCAGGTCCTCCCGCGCGCGCGTAAGTAATTTCAAGCTCATCCTCCGGAATCTCTATGTCTACATTTTTTTCGAATTTTGGAATGACTTCTACCATTGAAAAAGAAGTGTGTCTCATCTGTTTTGCATTAAATGGAGAAATACGGACCAAGCGATGCACTCCTGATTCATTTTTTAAAATTCCATATACATTTTTTCCTTCAATTTCAAAAGTAATATTTCTATATCCTCCATGATCATTTTGATTTTCGTGCAGGATAAAAGCTTTCCAATTTTTCTTTTGAATATATTTTGAATACATATTAAAAAGCATAGCAGAAAAGTCCTCGGAATCATCTCCTCCTGCACCGGAGAAGATCGTCACTACTGCGCCAAGTCCGTCGTATTTTCCTCCACCTTCTTTTTCGATTTTCAAATCCTGCATCTCCTTAATCATTTCTTGGGCCTTTTGCGGGTTCTGCCAAAAATCGACAGCGTTCATGGCTGTTTCGATCTGAAGAATTCTTTCACTTATCTTCATCTTTTTTTCATCTGGGGTAGTCATAATGTAGGGTATTATGAGTAACTTTAGCAAAAACCAATGAATAGCACCACTTTTGACAATCGTAATACCAAGTATATACTTAGTATTATGAAAACTACTACCAGCTTAAAAATCGACAAGGATGTAAAGGAAAAAGCAGCAAAATTAGCCGCTTCCCTTGGGCTTACATTAAGCACTGTGATTAATCACAGTTTGAGGAAGTTTATTGCGGATAAGAAGGTGATTTTTGAAGAGGAACCTGAATTTAATGAAAAGACCAAGAGAGAGATGTTCAAGATCATGGATGATATAAAGAAGGGGAAAAACCTCTCCCCTGTATTTGATAACATAAAGGACGCGATTAAATACCTAAAAACAAAGTAGCATGAAAATAATATTTCACGCTCGATTTAAAAAGAAGCTTGAAAGGCTTCCTGCTAAGGTGCAGAGCATGCTCCATAAACGGCTACAAATCTTTAGCTTAGATACCAAAAATCCGATCTTGAAAAACCACCAACTCAAGGGAAATTATTCAGGCTACAGAAGCATCAACATCACTGGGGACTATCGGGCAATATTCAAACAAGAAGGGGGTATTTTTACTTTTGGAAATATCGGCACCCACTCGGAACTCTACGGATAAACTTTGATCCGTACCCCATTTAGTAGACACTTTTGAAACCCTCTTCCTACCCCCCTAAGATTTCGCTAAAAGATGATTTCTGTACTCAACAGGAGTCATCTT
>JAYSWB010000036.1:0-4408 GCA_043718245.1 bacterium
AGCAAAATTACTGGAAATATCATCAAATCAAGGAGTGAGTTATCCACAACTGCTAGGGAAATACTGGAAATGTCGTACTAGTTTGGAGAAGTCGGGAAAAATACCCTTGTAAATTTCATTCGTCAGTATTGCAAAGTCTGCACTTGCTTTTGCACCCCGTTCTTTCCACTCATCTGTAAGAGTGTTTCGAATATTAATACCCCTCATTCGCTTAGAAATCCACTCGCTAGAGTAACCTTTTTGTTCGTATATATCCTTTGCTCGATTAATGGCTTTTTCCGGATCTTGAATTTCTTCTATCCTCTCTTGCCCAATTCTTGCCAGCCACCCAGTGTTTCCACATCAAGGGTGTGTACAATCTGTACCCACCCTTGACCAAGTTCAGGATCGCGTTGTTTCATCTTTTGGATGTACTGTTTGGCATCTCTCGAATCAATTAACACTTGAATTATGTCTTCAATTACCAAAAACCACTGGTTATTGTGCCACACCCTTCGTATCTCCTTGTCTTCAAAAGCAACTATATCTTTTAATGATCTTGTTTTATATTTCATAATTTTAGTTTAACTTTAAAAAGTTAAATTTATTCTGAATATTTGATTATTTTTCCACAGATAGATAACCAGTCATCGACAGAAAGCTCCTCTGGTCTGCTTTTAGCGGATAAATTTTTATTAATCCCCCGCATTTGTTCATCTGTGACGCCTAGGGTTCCCCCAATCTGTTTTCTTCTTTGGTTAAAAGCTTTCTTAATTACACTAAAAAATTTTTCCTCTAATTTTTCCTCAATTTTATTTTTATTTACGTCAATTAAAATAATTGCAGAATCAACATTTGGCGCTGGTCGAAACGCTCCGCGTGGCACAGTGTCGATTATTTTTGGGGTGCCATAAAGCTTTACGCTCATAGATAAAATACTTTCCTTTCCATCACGTGACACGATCCTTTCGGCTACTTCTTTTTGGACAAGTAGCACGATTTTTTCTGGTTTGCTTTGTCCGCTTAAAAACATTTTCAAAATCATTCCGGTTATGTAGTACGGAATATTTGCAACTAATTTATATTTTTGAGAGATGACATTTTTGATTTCTTCTGATTCTAAAACATCTTCATGTATCAATCTGAACTGTTTTTTCTCAATTTCTTTTTGAAATTTTCCACTTAGAATTGGAATTAATCTGTCGTCTTTTTCAACAGCTACAACCTTAGCACCTTTCAATAGCAACCTCTCTGTAAGCGCTCCCTCCCCAGGCCCTATTTCAACAATTAAATCATCTTGTGAAATATCCGCTGCCTCGACAATTTGGCGAAGCGCCTTGTCGGAGTGTAGAAAATTTTGGCCGAGTGATTTTTTTGCAAATATCATATTAGAAGTCGATGAAAATTGATTTTATTCCAGACACAGGTTCTTTTTCTTCGATTAGATCCGTTTCGATTTCATTCAAAAATTCAGAAGGGAGGTTTACTTGTTTGTTTCCGTAAATAGTTCTGGTTTGTGAATATGTTAGATAAAGTTTTTTTCGTGCTCTGGTAAGCGCTACATAAAATAGGCGTCTTTCCTCCTCTGATTCCTCTCCCGATAAAGTTCCCTCGTTCATTTTTGCATGGGGGAAAAGGTCCTGTTCAAGGCCTGAAATAATGACCGTATCGAATTCTAGACCCTTTGATGCGTGTACTGTCATAAGGCGAACAGCCTCGTTTTCTTTTATCTCATCTTGGTCCGATGACAGAGATGCTTCTTCAATTAACTTTTCTAACCCTTCGGGTCCTGTTAAGTGATCAAACTTTGTAGCGATAGAAACCAATTCACGTACGTTTTCCAAACGCTCCTCGTCTTCTTCTTTTCCGTATTTATACATAGCTTCAATTCCGCTTCGTGTTAATGCAAATTTAATAATTTCAGAGGGTTTTCTTTTCTCAACTTCATCTCTAATGTCTTTTAAAATTAATCTAAATTCGTTGAATTTTATTTTTACCGCATCCCCTAGATCATCTGATTTACCTTCCAAGATTTTTAACATGGTAACTTTCCCAATTCCTCTTGCTGGAATATTAATTACTCTTTTTATGTCCGCATTTTGATCTGGATTTAATGCCAACTTTAAATATGAAAGCACATCTTTGATTTCTTTTCGTTCGTAGAATTTTGTTCCCAATAACTGATATGGAAGTTCACGTGTTAAAAATGCCTCCTCAAGTGCGCGTGATTGGAAATTGGCACGATATAAAATTGCAATCTCTGATGCTTTGGCACCACCTCGAATCATGTCGCGGACAGTGTTCGCCACAAAACTTGCCTCGTCACTTTCGTCAAATGCTGTATAAGTAGAAATTTTCTCACCTTCCCCATTTTCTGTGAACAAGTTTTTTTCTCGCCTGTGAATATTTTTTGAAATAATAGAATTGGCAACAGATAAAATATTTTGTGTTGAACGATAATTTTGCTCTAACAATACAACTTTTGCACCTGGATAATCTTGTTCAAAATTCAAAATGTTTTTTATGTCTGCCCCTCTCCATGTGTAAATATTTTGATCAATGTCCCCTACCACGGCCAAATTTTGCTCAATTCCTACCAAATATTTTGCCATAACATATTGAACCTTGTTCGTATCTTGGTATTCGTCGATGTGGACATATTTCCACCGTTCCTGATATTTCGACCGAATCTGTGGATTATTTTCAAGCAATTTCGCAGCCTTAAAAAGCAAATCATCAAAGTCAAAAGCCTTATCCTTCTTTAAAATTCCATCATAAAATCGCCAAACACTTGAGACGATGCCTCCAAAGTACTCGTCCCCATTTTTCGCCTCATATTCTTCTTGTGACACGAAATTCCCCTTTTCACGAGAAATTATCCCCAAGATCTTCCCTGGTTCGTATTGTTTTGGGTCGTATCCAGATGAGACGATTGCCTCTTTTACCGCGGATTTTGAATCTCCTCGGTCATAAATACTAAAATTTCTGTTATATCCAAATAATCCTGCGTGTTCTTTTAAAATGTGAACTCCTAAAGAGTGAAAAGTCGAAACAAACGGCCGACCACCTTCTGCGATCGGTAAATTTAATTCATTTGAAGTTGAAATTGCTTGATAAACCCTTTCCCGCATTTCCTTTGCAGCCTTGTTTGTAAAGGTGATTGCGAGAATTTGCTCCGGTGCTACTCCTTTGTGTATTAAATGTAGAATTCTCTGAGTAACCGTCTTTGTCTTGCCAGCGCCTGCACCTGCCAAGATTAAAAGCGGTCCATCGGTTGTCAAAACTGCCTCTTTTTGACGCTCATTGAGGTTTTTTAGATACGTTGCATCGGACATTTGGGACAAACTATAGCACAACTTGCGTTATTCCTTGAATGACGTGCAGTTTATACCCTTATTGACTTATAATGGGCATAATATACCATTAATACCTGTCCCTAATAGAATTCAGATATATACCAAATACGGCCTGAAATAAGGCTTTTTTACAGAAAACGAGAAAATTCTCATTACAAATTAACCTCAAAATTATTTTACAGAACCAACCAAATAGCGAGACTGCTTCTCTAAATTCTCGCGCTACATACAAAAAAGTGTTATTTAGCAAGCTAAATACTCCTTTTTGGCGTATAATGGTTATTTCTAGCCTTATTTTAGGAGTGGTTAGTCTCCATACGGAGGCTTTAGCAGTTTCTTCCACATTCTCAAAAAATCCCAAACCTTTAGAGGCATTTGAGGCTGTGAAGAACAGTGCCCCTCAAAACCGCATTCTTTCCAGCACCGTTTCTCGTTCATTAGTGCTCGATGACTCGGTAATTCTTCCAATGCACAGCCCTTTATATGATGCGACTAGTACTATAGATTTGGCACCTGTGTCTATCGACAGTGATCAGATTTATCTATATACAGTTAGAGACGGTGATACCATTAGTGATGTTTCTAAAATGTATGGAGTCTCTTCTAATACAATTTTGTGGGCAAACGACCTTTCTTCTAAGTCTTCTTTAAAAGCCGGACAGGTTCTAGTTATCTTACCGATCAATGGAGTTAAATATACCGTAAAAAGCGGAGATACAGTTGAAAGTATTGCTAGAAAGTTTAAGTCTCACACTGAAAACATCATTCGTTTCAACGAATTAAGTGGCAAATTGGCAGTTGGAACTGAAATTATCATTCCGGATGGAGAGATGGCATCTTCTCCTGTTGCTTCCACCGTTACTTCGTACCCGACGACAAATGGCTTGATTTTGGGATATTTTATTCGACCTGTGGCAAGTGGTGTAAAGACTCAGGGTCTTCACGGTCATAATGGTATAGACATCGGAGCACCTATTGGTACGCCTATTCGCGCTGTGGCTGATGGAAAAGTGGTCCTTGCCCGAGTTGGCGGATGGGGTGGCGGTTATGGAAACTATGTGATCATTCAGCAT
>JAYSWB010000037.1:0-14249 GCA_043718245.1 bacterium
ATTTTTTTATTCAAAAATGTAAATAATTCTCAGTTAAAAATTACCGCATTATAAATTACTACAATTCGAAACAACACCAGTATCAAAACCCTTAGTAAAAGCATTCACTCGCTGCTCGGATGAACCGTGAGTCCAGGATTCAGGACTTACACGACCAGTAGTTGTTTTTTGGATACGATCATCACCAACAGCAGCCGCAGCGTCCATGGCTTCGGTAAGTTCGCCGGCTTCGAAAACGCCAAGATTTTTGATCGAATTCGCCCAAAGACCGGCGAAACAATCTGCCTGAAGTTCAACTTGAATTGAAGATGCATCGTCACCGCTTGCAATAACGCCGAGTTGATTCTGAACATGGTGGCCGACTTCATGGGCAATAACGTACGCTTCGGCCACGTCGCCACCTTTGGCACCGAAGCGTTTTGTTAATTCATCAAAAAAGGTTTCGTCGAGGTAAATAGTTTCGTCGGACGGGCAGTAATGGGGACCTGACTGAGAGCTTGCACCACCGCAAGCAGATTGAGTTACTGTTCGAAAGAGGACAAGTTTCGGCGGAGTGTAGGTTGTATTATTTTTGGCAAAAACATCAGTCCACATATCATTGTTTGATCCAAGGACAGTTGCAGCAAAAACTTCATATGAGTCGGTGCCTTCAAATTCAGCACTTGTACGACTGTCTTCTGGTGTGACTGTTAGTTTGCTGAGATCAGTAACTACATCACCAACATCACCACCACCAAGAAGAGTCATGAGAGCATAAATTACAACACCGGCTACACCAAGACCACCAAGAGCCATGGGTGCACCACGGCGATCTTCGACGTTGCCCCGACTTCCAATTTTGTCCCAATTAGCCATATATTTTAGTATAGCAGAATAATAAAAACGCCCCTTTCGGAGCGCTTTATTATGAATGCATTTAGGCTGCTTTTTCTGCAGCGTCCGCAGCCTCCTTGGCTTTGGTGTCTGCTTCATCAGCGAGCTTTTTCTCGCCTTCAGCTACTTTGTCAGCTCCTTCTGCGATATCAGCTTTGATTTCTTCGTTTTCATCTGCCATATAGGTTTATTCGTATTAGCTGGTAATCTACCCTTTAGTATAGCACGTTCGGAGCATATCGGGAGATGATCGGTTTTAAGCTTACTTTTGATTTTTAAGCTGATTTTTGCTAGGATAGTGCATCGGTCGGGGAACGCTCAGGCGTCTTTCGGCTGGCGAAGTTGAAGAAGAATTGAAGAGCATTCGGGAGTAGCTCAGCGGTAGAGCGACCGCCTGTTAAGCGGTTGGTCGTAGGTTCGATCCCTACCTCCCGAGCCAGTATTGACTTTTTAGTATTTTTAGAATAATATGTATGTATCACCACGAAAGAGACCCTTCTGCAGATACGTCTGCAGCGGGGGCTTTTTCATTTTAGGAACGCCTTGAAAACTTATGGTAGTGCTCATTGAGAAAAGTAATTTCAATGTTTTTATTTTTAAGCAAAATTGAGCATTTCTTTTCGTCAGGAGAAATAATAAGTTTAATTGCGCTATTCGTCTGAAGAAACTCAACCAGACAGCCAAAGTCACCGTCGCCAGTAATGAGTATGGAAGAGGTGAATGCTTTAATATAAAAATCTGAAACAGTTTTTAAAACAAGTTCCGCATCACAGTTACCCTTAATTACGCCACCAACTGAAACTGTTTGTTTGAAGATTAAAATGAAACCTGATTCTTGGAGATATTCATAAAAAGTAGTTCGGCTGGGTACAAGACCTATGAAAAGATACATATTGGTGGCGTTGTATTTTTGACGGAGCCACCCACGAAGCTTTTTGTAGTCGATTTCAAATCCCAGCTCTTTGGCTGAGCGGTATAGGTTATTGCCGTCAATGTATATGTTTACCTTTTCCATATTTTGTTATTTTAACACAAACAGCTCTATTTATTTCTCAAAATACTCATTCGAACATCATCCCAAGTTCGGAGCATCGACAAAACTACGTTAAGTAGTACTATGTAAAACATGGAAGAAAATAATAAGCCTAATGATCAAGTGATCGTAAGTAAGCCAAAATTAAATACCGTTTTACTAATTATTATTATAATTTTATTAGTCATCGGACTTGTGTATATTTTTATTAGCGGCGCCAATCAAAAAGGAGGAAATAATAATCCTGACATAATCAGCGGAGTTCCGCAATCTGAAATACCAGAAACCAATACTCTGGCTACAAAAAAGATTTCGCGGAGCGCATACTCATTTGAAGCTCCGAGTAGCTGGATTGATACTGGCCAACGTAATTTTCAAGGTTGTATGTGGGACGGTATTTCACATCCCGCAAATGACGGCATGAGAATAGCTGGAGAAATTGGCATCTATCCAAAATCATGTTTTGACCTATCAAAAGCTAATGGTAAAAAAGAGTTTACTGAAAAAAATGGATACTACATTATCGCTTTCTATGATAAACAGAGCGGTACTTCAGCAGCAGAAGAAGCAGAAACAAAATTAGCGTATCAAAAAGTAGTTGAAACATTTTCACTCAATAATCAAACGAGTACAAATACTATTAATAAAAGTGAGTGGGGGATTTCGTTTACAAAACCAACAGGTTGGAAACTGGCAACCAATACAACTAATAACATAACACTACAGGAACCAGTCTCTGATGGTGATCGGATAAAAATTGATTACACCACCGGAGATAGAATTACCGACAATGATGCTAAATTTGGGCCAATTACGTATTACTTTGATACGACTTCACAATCATGGATGGTAATAAAACCTGATGAGCAAAACGGAGGAACGTTTCCACCGACAGTTGCAACACCAGAAATGTACACCAATAGCGGCCTACCTGTCTTTCGCGGAACAGGTAGATGGGCTACTTATATTATTCCACTCTCACATAGTACATTCCTTAAGTTGAATATCGGTGGTAGCGGCAATTCAAAACCCCTCAAAGCTTTAGCGGAAACTATAAAGAAGAATTAACCTTATAGGGAATCTCGAACATCTTCCCAAGTTCGAATCCAAATAAAAAAACCACTCTTTCAAGTGGCTTTAGATAAAGTGCAAACATTCACAATATAACCTTTGTACTGTAGAGTTCATTTTTACTCTGGGCTTTAATGAGGTAGCAACCTTTTGGAAAGAACTCTATAGGAATCTCAACCATTCTATTGTTTGAGATAAGACTTACCATAAGCTTGCCTGTCGTATCGTATACTCCAATAGTCATTTGGTCTTCAAAGCCGGAAATGAAAATTGCTCTTTTTGCTTGGTCAGACCAAGCCTGCAGCTTGCTGCGTTTCTTGAGATCAACGACAACTGGCTCACTGTAAGTGTAATGGCCATCATAATCGGTCTGCTTAATCCTGTAGTAGGAAATACCGTTGAGTGGCGATACATCATCAAAAGTGTAAGAACTGTTGTAACTACACGTTCCGCAACCTTGAATTGCACCAATACTTTCCCACATTTTTCCATCCTTACTTCGCTCAATGCTAAAGAAATCATTATTGATTTCTGTTGCCGTTGACCATTTTGCTTTGACGCAACTGCCATTCACTAGTTCAGCTGTGAAGCTTATTAATTCAATCGGCAAGGTAATTGCGCAAGGGGTATGATTATTGATCAAGACAGAAAGCGCTTGATTACTATTGACTGAAACAATATCAAGCGCACCATCACCATTTACATCTACCAAAGCCATAGCATCTGGCATCGAGCTATTCCCGCAGTATGTTGGGAAATTATAAATAGTATAGTTGCTTACGACTGCAACACGACTGTAACCGTGTCGCATCATGACAATGTCATCTTTACCATCGCAATCAAGGTCGCCAGTAGCGAGCGTGCCAGTATTGTATGGAACAGCAAGCAATGTATCAAACACTGTCTGGTTTGTGTTTGACCAGTAGGCGAGCGATGGGTTAAGCCATTGCTTGCCGAGAATAATTGTCTTGCTTCCATTGCCATGTATATTTCCCACAGCAATTCCTGCACCAAAGTAATAGAAGTGATTATCAACTAGCGTTTTGTAAGAAACGGAGTCCAATGCTCTATTCGCATTTACATAGTAGAAGGTGATACGTGGAGTATTCCAAGCATTTCCATAGAACTTAATTATGACATTTAGCGGGCTGCCATCGAGGCTTGTAATTTCAAGGTCGTCGCAGCTATTGGATGTCATTCCGGGGTAGAAGTAGGGAGCGGAGAGTATACCAGTTGCGCTACCAAAGATAATTGATAGGCTAGGTTGCTGTTTAAACGAAATGACAATGTCGTTGATTCCGTCGTTGTTGGCATCACCTACTTTAACGGCATTCACAGTTTGGCTAAAGGTAACGGTATCCAATGTGTTATTGAAACCGCCACCATTGTCTTGCGTAAGGATTGCAATGCTGTTTGCGTAGCCTATGACAATGTCGTCTTTGCTGTCGCTGTTGACATCACCAGATGCCATGCAGCTCGCCCATGCAGTATTTAATCCGTATGAGTACATTACCGGTGGAAGTAAAGTATGAGTCACTGAACTTTGAAGGTAAACGTAAAATCTAAAGTTGCCTGGAAAGCCAGCCCAGTAGTCAGTATTGACTGCTACATCTTGTAATCCGTCGCTATTGAAATCACCAGTTGCGAGATGCTCTGCATTGCCTGTAAATACGTAATGGATCGCTGGCGCAAAGCTGATTTGTGCATTTGCTGTGCTAAACATGGTAATCATGAGTAATAGGGTGAGTGTTCGCTTCATTTTTTAGAGTTTTTGATTTGTTAAATTTTGTTAGTAATATAACATATTTCTATTGACAAGTCAAGCTATTTCTGCTATGATAATCCCATATCTTTGCCCTTTGAAATAAAGGTTTTATTGGCTCCCAGAGGTACAAAACTATTTAATAGTGTCGCTTGTGGAAACCAATCAAACCAAGCAAAGATGAAAACATGACAGATGAAAAAGTAAAAAAGTTTATGGCATTACTTACCAAGCACTTAGAAAAAATGAAGCAAGGTGGACGTGCGAGTGTCGTTCTTGGTACTGACTATGGTCCCGACTGGCCGCTGTCAGAGATTTGTATGAATGCTGGGGTAACAGGTGTTCAGTTCCCTGATAAAACTAGTATGTGGATTGAATTTGAAAAAGGAACAGTAACTTGGAGTACTGTTCGTGGGCCATCTGGACAAGTTTATCCTGTTCTGGAAAAAAGATAAAAGAAGAAGTTTAAGATTATTATGAGTCACAGGTTTAATAAACTTGTGGCTTTTTTATTTTCCTTCCAAAATACTCAATCGAACATCACCTCAAGTTCGGAGCAAAATACGTAATTCTCTGGTACAATCTTTCTATGTCAACAGAAAGCTTTAAATCTGATAATGAAAACAGCCAGTTCAAATTGGAAGGCACTGAAAACATACAAGATAATGAGCCTATAAAAAAGTCGCCAGAACTAGAAGAAATGGGGGATGAGCTACTGATTAAATACGAAGCTTTAAAAGAAAATCGGGAAAAACAGAAACAACTCAAGAAAGAAATAAAAAAAATGTTAGGCGAAGTGGAAGATGAAAGCTCTCCTTATGAGGACATTGAACAAAACAACGAGCACATGAAAGAAGTTGTGTCAAAAATGCAACAGATTTTTACTGAAGGAGCTGAAAAGTTCTTACCCGAAGAAAGTACTTTGAGGAAAGATGTTGTGCAATTCTATTCTGATCCCGACAGATTATACAATGAGCTTTCCTATCTTTTTAAAGGAACAAGTAATGACGAAATTGATGAAAGAGTAGAAGCGGCAAAAGAGAGATTTGCAGATAAAAATACTTTTCTTAATTATGTTGTCGACAAAGATTATAGTGTAACTAGCTAAATATCATGCGCAATATTATCGCGAACATCACCCCAGATTCGGAGCACTATTTTACGTTGATAATGTTAAGTTTGAAAATTAAAAAAGCCGGCATTGGCCAGCTCTTTATTCTCTACATGTCACTCAATGGGCATCGATCCAGAAGTGTTTGTCCAGAAGCTCTAGTTGCCGGCTGATCATACGCCGATTTACTACATGTTGGCTCATGGCAGAGTTAATCGTTCCGTCTAAGTCTGCCCAAGGCAACTTGTACTCATCGAAAACCATTTGTTTGATCAGCTTTTCGTTGTCACAGAGCCTGCTCAGAAGAAATATATTACCAAAGAAAGATACGAACTTATTACCTGTCTCGGAAGGAAATTTCAGAGCGTCGTCTTTTGAAAGTAGCCCCTGTTTTCTTGATGTCAGGAGGTCATCAAATACGCCCTCCCTCGCATTTTTGTAAATATTTGGCTGAGGGTCACCTGTAAACGTGGCCTTGGATCTCACCATATCAATATGTACATGTACTGCACCTCCTTCATGTTCCCAATAGTTATCATACAGATGGACAAGTAAAGGCAAATCAATTTTCTGCAGAAACGCAATAATCTCATCTTTACTAGGTATCGTCAACGATTTTGAATAATCTTCAAAGTCGTTTAGGCCAAGATAAAAAAGAATTCGATCATGAAGTTTATTGCTGAATGGCACATGAGCTAAAACCGAAAACCGGATGACTTTTGGCTGTTCTTCCCGCCACCCGGCAATAAAATTTCTTCCCGGTGAACACCTTTTGCCTAATTCGTCTCCTATTGCTTGAATTGGGTCTATTTTGTTAGTATCCTGTTTTTTTACACTTTTCTCATTTAAGGAACTCGGCAAAAAAGACAAGGTTGCTGTGCCCTCCTTGCAGGCACTAGAAGGTAAGGATTCTTCCCTGATAAGATAGGAACGTTTCTTCGGTCTTTTCATTTTTTAAGTTTTAATTAGTTTTTTTTAAAATATCATACATAAATTGGTTTGTCAAAATAATTATCCGAACATCATCCCACGCCCTGAGTCAGATAAAAATAAACCACCTTTTTAAGGGTGGTCATTTGGAATATTCTTCTAATCAGTCTATATTCGGCACAGCGACTTTGTAGTGTTCTCCTAATTCTATGAGAGCTTTCAAGAATAATCGAAAATTGTTTTTGTTCTTCTTCTCTAGCTTAAACCATCTCTTAAATCTCCGCTCAAACGTAGAATCAAATATTTTGCAGTCACGATTGACCAGTAATACCTCACCATCCATTCTAAGGTCAAAGCAGGCGCTGTCACCTTTGTGATCTTTGTCAGGATCAAGGAAACAAGAGAAGTTCGGGCATACCTCAATATCCAGAAGACTATTTTTAAACTCTTTACTTGGTATCGTCACATCATGAACCACAGGAATACTTTTGAGATACGCGACAAGCAAGTCTCTCTTTCCAATTATGTTTTTTTGTATAGTTGAACGGTCAACGATCTTAATAAGCTCAGCCGGCGGCACGGGAAGTCTTTGCTTGCGTAGCATTTTTTCCAAAGCTTTTAGCCAATAATCCCCATGTTTTCCAGAAAGATTATTGTTGAGCTCATTGAGCAGTTTGCCGACTTTCGGGCAAGTTTGCTTAGTGTTTTTCTTCATTTTTTAGATTTTTTTCTATTATACTTTAGTATCTTGACTTGTCAATAAATTGTGATATTGTGAAGAAAAACTACATACATGAAAAGTTACAATCAAATACCAAAGCTTGAGCTAGCTCTTGAAAAGGACGAAAAAAATAATAAAGCAGAAATGCAAATGAGGGTATGGTTTTTAAATAACCAAACAACGATACTTGTTCGATTTTTTAAACATAACACTAATGCTCATAAAAAGTTATGGTACGGAAGGAGAACAAACGGCGATGTTTGGGATTCTGTGCTCAATGAGCTGTATGTAAATGGTGTAATTAGAAGTACAGACAACTGGGAATATAGCACCGAGACAGCCAATAGTTTATATGAACAAGATGAATTTGAGGAAAAACGTGAGTGTATATATCTTGCCTGGAACGTAAAGCAGAATCAACTCATGTTTTAATTTTTTAAATAAAGGACTTACAATTACTGTAAGTCCTTTTTCCTTTCTGAATAATACTTAATTGATCATCTTCCCACCCAGTAGGCGAGCTCCAGGAGTGATTCTGGAGAATCATCTGGTGATTCGAATTCGGAGCCAAAAAAATCCCCGTAATGTTTTACGGGGAATAAGGTATTGTTTTGTCTTAATTAATAGATGGAATTATCACAGGTTGTCGCATAATTCGAATACCATCTTTCATGTCACCATTTTTAATGGCGATACGGTCTATTTCCTCAATGCACCTTAACGCATCATAACTAGTAATTTTTTTACTCCACATAAGGTTTAAATTATTGCTGAGTTCTACATAGATCGGGGATTCAACAGTTGAGAATTTCGTACCATTTAACCTTGAAACCACAAAGCCATCTTTTCCACCAACATCATTTCCTCGAAATCCGTAGAGTTCGATTAAAAGACTAATTTCACCAAAAGTCATTTTAAAACCCAGACCCTTTGGAATTTGCTGACCAAATTTCAAACCAATATCCCAAATATTCCATAATATTTCTGAGGTCATACCCTCAGGAACTGGATTACCCATTATTATATTTTTAATTTCAAACCCAGATTTATCCCTTAGATAGTTTAATATACGCTCGTTATTTTTCATTTTTAGTGTTTTCCCAATTATACGCCAGTATCTTGACTTGTCAATAAGTTGTGATATTGTGAAGAAAAACCAAATATATGAAAAGTTTTAATGGAAAACGCGCAGAAATAATCGAGCTCCAAAATCTTCTTGTGCAGAAAAATGTATTACTTTCTGAAATACAAGCAGATTGTATTCATGAAAAAGTAATTCGGACCCTATACTATGACGGCAATGGCACAACTACTACCTGTGCAAGATGCTTAGTATGCGGCCTAGATGAAACTGCAAGTGAAAATGGCGACCTTAAAACCTTAAGGAATCGTCCAACAAAATTACTTTCAAACAAGGAGTGGGGACAACAAAATTCATTGCTTAAATCACTTTTTGAGATAGATAGAAGTGGACCATTTATTTCGTTCGAACTTTCTTAACGATTCTTGTAAAATACACTCAAGCATACAATATGCTGGGTGTTTTTTTATTCCATATTCGTTTACATTTTAAGTAATAGTTCAAATTACGAGCATCGACAAAACTACATTTGGTAGTACTATTTGAAGATGCACAGATTTAAGGGGAGACCCGAAATTCTTAATGGCGCACTAAAATTATATATGGCAATCTTCCTTCTTATGTTTATGGTTAGACCTGATATTCTATTCATCGGGCTAGCCAAATTTATATTCCTCCCACTAAATGTAATTTTCTTAATATTTTCGCCCCTGAGTATTTTTACTACGCTCATTCACGAAGCCGGACACCTTCTTTTTTTACCGTTTGGAACTTTTTTAATTCATGCGGGCGGAAGTATCACGGAGGTTTTATTCCCACTCCTGCTGGTCATTCTTTTTTTGTACCGCCAGGCTTACTTTACTGCGACAGTTTTTTTGTATTGGGTATCGATCGGCCTACATTCTGCCGCTCAGTATATTGGCCAAGCCCAATCGGTAATCCCGGAAGGAGTTATGCTATGGACACCAGCCGGAATTGCTATAACTGAAACACCAATTCATGGTGACTGGACATGGGCCCTACTCGAAATTAATGCAATTGGCAGAACATTTAGTATCGCGGCAAAAGTTGAATATGCATCCAAGGCGGTGCTATTGCTGGCTATCATCCTAACATTTGTGATTGCTGTCAGATCTTTCGAATCGGATACAGATTCGGAAGCCAAATATAAAAAAATAAATCGAAAAGCGAAGCTCATAGCTAATATGTCCACATCCGATATTCAGAAAAAATAAAAAACCTTACTGGTAAGTAAGGCTTGAATTCTTTTTACTTTTTATTCTTTGCTTTGAATTTTTTCTATTGCCCTGATTCTGACAGAATCATCAAAATATTCCTCCGGATCAATAATTCCACAATTATCGTCAGCAAGTTTAATATCGAGAGGCAAGATCCCTGCAGCCGGAACTGTTTGTCCGTTACCATCGTCCGTTCCAATTTCAGGAGAAATAAAATAAACAATATTTACATCTTCGCCGCCCAATTGCTCAATAAGGTCGTCTACCACATCTTTGTTTGGCCAATTTTTAACTGGACCAATCATGATGAGTTCAAATTTCTCAGGGTGTAAGTAGAAGTTTGAAGGACTTGTGTTAATTGGGAAAAGAAATTGTTTGTTCTGTAAATCAAAGTTTTTTGATGTACCAAACCATTGCAGCCAAACCTTAACACCGTTGATGTCCTTGAGTATGAGTTTTGGCTTAGTGACATTTTCTTCACAAACATTATGAAGAGGTTGCCCGATAGGCTTTAGAGTCTCTGTCTTTGTTTCCATAGTTTTAAATTTTTATTACTATACTCTATTGTCTTGACCTGTCAATAATTTTTGATATTGTAAGAACAAATCGTATAATGCTCTGAAACCACAAAATATGGAAAAGAAAATAAAGTCAGGCAACCATTTCCTCATGATAGTGCTTTTGGTTCTTGCGGCAATCCTACTCATCCCAAGTCGACCAGATACTGACGAGATGAAAGGGTATTGTCAATTTGCAGGCATAGTACTCCTTGTATGGGCGCTGCTCTCAATGAGAATATCAGCCGGCAATGAAGGCAGACTAAAGAAAATTGAAAAAACTGAATTCATGAAAAAAATTGAAAAAGACAAAACCCTCTAAAACCCGCATAGGGTTTTTTTAATGCTGATCGATTTGTTATTACACTAGTTTCTTTTTAGATTTTTTATCGAGTACGTACTTCTGCGAAGGACTTACTGATTTATCCGTTCGGTGGGTACAACCTATCCAGCAACAAGGCCGGCGTTTTCCTTCTGTTAGTTCGCCAACTGCCCTTTTGAGGTGGTGTCTTCTTGTCTCTTCTTTTTTGACTGATTCAACCCAGCAAATCCATTCATTTCGGGCGAGGGGAGTAATGTCTTCCCAGGCTGCTTGTGCTTTTGGAGTAGAAGTAAGGATTTTTCTCAAATCCGCCGGCATTCTATGGGGTACATTTGCAGCAATTTGTTTTTTGGCCATAAGAGTATTCTATCAAATCTTCCCACATCACAGCATCGACAAAAACACTCCACGTAGTACTATTTAATCAATATGAAAAAAACTAATAAAGGTTTTAACCTAGCGGGTCTGATTATCATTTTTATTATATTGGTAGGAATTGCAGTTTTTATGTATATCGGAAATAAAAATGCAGGCTCCATTATGAGTAGTTACCAGAGCAATGTTGATAGGGAATTGGCTTCAATGCAAACGGCAAGTTCAGCTAATGCTAACAACAGCTTGAGCGCCGGTGACTATAATATATGTATTAAAAATGTGCGCCAACCTGCGGACGCAAAAAATGTTTTGGAATTTGATGTTTGGATGGAATGGAAAAATCCCACTAAGACAAATAAGTTGCTGGCGTTTCAGGCTGGTTTGAACTTTAACTATGCAGGCATGGCAAATGGCGGCAAGATTACTGGCGCTTTTGTACCCGGCTCTGCGGATCCATCTTTGCCACCCCCGCAAAATGCTCCAAACTGGAATATTAATCCGACCAGCAAGCAAATACGGATGCTGGCCTTTATTGTTAGGCCTTCTTCAAGAGCTGTTGCAATCCCGCCTTCTCCTGGAATTAGGATCGGAACATTTAGAATGACAAATACGGTTCCTTTTACTGATAACTCTAAACCAAATTTCGCCTGGCACTACGGCACCGGCGTAAATGGTAAGACTCAAACCAAAGAATTTATTTATGTTAACGGATCAACGCTAGGTTCTGGGTATTTGGATACATCGCCGTCGCCAAATCACTGCACGCTTCCAAATCCGAGTATTCCTATTCTCTAACAAAACTTTTGTGTTAAAACAACATGAATTTATCGTTAATTGACGTACCTGAAAAGTCATGCTATTGTAAGTGCCAATAATTCTCAAACAATTCTTAAAAAAATAGAATGGCAAAAGAAAAATATCCACCGATTTCACCTGGAACCTCTGTCAGAACGACTCAGGAAAATCCGGAGATAACTGATTGGACAAAACAAGCAAAGAAAAATCGTAAATGGGGCGTTGAGGGCAAAGTCGTCACGCATCATGATTCGCATGGTCTGTGCTATGACGTTCGCCACAGTGACGGAACAGGAGGATGTTACGATCCAACTGAATTAGAAATTCTCAAGGACGAAAAGAAGAAAAAGTAGCACTCTGCTACCAGTTAATACCACATGACATATGTTGTGTGGTTTTCTATTATGAAATAGTCACCCGAAACTCACTCGACCTTCAAGACAAAATAAAACCCCTGTTAAGAGGTTTTTACCAGTGACTGGTGGTTAAAGATGAATGGTGAAAATTGCGATATCACGAAATCTGGCAAGTAGGCAGTATTGTCGCCGTACTTCAAACTGAATGATTTTTGGCAAGTTCCACAGAGCGTATCTGACTGACACGCCTTAGTACAAACGAGACATTTTTTCATAAGACTTATTTTTTAGATTATTTAGATAATTATATTAAGTTAAAAGTACACACAAACAAATGCTGACCAGCCATATTACTCCTGGTCTCTCAACCGTACGGCTGCTTCAGGAGTAGATACGGTTTTACTCATTAAGAATAATCTAACAATACCGATAGCTACTACCCAGTAGACCAGCATGGCGAGTAGTGTCGTCCATTCAAAAATACTTCCGTCGACAGCAGTTATATGAAAAACTCTGGAAAACGGAACCGTAAATACGTGAGTGATACTGTAAATAAAATTAGTAAAACCTGCCCCAGTATTCGCTCCCAACAACTTTAAGACAAAACGAAACGCTAACAAGATTTCTATCGCGCCAATAATATACCAAACAAATTGAGTACCTCGGTACAATGGTTTTGTGCTCTTTGAGCTGTATGATGAATCCATAAATGTGTACAACTTAAATTACAGCTATTAATTGATAATTACTTTAGTATTTCTTAAGTTCTTTAATTTCACTCATAAGTAATGTGATTTGCTTTTCGAGTGCAGTTGTCCGGCTAGCCATTTTTTCTTCAAATTTATTAGTATGCAGGGCCAGCATTTCTGCCACACCCATCATTTCAGTAACATCTTCCATTGCCAGTATAATAATCGGTGAAAATTTCGTATCCTCTATGAAATGAATCTGACGGGCATTAAGAATCATTACCTTGCGTCCGACGGCCGGAAAGTCGTGGGTCACTTCAAAGCCTTTAAAGAAAGTATTTTTCGGCAATATATCTTCGAGCAGGTTTCGCAGTGCCGGAATATTCCACTGGCCATCGCCAAGTTCATACACGAAGATGTGCTCAGTATTTGCGGGTTCTGTCTGGAACATACTGTAGAATGACTCATTTGCTGCCATAACGCATAGGTCTTTATTGAGAATGAGAACTGGTTCACGTACGACATCGACCACGGTCTTGATGTACGTCCAGCTTTCCTCCCATAAAACATCGAAGAAATCAGCTCCGACGTGTTTGAGGCTAGCTTCTATTTTTTTGTTGAGTGTTTCCATATAAACCACGCCGTCGTATATCGAAAGTCATTACAGTGCTTGCATATTTCACAACGTGGTATAATTAATGTCTAGAGATCCTATGATTACTCCAAAACAAAAACTACACCAGGGTAAAGTCCTGACTTCTGCACATGATGACTATGCAGGGGGCCTTGAGAAACATGCTTTTTATAAAACAAACAATGCTGCAATTTCTGACGAATTAGTACAGGAGACATTTATGAAGACCTGGAAGTACATAGTCAAAGGCGGTAAGGTTGAAGTTATGAAAGCTTTTCTGTACCACATACTCAACCACCTCATTATTGACCAGTACAGAAAACCAAAAACAGTTTCTCTCGATGCTCTCGTGGAAAAAGGCTTTAATCCGGCAACTGACAATACAGAAGATATCCTCAATTATCTTGATGGCAGAAAAGCGATGATGCTGATTGCAAAGTTGCCGATTGCTTACCGTAAAATAGTGCAAATGCGGTATGTGCAAGAACTTACACTTGATGACATGTCACTCATTACAAAACAGTCAAAAAATATTTTAGCCGTTAAATCACACAGAGGACTTAAAAAATTGAAGTCACTTTATAATACTTTGTAGGTAGAAGGGGATTTTACCCCACGTTTAGGAGACCTATTGACTTATTATAATAAATATGCTATTATACAAATATAATAGGCCTTTGAAATTACCCGATTATATTGGT